>JAZONM010000019.1:0-4561 GCA_045654505.1 Clostridia bacterium | reverse complement strand
TTTTTAATTAAGTACTTTTTTAGAGAAAATTCGTTGTTTTGAGGCTGAAGCACCCAGTCTTTTATTTCCACAGTGGAGTTTTGAAATATCTTAATTATTTCAAGTCCACCCATACCTGATATTATACCCTCTTCAATTTTGTGGTCATTAGTAATTTTCTCTGTTCCGTCACCACAAGCCCAGTCAAAACCCACACTCATGTCAGTCAGAATTTTTACAGCTTTTTTTACAGAGGGTAGACTTATATCTGTAACAAATGCATAATCAATTTTTTTATTTTCAAAAAGATATGCTACAAGTTTTCCATGGTCACAGCCAATATCTGCAATACGTCTTTTATCTACTTGATTAGCAATATTTTGAAGTCTTATACTAAGTTCCATCAATCAACAAAATCCTGCAATTTTTTACTTCTATTTGGGTGACGAAGTTTTCTTAGGGCTTTTGCCTCAATTTGTCTTATACGTTCACGAGTTACATTAAAGTCCTTACCCACCTCTTCAAGTGTACGTGGATGATTGTCATCAAGACCATAACGTAGACGAATAACTTTTTGTTCTCTTGGAGTCAAAGTCTCGATTACCGCAAGCAATTGCGCTTTCAAAATATCTTGCGCTGCACTCTCAGTCGGAGATTTCATTGTATCATCTTCGACAAAGTCACTTATCTTACTCTCATCTTCCTCACCTACTGGGCTTTCTAGCGATACTGGGTCTTGAGCAATTTTTTGAATTTCACATACTCTTTGCTCACTTATTCCCATTCTTTCAGCAATTTCTGAATTTGATGGGTCACGTCCAAGTTCTTGCATCAATTGCTTTGATACGCGAGAAAGTTTGTGTATAGTCTCGACCATATGCACAGGAATACGAATTGTACGTGCTTGGTCAGCAATAGCACGAGTTATGGCTTGTCTTATCCACCAAGTAGCATATGTAGAAAATCTAAAACCTTTTGTATAGTCAAATTTTTCTACCGCTTTGATAAGACCAAGATTTCCCTCTTGAATAAGGTCCAAGAATTGCATACTGCTGCGATTTACATATTTTTTAGCAATACTTACTACAAGCTTTAGGTTTCTCTCACTAAGCTCTGCTTTTGCTTTTTGGTCACCTTGAAGAATACGTTTTGCCAATTCTACTTCTTGCTCACTTGTAAGCAATTGAACTTGTCCAATATCCTTAAGATACATTTTTACAGGGTCGTCTACTTTTATATCTGTAATGATTTGTTTGATGTCCTCATCTTTGATTTCGCTGTCAACACTTTCCTCAACAACTCCACCCTCGGCTTTGATTTTTTCTACGACATCTTTCATCTCATCAAGTGTCAAATCGTGTTTTATCAGTTTTGTACCGATTTCATCCTCAGATATACTACCTTGTTTTTTTGCATACCTTACAAGTTCTTGTATATCTTTCTCCAAATTTAATTCTTCCATTATTTACCTCTAAGTTTTAGATTTATTTCATTAAGTTTTGTATACAATTCTTTTTTCTTTTGAGGATCATTTTCCCCTTTGATTTCTTCCAATATTTGCCTTTGTCTAAACATAAGTCCATTGTACTTTATAGTCTTTACACAATCATTAAAATATCCTTGATTGTCATTCACACTCGCCGGCATGAAATCAATAATTTCTTTTATCTCATTATTGTTTTCTGTGTCAAACGCACTTTTAAGAGAAGAAACATTTATCTCCCCACTATCAGCTATCATGTCATATAATCGGCGAATATCATAATTTATAAGATTCTCTCTTATATCTTCTGAAAGAGTCGCATAATCTTTTTTGTACAAAAGCGCACTAACAACAAATTTTACCGCTTTCACATATGCATTTTCTTTAGTGTATTCTACTGCCACCTCTTCTTTTTTCTCAGGAGTACCCAAATCTTCAAGAAGAGACTTTTCATTTATTTTTGCTATTTCACTTATCATCTTGATATATATCTCTCTTTCGCTAAGAGTATCAAGTTTTTTAACAACCTCAAGTGCTTTTTCAATAAAATTGTTTTTACCATCAGGTTTTGTAAGGTCGTGCTCACGTGCCAACTTTCTAATCAAATATTCCACCCAGTACAATGCATTATGGATAATCTCATAATACTTATCTTTACCATATTTAATAACATACTCGTCTGGGTCAAGTTTTTCAGGTAAATGCACGGCATAGACTTGCATATCAGGGTCAGATGTCAATATCTCAATTGTACGAAGAGTCGCCTTCACTCCTGCGTCGTCTCCATCAAAGCATAGCACAACTTTATTACAAAAACGTTTTAGTTCCTTAATATGCATAGGAGTAAATGCAGTGCCAAGACTCGCAACCGCATTCTTTACGCCATTGCGATACAATGATATAACATCCATTTGACCTTCAACTAGTATAATTTCGTCAATATTTTGTGTTTGTCTAAACTTCTTTAATTGATAAATACCATAAAGACATTTACTCTTATCAAATAGGTCACTACTTTCTTTACTTGTGAATTTAAAACCAAAGTTAGTTTGTTGGGTATTTTTATATTTTGCAAAGCCCTTGTCCTCAAGTACGCGCCCACTAAAACCAACCACATTGCCATATACATTGATAATCGGAAACATAAGTCTGCCAGCATAGCAATCGAATGTGCGGTAGTTTTTGGTCTCTACAAGCCCACTCTCTTGCATCTCATTCACACTATAACCCTTTGATTTCAATGCATCAATTATGCCTGTCCAGTCTTTGCTATAACCGATACCGAATGCTTTTACTGTATCGTCATCAAGTTGGCGCTTTTGTATGTACTCTTGAGCCAGAGGTGCATCTTTTAGATTGTTGTGATAATATGTAGTTGCGTCGCGAAGAAGTGCGTACATGCGATCGGCTTTTTTCTTACGCGCAACAATAGTTTCGTCATATTGTTTTTCAGGAATAGTAAAATTGCAATCCTTTGCTACAATTTTACACGCTTCCATAAATTCGATGTTTTCGTACTTTCTTACAAAGGAGATTGCATCTCCACCCACACCACAACCATAACAGTGATATGTTTGCTTTATTTCATCAACAGCAAAAGACGGTGTCTTTTCAAAGTGAAACGGACAACATGCCCAATATCTCCTACCCTTTCTTTGCAAAGAGATATACTTTGACACTACACTTACAATATTGCTATTGTTTTTAAGTTGTGTTACCCAGTCTTCATTGTATGTAGACATACACTTTCTCCTAAACGTACTTCGACTATAATATACAATTTATTTTTCTAATTTCCTTTTTATTTTTTATTTTTTTCTTCTTTTTGTATCATTTTATTTAAAAAACAAGGAAAACACACTAAATAAGTGGTATCTGATTTAATTGCGAAATACTTATCAATGTGATATATTTAGAAATGAGGTAATATTATGGCAAGAAAAAAATGGTTGTGTGACAAAACAATTGTTATTACTGGTGCAAGCAGTGGTATAGGCAGAGGTCTAAGTCAGTACTTAATTGAAAAATATGATTGTAAAGTCATTGGCATTGGTCGAAACGAAGATAAAATGAAATCTCTTATAAATCTACTTGGAGAAAAGAGCGATCATTTTACATACCGACTATTTGATGTGAGTAAAAAAGAAAACTGGGAAGCATTTAATCAGTTTTTGCAAGAAAACGCCATCAATGTCGATATACTAATAAATAATGCTGGTGTTTTGCCACCATTTGATAGATATGAAAACCAAAGTATTGAGAAATTGGAAAACACCATGAACACCAATTTTTACTCATATGTATACTCATACTCTATCCTTATGGACAATATCAAAAAGTCAAACACTCCTGCAATAATCAATATATGTTCGTCTGACGCATTGTGTCCTCTTGTAGGCACTGCAATATATTCAGCTAGCAAATCAGCAATTAAAGGTTTTACTGAGTGTGTAAGGGAGGAAAATCGCGGAAAGATATATATTAGCAATGTCTGCCCGGGTTTTACCAAAACAGAACTTTTCCGAGACATGAAACAAAAGCCGTCTAGACTCATCAATATGATATCTATGAAAAGCGATAAGATGGTGAAAAAAATCGCCAAAGGCATTATCAAGAAGAAAGGACGAATGGTGATAGGTTTTGATGCAAAACTTATGGATATAATGTATCGCATTTTTCCTCGCACCTCACAAAGATTTTTTAAGTGGTTTTTTAAAAAGTCAAAATTTTATCTATTCGACAAGGTATTTGATAGAAATGTAGAATAATATAAAACAATTTTTAAGAATGCAGGCTCCGAAATTTGCATTCTTTTTTTTATAGCAAAAGCAATCTATTGTTTTGTTTATCTATAAAATCTTTTTTCAATCATATTGACAAGACGATTTTCGTAAAGTATAATTACAACACAAATTGATGGAGAAATGATATGTATAACAAAACCAATATTCAAAGAAATAAAATCAACAACACTGAAAGAAATAATCTAAACAACAATAAATTAAAGCAAAAACAAACAAATACTATTTTGAAGAAAAAAACTCAAGTATTTAATCCACCACTATTTGTCCCACCTGTAATTGATATTACTAGTCAATA
>JAZONM010000018.1:0-79202 GCA_045654505.1 Clostridia bacterium | reverse complement strand
TAGACTTTATTGATTTTAAATATCCATCACTTAGCGGACTGTGTAAAAATACTACATTTTCATAGTTTTTAAAGTCTATATTGTTGTTTGGTGCAAGAATCAGAGTATTTGTACCGTAATTATTATTTAGATAATACAATTCGAAATTAGAAAATTTATTTTTTTCTATGCATTTTTTATAAGCCTTAAAACTATTTGCCACTACAATTGTGTTTTTATCGGATTTCTCAAGTAATGTCTTTATTACTTCATTGATATTGTGTGATTTTATTATATTAGGTTTGTTTTCACCAAAATTGAAAAGTTGTAAAAGATAATTTGCATTAAGCATTTCTTTGTTTTTAAGATTCTTAAGTGGACCATATTCAAGATTTTTTAGACTTCCTTTTACTCGAGTGACTTTATTGTATGTTTCTAGATTAAGGTCGACAATACCACTTTTTACACAACTCGAATTGATATTGTGAAAATGAGTGGGAAGGCCAAATGCCATATACTCTATATTGTTGTTTTTAAATTTGTAGTATTTGTAGTAATTGGCAAGTCTTGTTGCATTTACATTATTAAGCTCGATTTTAAAAATTGGCTTTTCATTAGCACAGCCAAATGGTTGGAGCTTTTCTAATTTTTCAAGATAGGATTTGTCTACTTCAAAATCAAGATCAATGTCATAATATTTGTCATTACTATTGCTTGATTTCTTATTCAAAACAAATTCATTTAAACGACTTGCAAATTCGTCAATATTTTCTTTTGTGACGGATAAACCGCCTGCTTGATTGTGTCCGCCAAAACGTATAAGAATATCGGACATGCTTGTAAGTGCTTCGTGAATATTGATATCAGCAACGGAACGACAACTACCCTTATATTCATTATCTACTTTGGATAGCAGACATACAGGTTTGTTGTAGAGGTCGACAAGTTTTGAGCAGATGATACCAAGCACTCCGCCCTCCCAATCGTCTTCATAAAGAACAATTGCGCCAAGATTTGTTACGTTTGTGTCTTTAAGTTTTTCAAGTGCAGAGTCATATATTTTGTTTGTTTCTCTGATTCTGCGGTCATTGACTTCAATAAGTTGTTTTATATACTCATTGATTTTCTTATTGTCTTCTTCTACATACAAACGGTAAGATAATGTTGCGTCACCCATACGACCACTTGCATTGATTTTAGGGGCTAGTTTGTACGCAATATCTTGAGATGTAAGTGGTAGACTTATACCTGCTTCACGACAAAGTTTTACGATTCCCTTAGGAAGGTCTTCCATTTGACGTTTTAGTCCGATAGAGACAATAGCTCTATTTTCGTCTACTAGTGGCACAATGTCTGCAACAGTCGCAAGCATTGCGATTGATAAGTATTTTACTGCCTCTTCAATACCGCTCATTGCTTGTACTAATTTGAATGCAACACCTGCTCCGCAAAGCTCTGAAAAGGGATATTCTTGATTTGGAAGTTTTGGATTAACAATAAGAGTATTAGGGGTCTTTTCTGGGATTTCGTGGTGATCTGTTACGATAATCTCTACTCCGCGTGATTTGCAATACTCCACCTCCCCGACAGATGAAATTCCGCAATCAACTGTAAGGATAAGGTCAGGATTGTACATATCGATAATTTTATCAATAGTATCATTTGTTACGCCATAGCCATCAATATATCTATTTGGTAAGAATACATCGACCTTATAATTTTTACTCTTGAAGTATTTATACATAATTGCACTAGCACTAATTCCGTCAGTATCGTAATCACCAAGTATTACCAATTTTTCGTTGTTTTCAATAGCTTTTTTTAGGCGAGTAACGACTTCACCCATGTTTTTTAATAAAAATGGATCAGTGAAGTCAGATACAGATGGATTGAAATAAGTGTCAAGTTTTTCTTTAGTGTCAAAACCACGAGCAAAAAGCAACTCAATTATTTCAGTGGGTATATCGTACTCTTTTGAGAAATTGTTTATTTTCTCAATATTGAATTGTGTGTGGTTTCTTTTAATGTATGTCATAATCCTATAAAATAAAAAGCCCTCTTTTTAAGAAGGCTTGATATTATACCAATATTTTTTCTTTTTCTTCCTTAGTTTTCTTTTTCTTGCCTTCTTTTTTTATTTTTGCTTCATTGTCTTTAAGTTCTTTTAAGCGATTGTCCTTATCACGTCTATAAAGTTTTGTCCAAAGTAGACTTGTGATTATAGTGGATGCATATGTTGCAATAACAAGACCAAGTATACCAGATATAGCAAAAATAAATAATTTCATTGTGAAGAAGAACATAGTCATTAGATAAATTGCAGTAGCGCCAAGAACAACAAATGCAATTGATTTTTTAGAGTCGTTTAGTGCAGCCATTATCAATTGGGTATTGGTGAAATTGTCGTACTTATCATTACGTAGATATTCTCTCACCTTTTCGCTTAGTATCATATATACAATATAAGCTATGATTGATGAGATTACGATCGGAGTTGTGAAAAGAGTCGAAACAGGCAATCTAAACAATACAGTTATGCTCGCCATAAGCAAAGCCACATATGGCACAAGAGAAAGTGATGTGATTGCTGTTTTGATCTCAAAACGAATCCAGAAATATACAAAAGCAACAGCCATTGTTACTAGTAGAGCTACTCCACTCCAAAGCAAATCTTTAGAATAGTTTAGTCCACTGATTTGCTCAACATCGTCAATAAGAACATGACCATTTGAAAGCAAAGTATTAAGTTCGGACTTGATTTCATCATTTAGAGAAGTAAGTTCTGTTTCAAAATTTTCTATATCAGCATTTTGATATACTTTTACAAATGTCCCAACCTCAATATCCTCGTTTACTTTAGAAGTTTCGATGCTGATTTTATTACCAAATTTATCATGTAAATTATTCTCAATAAGATTAACTGCACTAGTGTATTCAGAGTTTGATAAATCCTTTTTGTAGTTTACGGTAAAAGAATGACCGTCTTTAAAATCTGTGGATTTATTGTACGAAAATAAAACGAATACAATAATAGCTAGCATCATTAGCATAACAGGAACAAGAAGGAAGTATTTTGCGTTTGAAAACAATTTGGTTTGATTATTGGATTTCATCTACGTTTTCCCCCTTTGCAAAATTGATTTTGTTTCCCTTAGATGGATTGATATGAAGATACATAATCATAAATCCGCGTAGAAGTAATAGCGTAGTACCAACTCCGAATAGTGAGCCAAACAACATACCAAAACCTACACAGAAAGCAGTACCTTTTGCAAGGATAAGTAGAAGGATACTCACAATTAATGTAACTGCATATATGTCCACAACAGGCATTATGCTCTTCTTATATCCTGCTTTAAAACTGATTGGTAGTTTTTTACCATTGTAAAATTCTTTTTGAGATTTTTCTACTAGAAGATACATAGTGAATCCTACAAGCAATACTCCAAACATCAATGCAACCAATGAACCAAATGACAATACAAAAGATGGGATAAGGCTCAAAGTGATAATATTTAGAACAGCATAGATAAATAGTGCAAGACTCATAACCCAACCCATTTCCTTAAACTTCAATATAAAGAATAGAGATAGACCAACAAGAGTCAAACAGCTAACAACTACACACATTACTTTTTGGAAAGTATTTGCATTTGACGAATTGACTTGAGCATTATTGTCGATTGATAGATTGATGCCGTATTTCGAATTGTTTAATTGATCAGCGTAAGTCTTTGCATCTTCTTTACTACCTAGAGAAATATAACAAACACCATCTGTCATCGCCTCTTCAATTCCACTAATTTGACGACCGCCTTCGTAGTTTTTGTTTAGATATACATAGATTGTTTTTCCGCCACTAGCAGCTGTGCTTGTCAAATTTTCAAATTTTTCTTTGCCGTCTTTATTAAATTCAATATATACACCGTGATTTGTGCCATTCATCATATAACTTACTTGTTTTACATGAGAGCCATTGATAAATGTCTCGGCGTCCTCGCCTGATTCGGCTTTCATTTCAAGTTGACCCACAACAACACGATTGGAAATGGTATCGCCAGGAACGGTAATTTTTACTTTGTCCTCGCCTACTATTTCGACTTTACCATCTTTGTATACATCCAAAACTAGATCTTGGACTAGATTTTGTGCGTCTTTTGTCAAGGTCTCATCTGTGCCTTTATAGTAGTCTGCACTATCTACAGTAAATGTAGCAGAAACATTGTCTGCAAAGTCAAGCCCGAAGTTAAAACTGCGAGCAAAACCATTAAAGATATAATCTGAAAAAGCAACTGGCATTTTGAATATTGTAAAAACCATTGCTATTACAAGAATTATGCTTATAAAAATAAAATTTCTAGTTGATATTTTTTTCTTCATTGTATGCTCCTTTAAGACTAAAGTGATTATATAATAAAAGAGCCTTTATAGTCAAATAATATTTGTAAATATAATATATTATATATAATAAAAAAGGCAATACAATTATTGCCTTTAATAGATATTCTAAACATCATGAGATATTTTTTGTACAAAAAACTATTTTTTATGGGTTTTAGTTTTTCATATTGACAGCAATCACTCCGCTTAGTCCACCGATAATACCACTAAATAATATATCTAATAATGTAGACATCGAAAAAGATAATTGACTTGATAAAATTGAAAAAACAACGAATGCCAAAACAGAATAAATTGCACCGATAAGCATGCCCTTTACCCAACCTTTCTCTTTATGAAATTTTAGAGCCGAATACACACCTAAAAAGATACTAACTATTTTAATGAATTGATTAACAGGCATGATGACGCTCTCATTGATATTGACAAATCTGATTAGCAAAGCAAATAAAAGAATAAGAACTAGTGTAATTGAAACAGATGTTATGCTACCTTTCAGTATTTGTAGACCCATAGATTTGTTTGTGTTTTTTACTGCACTTTTCATATAAACCACCTAAAACTTTTTTATATGATATGTGCTATCCCATCTCATTTATGAATAAAAAATAGACCTCGCGGTCTATTAAATACTATTTTGTTGATTTTGTAGTTTTTCTAGGTTTTGTAGTCTTTTTCTCAGCTGGTTGTTCGGCTACAGCTTCTGCTTTTTCCTCTATAGCAGGCGCTACTGTTTCTTCTTTTTTCTCTTCTTTTTTCTCCTCAGCTTGAGCTTTTAATTCAGATTTAGTAACTTCGTTTCCTTCTTTATCAAGTACCAATTCTTCGCTTTCGTCTACCCCAAATATAGCATTGATATGAATCTCCATGTAAGAAACGTTTTTACCCTCGCCTGTGCTGATAAGAACAAGTTTTCCATCAGTAGTGTTTCTTACTGATACCACTGTACCATATATTCCACTACCAGTTTTTACTTTAGCACCTTTTACAATTTTGCTATTTAATTCTTCTCTGTATTGATTTTCCTTCTTGCCGCGTGAGTAATTAAGGAACATAAGAAGTCCAACTACTACTACAAGAACTACAATCAAAAACCATTGACTACTAAAAAAACTTTCTGCTAATAAATTCATTTTATCTCTCCTAAAATTTTATGTTTTGATTATATCAATTTTATTCTGCTTAGTAAAACAAATTGTGGTCTGTATTTGTTAATTTTTGTAATTTTTTAAGAATTCGTCTTTAAAATCCAAAAGTCTATCATTTCTGATAGCGTCTTTAATTTCTTCCATTAAGTGTGTAAGAAAGTGAATATTATGGACGCTAAGTAGTCTTCCGCCCAAAATTTCGTCTGCATTTATAAGGTGACGAAGGTATGCTTTTGTGTAGTTTTTACAACAATAACAATCACAATCAGGATCAAGAGGTGTAAAGTCTTCTTTGTATTTTGCATTGCGTACTACCACTCTGCCATTGCGAGTCATTGCAGTACCATTGCGAGCGATACGTGTAGGCAATACACAATCAAACATATCAATTCCGCGTATTACACCCTCAAGAATGCAGTCGGGAGTACCTACACCCATAAGATAATGAGGCACTTCTTGTGGTAAATTTGGTTTTAGCACGTCAAGCATTTGATACATAAGTTCTTTAGGCTCGCCTACTGACAGACCACCAATTGCAATACCGTGTTTTACATATGGCAATGTGCGTCTAAGACTTTCCTCTCTAAGGTCTGCATAAAAATTGCCTTGCACTATTGGGAAAAGTGCTTGATTCTCATTTTTATGGTATTTATAACATCTATCAAGCCAATTGAGAGTGCGTTCCATAGCTAGACGACTCTTTTTATGGTCGGTACCATAAGTTGTGCATTCGTCAAATTGCATTATGATATCACTGCCAAGTGCATTCTGAATTTCCATATCTTTCTCTGGTGTTATGTAATGTCGTTCGCCATTGATATGTGAGCGAAATTCTACCCCATCGTCTGTGATTTTACGTAGTTTTGAAAGGGAAAAGACCTGAAAACCACCGCTATCAGTAAGTATTGGTCTATCCCAATTCATAAATTTATGAAGACCACCTGCTTTCTTTACAATCTCATGACCTGGTCTAAGGTACAAATGATATGTATTTGAAAGGATAATTTGTGCATTGTTTTCTTTCAATTCCTCAGGTGTAAGACTTTTTACTGTGGCTTGTGTGCCTACTGGCATAAATACAGGTGTTTCTATGTCTCCGTGCGGTGTATGAAAAACACCGATTCTTGCTCCCGATTGCTTACAAACCTTTATTGTTTCATAACTAAATTTTGCCATAATGTTTGTCCTTTTTGTTAGTCTATCTTATTATTATATACATTTTAAAGCTTTTGTGATTAAATCAAAAGTGTCGCATCTCCAAATGAGAAGAAGCGATATTTTTCACTTACTGCTGTATTGTACATATTAAGTGTTTCGTCAATGCCCAAAAATGCGCTAACCAACATAATAAGTGTACTCTCAGGCAAGTGAAAATTGGTAATTAGCCCTTCTACTACCTTAAACTTGTATCCTGGGTATATAAAAATATTTGTATTCATTTTAGTTGGTTTTAAAAAACCATTTTCATCTGCGATAGATTCAAGTGTGCGGACAGATGTTGTGCCTACGGCAACAACACGTCTACCCTCTTTCTTAGCATTGTTTATAATATCGCACGCCTCTTGATCAATCTCTATATACTCGGAGTGCATATCATGTTTTAAAATATTTTTTTCGCTAACAGGTCTAAATGTACCAAGTCCTACATGTAATAGTACATTTGCAATGATCACACCTTTATCTTCAAGCTTTTTAAGTAATTCAGGTGTGAAGTGCAACCCTGCTGTAGGTGCTGCGCTACTTCCATCTATCTTTGCATATACTGTATTGTAACGTCGTTTGTCTTTGTATTGATTTTTAATATATGGAGGAAGGGGCATCACTCCCACTTCGTCGATAAGTTTTTCAAAAACGCCGTCATATACAAAATTTACTATTTTACCACCAAAATCCAAGTCTTTTTCCACGACAAGTTTTAATTTATCGCTAAAGACTATTGTAGTACCTACTTTAGCACGTTTGCCCGGTTTCATCAAAACTTCCCAATGTGTAAGGTCGTGTCTTTTAAGAAGCAAAACCTCGATTTTAGCTCCGGTATCTTCTTTAGTACCGTAAAGTCGTGCAGGTATAACTTTTGTATTATTGATTACAAGTACGTCACCTTTATGAAGATAATCTATTACATCTCTAAAAATTTTGTGAGATATACTTTTATCAGCTCGATTATAAACCAAAAGACGAGAAGAGTCTCTAGGTTCAGCAGGAGTCTGAGCAATCAATTCTTCAGGTAGATGATAGTAGTATGTCTTTGTATTGTAAATATCTCTTTCCTTGTCCATTATTCTTCTTCTTTTTCTACAAACATTTGTAGATATTCTTGTTTTTCAGCACTAATTTTTTTGCCAAGATGCTTGTATGCATTTGGAAGCACAACTCTACCTCTAGGAGTGCGTGCAATAAATCCCAACTGCAATAGGTATGGCTCATAAACATCTTCTATTGTATTACTTTCCTCACCAGTGGCAGCAGCCAAGGTATCAAGTCCGCATGGACCGCCATGGAATTTGTCAATAAGTGTAAGAAGTACTTTTCTATCTGTATAGTCAAGACCCAATTCGTCAATTTCTAGCATATTAAGTGCAAAATTTGCTAGCTCTTTTGTTATTGTGCCACTACCCTTCACATCTGCGAAATCCCTAACACGCTTTAAAAGTCTGTTTGCAATACGAGGTGTGCCTCGACTACGCATAGCAAGTTCGGCCGCAGCATCATCGTCAAGACCAATTCCAAGTATTTTTGCAGAACGTAATATAATAGTTTTTAATTCGTCGATTGAGTACATTTCAAGGCGGCACACGACACCAAAGCGGTCCCTAAGTGGCCCAGTAAGCATACCAGCTTTAGTGGTAGCTCCGATTAGAGTAAATGGCTGGATTGAAAGTCTCATTGTACGAGCTGAAGGTCCCTTGCCTAATATGAAGTCCATAGCAAAGTCCTCCATAGCCGAATACAGTACTTCTTCGACACCTCTAGGCAAACGATGGATTTCGTCTATAAACAACACATCAAATTTATTAAGATTTGTAAGAATAGAAGCAAGGTCAGCTACTTTTTCAATCGCTGGACCGCTTGTAATTTTAAGGGAAGAACCAAGTTCATTTGCGATAATATGAGAAAGAGTGGTCTTACCAAGTCCTGGAGGACCATACAAAAGCACGTGGTCAAGAGCTTCACCACGTTTTTTTGCAGCTTTAATATAAACTTCCAAATTGGTCTTTACTTTATCTTGACCAACATAGTCAGCCATTGTAGTAGGACGAAGTGAATTTTCTACTTCTGTCTCCTCTTCATCTCTCATACTTGTGATTATTCTTTCATCTTCAAGCATAAACTTCTCCTATTTAATGCATATTTCTAAGTGCTTTAGTAACAATTTGCTCGGTAGTATCATCAGCGTCTGCCACAGACTTTACAAGTTGGACTGCTTCATTACGAGTAAGTCCCATATTAGTAAGCAATAATGTCGCTTCTTCTGTTGCGGTGCTTGTAAATGAAGAACTGGTGGCAAACATATCGATACCGGCATCACCAAATTTACCTTTCAATTCAAGAATAATGCGCTCAGCGGTCTTTTTGCCAATACCTTTGATACCAGAGATAAGTTTTACATCGCCAGTTATAATTGCATTGACAATACCCTCAGGGCTAGCACCTGACAATATTTGCACAGCACTTTTTGCGCCAATTCCTGATACAGTGATTAGTTGGAG
Organism: Clostridia bacterium; assembly: GCA_045654505.1. Taxonomy (GTDB): domain Bacteria; phylum Bacillota; class Clostridia; order Christensenellales; family UBA1242; genus UBA11490. The sequence goes on along the minus strand of JAZONM010000018.1, from coordinate 69,964 downwards.
AAAAATCTCCTTCTCTTGTTTTGTAGAAAAGCCAAACAACATAAAAGCGTCTTCTCTTACATGAAGATACGTAAAAAGAGTGCCCACCTCGCCTACTGGCGGTAAAGAATTTATTGTATGGGCACTTGCATTGATTTCATATCCCATACCATTATTGTTTAGTATTACAGCATTTTCTGTTTTTTCTTCAATTACTCCTGTTATAAAAGCGTACATGATTTTTCCTTTAATTAAAATTTTATAAGTCGATTTAGATTTGTTTTGAGATTCAAATTCTATCTTATTTTTGTGCCTGACAATGTAATATTTGTTTGGCTATGGCAAAGCGCAACTGCGAGAGCGTCTGCTGCGTCATCTGGCTTTGGAATACTCTTTAGATTCAAAATAGCTTTTACCATATATTGAACTTGCTGTTTTTCAGCACGGCCATTTCCAGTCAAAGCTTGTTTTATTTGTAGTGGCGTATATTCGTAAAGACAGTCACTTCCAAGTTTTTTATCAGCTACATAAAGTGTCACTCCCCTCGCCATTGCAACATTGATTGCTGTCTTTTGGTTGTTTTGAAAAAACAATTCCTCAAGAGCGAGACAGTCAGGTCGATACTTATCTATTATTATTTCCAAAGCGTCAGCAATTTTTACAAGACGGTCACACATACGCTCGTCCTTGTGTGTTGTGATAACGCCGTAGTCAATCACATTGGTCCTACTGCCTACCTTTTCTATTACGCCATAGCCTACTATTGCATAGCCTGGGTCAATTCCAAGTATTATCATCAGTTTTCCTTAATTATATAATATCAATATTTAGTATATCTATATAAGAGATAAAAGTCAAACAATAGAACAAGTGTTTTATAAAAGAAAAATGGACTTGAAGTCCATTTCTTATATTTCACGACTTAGATTTATACCTTCTTTAAAACCACAAGGCATTGTGCATTTAAAGTCTGGGAATGTACAACGTGCACAACCAGTATTGTATTTACTAAGATACTCTTTAATATCACTAGATGAAGTATTGGCTATGTACATATTAAGAGTTGATTTTGTTTGCAACATAATCTCATGTTGGGCAGAAGTACAAAGTCTCTCATATACTTTTAAAACAAAATTTTCTACCGTGCCTCGCTCGGTTACAACAACAAGTTCTCCAGTAGGATGATTTTCTTTTAATCTATCCATGTCAGCAAGCCATTCGTTTTTAAGTTTTGCATTATTTTCAATCACTGGTGGGACATAAAATTTTGGCTCATCAAGAAGACTAATTTCGTAATTTAGAGTGCGGTGACGTAGAGCTTGTGCTACACATGTCCACGAAACTTCGTATTTGGTACAATATACGTCACCATAATACTCTTCTCTGTTTTTATCACTAAATAATGAAAATCCTCTGCCTTTGCCATCATTTTGTAAATCACAATCAATTAGATTATTCTCTTCAAGTTTTTGACAAAATTCATCCATGTATGGCTTAAGTTTAAATAAAAGAGGATGAGAGGTCTCATTGATATTTTTCATCCAGCCATATAAATAGTTTAGTTGGCGATAGGACGTAGTGTACGCCATGGCACTTCCAGGGGTAAATATTGACAATAAAAGGCGTGCATTTTCCTTTGCAAGTTTGTCGATTCTGCTTTCGGTGAAATATGGAATGGTTGAATATTTCTTTGTTATTTCCTCGACAAATATCTTTTGCCACTTATCATATAAATCGTTTTCTAGACCATCACCCAACATCTTAGTGTATCTGCCCGATTTTTCACTTGTGACATAAACCTTTTCATTATTTATAAGCATAGCAAAAAGCTTTGGCACATTTTCTAAATATAGTGTAATGTATTCGTGTTCGTATACGCTATGGTGACCATTGCCTTTTGTCATTTGAATACGTCTTTCAGTGCGTTTTTTTGGTTCGTTTTCAAGACGCGCGTAGCCATCTTCACTATAACAAATCCCTGCAATTTTGCCAGAAAAAGTATTAAAATTATCTTTATTCATATGTTGTTCGTTGTTGCTTGTCGCTAAAATTCTTACTTCCATTTTCTCACCGCCCAATTTTTTTGAGTATATCATTATAATTTTTTTAAGTCAACGTCAGTCTCTAATCGTGTCATTATATTTGTTTATAAATTATTTACTCTTTACAAACTTACTTTCTAAAATATTTATTAAAAAAAGACAGGTATGCCTGTCTTAAATTTTATTCATCAAAATTTTCTACATTATGATACACTTCTTGCACGTCATCATTGTCATTAAGAGCATTGATAAACTTAGCAAATGTAGGGATTTTATCTTCAGGAAGTGTAACATAATTTTGAGGAATCATATCAAGATCTGCTTCCTCATAAGCGATTTTATTGTCGTCAAAATATGTTTTTACAGCCTCAAAATTTTCAGTGCTAGTATAGACAACATAACAATCGTCATTGATCTCAACGTCATCAGCACCGCCCTCTAGTGCATGCATCATGATATCATCATCACTAATGCCTTTACCTTTCGCAACAACAATAACACCCTTACGGTCAAACAAATAATTGACACAACCGGTAGCGCCAAGACTTCCCCCGAATTTGTCAAACAAGTGTCTTACATCACTTGCTGTGCGATTTTTATTGTCAGTCAAAGCATATACCATAACTGCACTACCAGCTATGCCATATCCTTCGTATGTAATATTGTCGTAGTTTACATTAGCATCCTCACCAGTAGCACGCTTGATATTACGATTGATATTGTCATTTGGCATATTGACAGCACGAGCTTTAGCAATAACAGTCTTTAATCTAGGATTGCTATTAGGGTCAGGACCACCAAGTTTTACAGCAACAGTGATTTCGCGACCAAGTTTTGAATAAATTTTTGAGTTGGCAGCGTCATTTGCAGCTTTTACATTTTTGATTTTACTCCACTTATTATGACCACTCATTATTTCTTCTCCTTATTGATTTTGTTTAGCATATACATCATGATGCTAGCACTGACACTAGCATTAAGACTTTCTACATTGTTTTGCATTGGAATGGATAGGACGCTATTGCACATGTTTTTCATTTGCAAACTTACACCATTCCCTTCATTTCCTATTACAAAACCGTAATTGCATGAAGTGGAAGGCGTATCGAATACATCAAAACCGTCCATATCAGCACAGTACAAAAGCATATTATTACCTTTGATGTACTCGTCCAATTCATCATATGTCATCTCGACAATATTGACGTCGAAAACATAACCCATGCTACTTCTGATTACTTTATAATTGTACGGAAATACACCACTAATCATAATAATATTGTTGTAATTAAAAGCTCGGGCAGAACGGATTATTGCACCAAGATTTGATGGATCTTGCAAATTTTCAAGCACAATAAAATTGCCTTTCTTAAGCGTGTTTTTTGGTGTTTTTACGAATGCAAATATACCACTTGAAGTCACTGTATCACAAAGATAGTCTGACAGAGCTTCTGTAATATAAACAACCTTTCCAGTAAAAGAATTTGTTATATATTCATATCTATCTCTTTTCTTTTCATTAACAAGCAGTGTGGAAATCATTTTGTTGTTTTTGATAAGGTCATGAACCACTTTTTCACTTTCCACAAGACACTCGCCTGATTTGATACAGTGTTTTTTGTCCTTAAGTCCGACAGCATATTTTATAATGTCGTTTGATTTGCTAGAGATAACTTCCATATCCCCTCCTTACAAAAGATATGCCACTAAAAAAGTAGTGGCATAAAAATTAGGCATTGGCAATAGCTGTTTTTGCTGTTTCTACAAGGCTTGCAAATGCTTTTTCGTCTGTAAGTGCAAGGTCAGCAAGAACTTTACGATTAAGATTGATATTAGCAAGTTTTAGACCGTGCATAAATTGGCTGTATGACATATTATTGGCATGACAACCAGCATTGATACGTGCAATCCATAGTTTGCGGAAATCTCTCTTTTTAAGTTTTCTTCCTACATATGCGTAGTTTCCGCTTTTCATAACTGCTTGATTAGCTATACGATAAAGTTTGCTACGAGAACCTCTATAACCTTTAGCAGCTCTTAATATTTTTCTTCTTTTCTTTAAAGCATTAACACTTCTCTTAATTCTCATAATTTCCTCCTCTATTAGCTATTAAGCATTCTCTTTACTGTATCGTAGTCTGCACTTGATACGTAAGTTGCTTTTCTAAGTCCTCTTTTTCTATCTTGTGATTTTTTAGTAAGTATGTGGCGGCGATTTTGTTTGTTTCTTTTGATTACGCCAGATTTCTTAAGGCTAAATCTTTTCTTCGCTGCGCTGTTTGTTTTTTGCTTTGGCATAATTTTTCTCCTTTTATTCTAATTGTTTATTTTGTGTTTTTTGGTGATAGTACCATTATTATATTTCGGCCATTGATTTCAGGTTTTGATGTAAGGTCTGCTACATCACTCAACATTTGGTAAAATTTCTCCATGATTGGAAGTCCCATTTGCGGATTTGCTAGTTGGCGTCCAAACATACGAAGGCTTACTTTTACCTTATCGCCGTTAGTGATAAATTTTCTTACATTCTTTGCTTTAAATTGCATATCATTATCGGCTATATTCATGCTAAGTTGCATACCTTTTAGCTCGGCTACTTTTTGGCGTTTTTTAGCGTCTTTTTCTTTTTTAGATGCATCAAAACGATATTTTCCGTAGTCCATAATTTTACATACTGGTGGATTGGCTGTAGGTGAAATCAACACAAGGTCAAATTCTTCTTCATCTGCTTTTTGCATTGCAAATGATAGTGATACAACTCCATGTTGGGTCCCGTCACTTCCAATCAATCTAACTTCTTTAGCAGTAATCTGCTCATTGATCAATAAGTCTTTAATAGTAGTTTACCTCCAAAAATATTTCACCTGACGTACAGGCATTAAAAAAAGTGGATACATACTACCCACTTCTCACATAAAAAACAACCTAATTGTATTTATGATTACCAAGCGAAAATCTTTCATTTGCTGGTGAGAAGTAAGTTTCTTCTACTTTTTACGAGTCTATTATATGACATAACTCCACGCTTGTCAACACTTTTTACTTATTTTTTAATATTGACTCTACTATTTTAAAATAGATTAAAAAAAGACCCCGATTGGTGTCTTTCTTTATTTTCATTTACTTACGTCAGTTTTTGATGAACTATTTTCAATATGTCTATCAAACAAATGTCGTGTAGTACCTCTTGAAATTGAATATGGTGTATCTCCAAAAAAATTCTCTTTATGAGGATTGGCACCATTATCTAACAATGTTTTGAGTATATTTTTTTGCGCATGGGTCTTTACTCCGACAAAAAGAGGCGTCTCAAACTGTGAATTTACTGGATCGATAGCGGCACCATTCTCTATCAAACATGATACTGCGCCGTTTACATCTTCCCTAACAGCATAGTGCAGTGGAGTATTACGATTATTGTCCTCTATGTTTATTGATGCACCAGCATTTACAAGTTTTTCTATTATACTTACTCTACCCCATCTTGAAGCTGAATGTAGCGGTGTAGCTCCATCAACGCCTTTGATATCTAGTTCTGCTTTAGCATTAAGCAAAACATCTACACTCTCTTCACTATTATAAATACAAGCCATGTGTAATGGAGATATTTTATCTAAATTTAATTTGTTTAGATCAGCACCAGCATTTATCAAGGCATTGCAAATTTCACTATAATTACTTTTAGCGGCAATATGTAAAAGAGAATATCCGCTTGATATTTTAATATTTGGATTAGCACCTTGCTTAATCAAGCCTTCCACTTTATCAAAATCGCCATTTAAAACCGCTTTATACAAAACATGATCAATATACCTTAAATATGACATAATTACACCTCTCAAGTAGAAGTATATTATCACAAATTATTGTTGTTGTCAATATGCAAAAAAAAAGACACCGATCGGTGTCTTTTAAATCAGCATGTTTATACTGCATATAATTTATAATGCTTTAGTGGCGATTTCTTTTAGGATTGATGAGATAAAGTCATCAAGTTTTACAGCCCCTTTATCTCCCTCGCCTCTTTTTCTTACAGCAACACTACCATCAGCCATTTCCTTGTCGCCTACTACTAGCATATATGGAGTCTTTTGTACTTGCGCATCACGAATCTTTTTATTGATAGACTCATTTCTATCGTCAAGTTCTACACGTATATTGTATTTATTCAATTCCTCGACTACATGTTTTGCGTACTCTAATGAATTGTCACTGATATTCATAACTTTCGCTTGTACTGGGCTTAGCCATACTGGGAATGCACCTGCGAAGTTTTCAATGATAATACCAATGAAGCGGTCAATCGATCCATAAATAACGCGGTGAATCATAACAGGTTCTTTCTTTGTTCCGTCGCTATCAATATAATCTATATTAAATCTTTTTGGAAGTTGCATATCAAGTTGGATTGTTCCACATTGCCAAGTACGACCAATAGCATCTTTAATATGAATATCGATTTTTGGACCATAGAAAGCACCATCACCTTCATTCAATTCGTAGTCACGACCGATAAGTGCAAGAGCCTCTTTAAGTGAATTTTCAGCAAACTCCCAATCCTTAATGTCACCAATATGGTCCTCAGGCATTGTTGAAAGCTCAAGGTGATATTCTAGACCAAATGTCTTATACATTTCATCTACTAAGGTCAATACATTTTTAACCTCGTCAGCTATTTGATTAGGAAGCATGAAGATATGTGCGTCGTCTTGTACAAATGTACGTACACGCATCAAACCATGCAATGTACCACTTGCCTCATGTCTGTGTACACGACCAAGTTCGGCCACACGCAATGGAAATTCGCGGTATGAGTGGATATTTTCCTTGTAGTATAGAAGTCCACCTGGACAGTTCATAGGTTTTACAGCAAAATCTTCGTCCTCAATCTTGAATGTATACATATTCTTTCTATAGTGCTCCCAGTGTCCAGAAGTCTCCCATAGTTTTCTATTCATTGTAATTGGAGTCTCAATCTCAACATAACCAGCCTTTCTGTGCATTTCGCGCCAGTAATCGATAAGTTGGTTTTTAAGCAACATACCATGAGGCATGTATGTAGGGCATCCTGGAGCATACTCTGATATAAAGAATAGGTCTAAATCACGACCAAGTTTTCTGTGGTCACGTTTTGCAGCCTCCTCTATCATACGCAAATGTTCTTTAAGACCATTTTTGTCCATAAAGCCATATACATATACTCTTTGCAACATCTTATTTTTTTCATTTCCACGCCAGTATGCGCCTGCCACTTTATTGATTTTGAAAGCAAAACCGCGCAAATATTTTGTGTTTTCTACGTGAGGTCCACGGCATAGGTCGACAAAATCTTTACCTAGATAATATACTGATATAACCTCACCTTCAGGAAGTTCGTTTATAAGTTCGGTCTTATATGCATTGTCTTTAAATAATTTTAATGCGTCTGACTTTGAGATTTCTTTACGAGTAAAATCCTCGTTGTTTTTGATAATCTCTGTCATCTTTTCTTCAATTTTTGGAAAATCTTCAGGTGTAAGAGCCGTCGTCATATCTATGTCGTAGTAAAATCCATTATCGATTGCAGGACCGATTGTAAGTTTTACATCTCCATAAATTTGGCAAAGTGCTTTTGCAAGAACATGCGCCATACTGTGTCTTTGCATCATTTCTTTTTCATTTTGTTCGCTCATAATTTCCACCTTTTTGATTTATTGTCTTAAAAAAGACTTATTAAGTATAACAAATATAGTTGAGTTTTGCAATGTTTTTCAAAGTGGATAGACAAAAAAATCGCCTAAAAACACATGATTTAAGCGATTATTTACACCAACATATTTATTTTTGTGCTGAAAATATAATATAGTGACTTGAATGTGTCACGGTTCATATTTGTAAAATTGTAAATATTTATTACTTTTGGAGACAAATTTACCAGGATAGTTGCAAGTCCTATTGTGTCTTTAAGACTTGTTATTTTACATAAGAGATTTTGGTTATTATCACATAACAAATACGAGTTGTCTTTGATATGCAAATTTACTTCCATAATATCATCATTTTTATTACTGGATAAAAATCTTAAAAATTCAATATACAGGTCAGGATTTTGATCAACCTTCGTGCTTAAGTTTACCACACACGAAAATTCTCCCCACTTCATTTGCAACTTTTGCATTTTAAAAAAGTATAATGAGTCAGTATATATTTCATCATAATCATCAATCAAACCCGACAAATAAAAAAGTTCGTTTTCAAAATCAAACCCTACCAATGACTTCACAAGTGCTGTTTTACAATTTTCCAACTGTTTTGAAATACGAGTGCTTTGATTAAAGTAATCTGTTTTGTATGCTTTTAGAATATATGAAGATATAATGACAATCAGATTGTCATATGTCTCTTCAATATCGCTATTGATTATAATCGCCACTGATACATACTTTGTTTTTTTGCATGCTACAGAAATATTGTCTATCAATTTAAGTCTCACTAGCAATTCTTGAACATATTTATGATGATTCAGAATAAAATGTACAACAATTTTTTTCATATCTCCTCTCGCAATTATTCTATGCAAAAGAAAGAGTTTTATTATGCAAAATTTAGCAATAAAAAAAGAACACAAAATGTGCTCTTTTAAGTCATTATATTGCCAATTTCTACATTTGTTCGGGAATAACAAAACCAAGAATATCTGTGCCAAGATTTATTGCTTTTAGTACCAATTGAGACAAGTTTAGATAACTTTCACGCAATTTTTTATCAGGTTCTATCAATATCTTAACATTATTGTAGAATGTGGAGAATGCGCTACAAAGATTGTACAATTCTAGACATAATGAATTAAGTGAATTGTCTTTGTAGGATTGTATAAATGAATCCAGGTATTTAAATAATGCAAGCATAATGTTTTGAGTCTCTGCATTATTTATACTGACATTAAATGTCTTTGGACTGAATACATAGTTTGCTTTATTCAACAAGGATTTTATACGCACTCCGGTATATTGGATATATGGACCAGTCTTTCCTTCAAAGCTAGTAAATTTGTCAACATCAAAAATATAGTCTTTTGACACAACATTGGACAAATCGCCATATTTGATTGCAGCCATTGCAACTTGACTTGCAAGTCTATGAGTATCGTCGACATTGGCATTGTTTTGAAGAAGTTTTTCGTGAGCCTTTTCTTCGACCATATTGATAAGAGAGCGCAATTTTACTGTTCCGCCATCACGAGTCTTGAAAGGTTTTCCATCTTTGCCATTGATTGTACCAAACCCAATATGTGTAAGATTAAATTTATCATCTACAAAATTGGCTTTTCTACATACTGTAAATACTTGTTTGAAGTGAAGACCTTGTCTTGCATCAGTAAGGTAGATAATACGGCGCAAATCCTTGTATTTTTTCACTCTGTCGACAATGGTCGCAATGTCTGTAATAGCGTACATTTGCGCGCCATTGCTCTTTAAAATAATAGCAGGTGGCAGATCATCAGCCACATCAACAACCAATGCACCTTCACTCTTATACGCAATGCCTTGTTGTTTTAGATCCTCTACTACATTAGGTACCAGCTCGTTTACACTGCTCTCGCCTAACCACAAATCAAAGTGTGCGCCAAGTTCGTCATAAAGTTTTTTACAATCGACTATTGAGACATCGCAGATTTGTTTCCACATTTCACGATAAGCTTTATGTCCATTTTGAAGTTCTAACGTGATCTTGCTTGCACGTGCATTAAACTCGTCATCTTCTTTCTTTCTAGCTGATGCTTTTGGATAACATATATCAAGCATTTCAAGAGAAATTGGAGTCTTTGGTTTACCTTCTTCAAAATATCCACTCATGTCGTAATCGTCCATAAGTTGGGCAATAGTAAGTCCCATTTGAAGACCCCAATCACCAAGGTGTACATCACTTACTGTGTCAAATCCAAGAAGCTTGTAAAGGGAATTTAGGGCTTCACCGATAATAGCCGGTCGAAGATGACCTACGTGAAGTGGTTTTGCAATATTGGCTCCACCATAGTCAAATACGACCTTCTCACCTTTATTTATATATGGAAGACCAAACCTTTTATCCGCAACAAGTTTTTTGGCTGTTTCAGCTAGAAACTCAGATTTTATTATAAAATTGATAAAACCTGGACGCACAACACTAATTTCAAATTGAGGAAGTTGTTGTTTTAGTTCCTCTGAGATTTCAGTGGCCAAATCAAACGGATTTTTGTGTAATGTTTTTGCAAGACCAAATGCCCCATTGCATTGAAGGTGAGCAATGTCAGTACGGTCAGAAAAAGACACATGGGCAAGACTTGTGTCATAGCCCAATTTTTCAAATGTCTTTATTAAAATATTGTCTAAATAATCTCTAATCAACATATCTATCTCTTTTGTAGAGTTTTGGAAATTATACTTCCATATCTTTTAAAATATCCAAAACCTCTTTAATTTTTGTCATAGCTTCGTCCATTTGCTCTTTAGTATGGGTGGAAGTGTATGATGTACGAAGAAGTGCTTGTCCTACTGGAGTCGCAGGAGAAACAACAGGATTTACATATACACCACGCTCCAACAACATTTTACAAGCAATGAAAGCCTTTTTATCATCATATACATAAATAGGAATAATCGGAGTCTCTGCTTCAATCAAATCAACTCCAAGATTTTTAAGTCCATTTCTCATATAATTGCTGATATTGCGTAAATTTTCTACACGCTCAGGTTCTCTTTTCAAAATTTCAAGTGATTTTCTCGCACAAGCAACACTTGCAGGTGTAATACTTGCACTAAATATATATGGACGAGATGTGTGTTTTACATACTCTACTACCCTTTTTGAACTAGCCATATATCCGCCAAGGCTCGCAAATGATTTTGAGAAAGTACCCATAATAATATCAACTTCGTCTTCCAAATCAAAGTGTTCGCCAGTGCCACGACCGCATTTTCCAAGAACACCTAGACCATGAGCGTCGTCAATCATTATTCTAGCACCATATTTGTGTTTTAGCTCTACAAGTTTTGGAAGATTGCAAATCTCTCCACTCATACTAAATACACCGTCGGTAACAATCAAAATTCCACACTCTTCAGGTACTTGTTTTAATTTCTCTTCCAAGTCTTCCATGTCATTGTGCTCATATCTTACAAGTTTTCCATAACTCAATCTACAAGCGTCGTATATCGATGCGTGGTTTTCTTTATCGCACATAATATAGTCGTTACGGCCACAAATTGCACTGATTATGCCAAGATTTGATTGAAAGCCAGTACTAAATGTAACACAAGCTTCTTTGTGCAAAAACTCTGCAAGTTCTTTTTCAAATGCAACGTGAATATCAAGTGTTCCGTTTAGGAATCTAGAACCACTACAACCGCTACCATATTTCTCAATAGCCTCAACACCAGCCTTTACTACTTCTGGGTGAGAAGTAAGTCCAAGATAGTTGTTGGAGCCAATCATAATTGTGCGGTGACCTTCCATGTCTACAACCGTATCTTGTCCTGTGCGCAACTCATGAAAATAAGGGTAAATACCCGCATTTTTTGCGACATCATAAATTTGTTCTCTTTCTGTCTTTTTAAATAAATCCATTTTGTTTCTCCTTACTCTTAACCATATAATAATTTTATAATTTTATTTTTTAAACAATTTGGCAGTATCTTTGCGATACCACATAAAAATTTGTATCCAAATCCAACAGTCACCACAAGTGGCGGGTGCTTTCTTTTAAGTGTTTTGTAAATAACTTTACTTACTTTTACTGGTGGTACACCGTTTTGTTCGTCCTTTTCCATCTTGGATACTGAGCGATTGATACGGTCGGCATATACATTGTCCTGTGACATCTCAGATTTAACTCTACTATCAGTAAACGAAGTCTTTGTATCTCCAGGACGCACACATGTCACGCGAACCCCATAATCCCTAACTTCCATATCGAGTGCTAATGAGAATGTCTCAATTGCGGATTTTGATGCAGAATAACAAGCTTGAAATGGTATTGGGATTGGACCTGCGACACTACCGATATTCACCACTCTACCTTTGCTTTCCCTAAGATATGGAAGTGTGATAGAAGTCAATGTGATAAGTGCATTTACATTTATATTAAATAGTCGCGAAATATCATCAGGTTTTGTGCCTTCAATCGAGCCAGAAATACCCATTCCTGCATTATTGATAAGGATATCAATGTGACCTTCTTTGTTTTTAATCTCGTCAAGAATCTCTCTGTACCTATCATAGTCTGTTACGTCACATGTGTAGTGATTAAAATCGATATTCTCGGGTTTTGAACGAGATATACCATATACCACATAACCTTTATCTTTGAGAAATTCGGCAGTGGCTCTACCTATACCTTTACTCGCACCGGTAATTATTACTACCTTGCATTGTTTTGCTTTTTTACTCATGGTATGATTATATCAAAGATTAAGGCGTTTTGCAAAAGAATGATACTAAATTGTTATATTTATATATAATTAATACAAACAAATTAACATTATTTACCAGATGGAATACGCGTATTATATTCTTAAATCAACAAATAATAAAAGTACAAAGCAATCGCTTTGTGAATATAGGAGGTGAAATTATGGCAACTAAGGCGAAAGCGTCTACAAAAAAGCAAGGTCGTAGATGTAGCGAAACTAGTACTGAAGCAAAACGCGGTACTACTACAAACGCTAAAAGATCAAATTCTACTAAGGCTTGCAACTAATTTAGCCTAAATTTCAGAAAAAGGATACAGACTTCATTATCTTCTGTATCCTTTTTTATTCTCTAATTATTAACAAATGAACATAAATACTCATATATTTAGACTAAGACATATTAGCAAAGCCACGAAATATAGGAATATTTTTTAATACGCTCCTACTTTAAAATATATTTTTCAATATTTTATAAAAACTTTGAAAAAACTGTTGATTTTTTTTAGAATCTTTGATATATTATTAGAGCATTCGATATGAATGTAATGCGTGGGAGCTTAGCTCAGCTGGGAGAGCATCTGCCTTACAAGCAGGGGGTCATAGGTTCGAGCCCTATAGTTCCCACCATTTTTTATGCGGGGGTGGCTCAGTGGTAGAGCGTCGCCTTGCCAAGGCGAATGTCGCGGGTTCGAATCCCGAGCCCCGCTCCATTTTGTTTTAAGTCAAACTTACCTTTACAAACGATGGCACCATAGCCAAGCGGTAAGGCCAAGGTCTGCAAAACCTTTATGCCCCAGTTCGAATCTGGGTGGTGCCTCCATTTTCTATCTTTGCTAAAGTGGCGGAACAGGCAGACGCACAGGACTTAAAATCCTGCGGTGGCAACACCGTACCGGTTCGATTCCGGTCTTTAGCACCATACAATTTGAGAAGTCTATACGACTTCTTTTTTATCGCCACCTGATTTTAAGTCCATCGGACTTAAGTACTGTCGTACCCAGACCGCACATGGCGTGCTCCCGCCTTTGTCTAAAAATGTGACCACTGGCACATTTTCTTTACGAGTCGGCCCTGCGGTGGCAACACCGTACCGGTTCGATTCCGGTCTTTAGCACCATAGAGAATTTTAAGAAGTCGTATGACTTCTTTTTTTTGTCTCCTACCCCGTATTTTTAGCAACTATAATTCCAGTTATTGCAAATTATATCAAGTATAATACTACAAAAAAACACCTATATTTAGGTGTTTTTGTTTGTTATTCAAGAGATATTATGTAGTAATATACTGGCTGGCCACCATAAAGAAGTGTAACATCACAATTTGGATATTTTTCTTCCAATTCAGATGCAAGTTTTTGCGCCTCTTCTTCTGGGATTTCTTTACCGTAGAATAATGTAATGTTTACATTGTCAGGATTGTAAAGCTTATCAATAAGTTGAAGTGTAGTTTCTTTTACAAGGCTACCTTTTGCAATTATTGCTTTTTCGTCAAGACCGATTATATCCCCTTTCTCAAGGTCAAAACCATCTACATTGGTGGTACGTACAGCATATGTAATTGAACCACTAGTAACTGCCTCTTTTGCACTATTCATAGCTTCGATATTTTCTTCAAGTGTTCCGTCAGGATTGAATGCTAGCATTGCAGAAAGTCCTTCAGGGATAGATTTTGTAGCGATTACATGAATAAATTTCTTTGTAAGACCTTTCGCTTGCTCAGCTGCGAGAATAATATTTTTATTATTAGGGAATACAAATACATTGCGAGCAGGTACTCTATCTACAGCTTTAGCAATATCGTCAGCAGATGGATTCATAGTTTGTCCACCTTCAATGATATTATCGACTAAGATATCACTAAATACACTTGCAATACCATCACCAGGAGCAACAGCAACCATACCAAATTCTTTAAGGTCTTGCTCTTGTTGAGTGTGTTGGCGTTTTAATTCGCGGTTTTGCTCAACCATATTTTCGATTTTAATATTTATAATTTCACCAAGTTCTAGAGCAAATCCTAGTGCTAAATTTGGCTCATTTGTATGTACGTGCACTTTTACAAGCTCTAAGTCACCGATACAAACTACAGAGTCACCTATATTCATAAGACTCTCACGAAGTTTGTCAATATCGCTCACTGTTGTTTTCTTTTTCATGTGTGATACCATGAATTCTGTACAATAAGCAAATTCGATATCAGCAAGATTGTCCAAATTGATAAGGAAGTCATTTCCTTTCTCAACTGTATTGATCATTTCTTCAATATTGATTTCAAAATCTTCCTCGCCTAGCAATGCTTTTTGCATACCAGTGAAGATAACCAATAGTCCACGTCCGCCCGCATCAACAACGCCTGCTTTTTTAAGCACTGGAAGCATTTCAGGAGTTTGTTGAAGAATAGCTTCGCCATCGAAAAGTATCGCCTCGAAGAATTTCTCAAAGTCGCTATATTTTTTGCAATTACGCATAGCCGACTCTGCCATTACTCTAATAACTGTAAGGATAGTACCCTCTTTTGGTTGGGTAACAGCCTTGTATGCTACATTACTACCCTCATTGATAGCTTTAGCAAAAAGTTTTGTATTGATATCCTTATCTGCTGTAGCAAGCACTGAAGTAATACCCTTTATAATTTGTGACAAAATAACGCCTGAGTTTCCGCGAGCACCACGAAGCGCACCTTTAGACAAACTCTCAGCAATTGATGAAAACGAACTCTCAAGACAAGAATTAAGTTCTTTCACAGCGTTATTAAATGTAAGACTCATATTTGTACCAGTATCACCGTCCGGAACTGGGAATACATTTAGGGAATCGACAAATTTTTTGTTGTCATCCAAAACCTTAGCACCAGCATTCATCATCTTTCTTAGCATAGTGCTATTTATTAACTTTTGCATAATATCTCCTTAAAAACCTCTTACGACTACACTCTTACTCCGACTACATTGACATTTACGCAGTCGATAATCATGCCTGTAAACTTCTCTACGCCATATTTTACAGCGCTTTTCAAGTTTTCAGTAACAGTCGCAATAGATACACCATATTTAATAATAACGTATAAATCTATATAGATACGATTGTTTACGGTAAGGATTTTAATACCTTTACATTTAGGTTTTTTGCGCTTCATCTCGGAAAAATTGTCGGAGAAATTTTGTCCGACCAAGTCAATTACGCCATAACACTCTCTAACAATATGACTTGTTACGCGAGCTATAGCATCATTGCTAATGGTTATTTTTCCGTAAGCATTTGATGTATTAACTGCCATAAAACCTCCAAAGTTTTTAAAATCACCGTTATTTCTAACACTAACTAATTTTACATGATGTTGGGCTTTTTTGCAAGAGTTTTAGCATAAAAAATCCTTTTAATTAGACATATACCCTATTTTATAAAACTTTTGTGCAATTTTTCCTTGCAAAACGCAAAATCCTTTGTTATAATGTATAGCGTAATTTATGAAGTATTATTATGGGGGTGCTTAAAATGTCTAAAGAATGCTATATCTGTGGCAAATCAAAAGTGGCTGGAAATCAAGTTAGTCACTCACACATCGCTACAAAACGTACATTCGGTGCCAACTTGCAAAAGAAACCTGTTGAGATAGATGGAAAACTTACTAAAGTAAATATCTGTACACGTTGCTTAAAGACAATGAAAAACACCGAAAATAAGTAATATAAAAAAGACCTAATTGATTTAGGTCTTTTTTTTGTTTTGTATATGTAATTTATATTTCTTTACGAAAAATTAGTTTTAATAATGGTTTTAAAAATCTTGGACATTTTATACAATATATTTTCATCTTTGCACCCCTATATTACTATATATGAAGACAGGTTGTTGTTTGACACAAAAAACACCTCAAATACATGAGGTGTTTTTATTTTAATAATCTTTTTTCGCTCGCTTCTTTCTTGCGACTTTTACAATTATTGTAATTATTACAATCAGCACAACAAGAGAAGCGGCAGCAATAATTATAATTTTAGTAACAAATTTTGTATCTGTCTTAAATGACGCATATAGTACCATATCACTTGTAGCCTTGGTTTTAGAAAGGTCATAGACATCACCATCTTTTGTAACCCATTTATCAAATACTTTACCTGTTTTCTTAGGAGCTGTTTCTGGCCCGCTAGGCAATGTATCATATGCTACTTTTTGAGTATAATACACTTTATCGTCTACCATGTATGTATATGCATATTCGTGTACTTTGAATCCCGCATACAGTGTAAGATCAGAAAGCAATGCCCCGTTTTCATAAAGGTTGGTAAGCGCCGAATCAGTGTACCAGCCTGTAAAATCATAACCTGTTTTTGTAGGATTGGAAATTGCTGGTGTCTCTTCAAAATCAAGAGATATAGATGGTATTTCTGCTCCACCATTTGTCACGAATGTGATAGTAAGTTTTGATGCGACATTTACATCTTCCCAACCAGACAATGTAGAATAGATTGCTTGTTCACTTGATGGAACTAGGATTGTAGGCACAACTTTAAATACTTTATCAATTGTAGTATCTTTTACAGCAAATAAATTGCCCGATTGTCTATCTTTAGCAGGATTTAATATTCTAAGAGTACGAAGATTTTTAAAATTGATAAAGTTGTCTTTAGTCATATACTCTATATTTTTGCTTATTTCCACAACAACAACATTTGAATATATAATGTCTAGAGCACATATTCCATTGATGTCTACTGGAGTAAAACCTTTATCAAATGAAAGTATTTTGATGTTCTCATTACTGTTAAGTGCATACTTTTCAAGATTAACGACTGCATATTCTTTATCCTTAGCAATCTCAATACTAGCAGGAACAACAAAACGAGAAACATTTTTCACATTAGAAACAAAAGCAAGTGTAGCTGTAGAATGAGTTTTGTCTAATAGATATATACAATCATCAACAACATAAAATTCGGAATTTTCACTGTTTTTAGCAATGATATTTTTAACATTAGGCAAATACTCAAATATTTCATCTACATTAGAAAGTTTTAAAATCTTTTCATTGATTACCAAGTCACCATTAAATAGTCTTGGAATGTACTCAATAATCATATTATCATCAGACAATGAGTAGACAATATTGTCATGTCCAGTTTCGCCTACCATATGATCAGTAATATTTATAGTGCTCGCCTCTTCGATTTTAATAATGGACATATTGTTTGCACCATCAAATGTAGAAAGTATGTTGGTTACAAACGTAACATTACTAGGTAAAGTTACATTGCTTACATTACTTCTTGAAAATATACCATCATATAGAATCAAACCTGCCATGCCATCACAAGCAAGATTGATACTAGTCAAATTTTCGGTATCTCCAAAAGCCAAACCACCAATAGTCAAAGCACTTGTTGTTTTGTGCAGTGCAATACTGCTTATTGCCGAATTTTCGAATGCACTCTCACCAATATAATTTAAATTTGTATCATCTGGAATGATAAATAGAGAAAGTTTTGTAGTATTTCTAAAAGCACCATCACATATTTTGGTAACACTTGATGGTAATGTAAATGTTGTTAGACCTGAATCCATAAATAATGTATACGCAATCTCGGTAAGCGGGCTATGGATTTCAAAAGTTGCTAAATTTTCACATTGATAAAATACTGCTTCACTTATTGTCAAAAGTTTTGTAGAATCACACACAAAGTTTTGGATAGCAGATTGGGAAAAAGCAGCAAAACTAATAGATACAAGATTTGACTCTTTTTCAAATTCTACAATTTTAAGTGTTTTTACACCGTAAAATGCTTCTTGGTCAATATAAAGAATGCTATTAGGAATGATTATTTTTTGCATGCCTTTACTAAAATCGCCATAACCATTAAATGCATTATTTCCTATTTGTGTAACTAGACGAGTATAACCATTGGCATCAACAACATACCTTGGAAGGTCTGCTGTTGTTGTGTCACCTTTCAAATTTTCCACATATTCTGTATTCCAACCAGTAATACGCGTAAATGAATATTGATTACTGCCATCCAATACATTCTCAACACTAAATTTCGAAGTATAATCTGCTCGTAAATAAACAACGTTTCCTAATGTAGAATCATTATAAGCGATGTACTTAGGATTATTTAGAAAGGAATATGTATAGTCATTGCTTTCCAACACAACTTTTTGAGTAATAGTGGTGTCATCTGGGCCGTAGACTGTCTCAGAAACCGCCTCACCATCAATAATTATATTATAACCATTAAAATGGTATCCGGTCTTAGAAAGAGTTTCTAAGGTTATGAAATGTCCAGGGAATAAAGTAATTAGTTTTAGACCACAATTTTCAGGATTTAGTAAAGGGTTTTCATTTGCAACATTACCAATAGGATCAGTGACAATCTGAACTGACATTGTATATGCTGAGGTATATTCTGCCCCATATGATCCAAGGTATTTATCTTCAGATGCTACTGAAAGCTTTACCGCACCATCGTAATCT
This sequence comes from Clostridia bacterium, assembly GCA_045654505.1. GTDB lineage: Bacteria > Bacillota > Clostridia > Christensenellales > UBA1242 > UBA11490. Next base: position 51,042 of record JAZONM010000018.1, on the reverse strand, counting down.
GGAAGAACCGGTGCGTTGGCGCGTGATCCACATTCGATAGAGCCAAGTATGACGATTTCTTTTAGATTTTTGGTATTATCAAGTATGTGTTTTTCTACAAAATTGTCACTACATTTAGCAGGAATCTCAAAATATGTCAAATTGGAACAACCTTGGAATGCATATGTACCAATTTCTACCACTTCACTATCAAGGGCAAAGAATACTTTATTGATATAAGTGTTTCCAATAAATAGACTTGAATCAAGCTTTGTAATATTTTTACCATTGTATTGTTTTGGAATATAAACTTGAGAAACGACGTTTTGTTTTAAAGAAGAAATTGTGTATGAATCTGTAGACTTATTGTATGTAAAATCAAACAATTCTCCCAAAGATTTGCGACCAAGATATATAGTATTATCAGAAGTTATTTTCTGAGTATAATCAATTAAAGTTGTGTTTGATGCATCTTTATAAAATCCTGTAAAATCCAAATAACACAGTCTAAGTGTATCAAGTGTTAAATTGTTTTTGGTCAAAACATTCTTAAAAGTATCACCATATACGCCATTAAACGTATAGGTATCTGAACCGTCTATTATATTAAAGTCAAATTTTTGTAATTTATATAGTGCAACAAGATTAAGTACACCATAATTTGCCTTAAAACCATTTTCAATTTTTTGTTCGTATGAGCCATCAATATACCAACCATCAAATACATACCCTGTAAGGTCAATTGGTTTTGTTTCATCAACCATAAGCCCTTCAGTAACAGGAGTATGCAAGCAAGTAATTTCTTCTTGCGGATAGTAAGATGTTTTTACGACAGATGCACCACTATTTGTAGCGTCATACTCTATTTTAGTATTGGAAACAGGGTCTTTAACAAATAGTTTTAAAGTGTTTTTAGTAGATAAAACAAGATTGTTTGTAAGTGTAGAATCTAAAGATGTAATAGTGTTTTTTATTAAATTAAGGTATGATTCATTGGTAGATTCTATGAAAAGTATTGTGTATTTTTTGTTTGTAGTACTACCAAAATCAGGAGCATTAAGATTACCATTATTATTGAAAGGATATGCGGTCGATACTTTATCATGATTTCCTTTTAAAATAATAGAACGTGAATTGTATAGTGACAAATTCATACTTTCTTCTTCATTTGAGGCAGGAACATGATTATTTAATTTAAATGCATTATAAGCGATACTGGTCACTGTCTCAGGAATTTCAATTAAATTTAGTCTATAACAATTTTCAAAACAAGCAACACCTAGACTGGTCAGTCCATATGGTAAAGAAATGGAAGAAAGATTGTAACAATTTCTAAAAGCATTGTTGCCTATTGTTATATTTGTACCTTCTACCTCCACTTCATTAACCGTAATAGTGGAAGATACTTCAAATTTAACTTCTTTAAGATTTGTACAAGAATCAAATGAGCCAATATCAATATTGATGCCATCTTTTAATGTAATGGACTCTATACCAGAACGACTAAACGCATATGATCCAATTGTTCCGATTTCTATTGGCAACGAGGAATATTTGTAAACAACTTTATCAGAATAAGTAACTACATTTTTAAGGTTTGTTGTGCCTTGAAATGCATATGCACCCAGTAAAGTCAGTTTGTCATACGCTTCAAAACACACTTCCTCCACAGATGTATTGTTTGAAAAAGAACAATAAGAAACATATTTATAAATACTAGGAATAGTTACACCTTTTATAATTTTATTGATTTCAGTGTCATAAATGCAAATTGGATTGCTTTCACTATCAATTTCCTCAATAACTTGAAATGCACCACGATTACCAAAACCTTCAAAATCTTCTACATTATCACCAGCAACATAATAAGACACACCCACAATATATCCCGCAAGTTTTTCATCAGAACTTTTCACCATTGTAGGAAGTTTTATGTATGGATTTGCTTTAATTTTATCTTTTGCAGATTGCTTTAAGCCCACAACTGCATAACAAGGAAGATTCTTATTGACACTACTTTCAGACACAAGCTCTTCTTCATACGCAGTACCCAATTCATGTCTGTCATCAAGACCAGAACCATAGTAGCTATCAGAAAGAATAACATCTTCGGATGATAATGTTTGGTACTTAATTTCTGCGCTAATGGATTGACTTTTTTGAGGCTTTGTAAAATGTCCTATAGCTATAATAGACGAAACCGCAAGAATAGACACAAAAATATAATTGAAAAGTTTTTTCATAATATTCCTCATTATACTAATTTTATTATTTATATAATAAAACAAATTATTACAAATTGCAATAAAAAAAGACAAATTCTTGTATTTGCCTTTTTTACTATTTGAATTGAATTATTGTCTGTGTACTTTATCTATCAATTGAGATTTTTTTGTATGCTCATAAAAATGTTTTCCCATAACAACAATATCAACTCCAGCAAGTGCTAGATTTTTAAGGTTTTCTTCATTAACACCACCATCAACCTCAATTTTAACATCTAGATTGCTGTCGTAGATAAAACCTCTAAGTTCTTTCACCTTAGGACATGTATTGGAAATCATTTTTTGACCAGATTTGCCTGGCTCAACACCCATAACCAATACAAGGTCAATGTATGGAAGAAGATGAAGTATTCGATTTACAGGTGTGGTAGGCTTAATACTGATACCGACAAGAGCCTTTGATTTTCGTATTTTCTTAATCGCAGACATAAGAGTGCCTTGATTGGAAAAAGCTTCAAAATGTACTGTAAGTATGGTAGGACGAAGAGCACAATACTTATCAAGTACTGAATTAGGGTCCTTAACCATCAAATGAACATCAAGTGGAAGTGCAGTATTTGCTCTAACCTCTTTAAGCAAGTCATATGAAAGACAGGTATTTTGCACAAATTTTCCGTCCATAACGTCACAATGAACATAATCAACATTAAGTTTTTGCAATTCCTTTACATATTCTACAAGTCGTTCTTCTTTTTCTGCAAGAGTACTTGGTGCAATTTTAATCATATTTTTCTCTCCATTTTTCTTTCATGTCATTGTACATTTTACAATATCTTTGATATCTTTCCAAATGTATTTTGCCGTTTTTGACATTCTTTACAACTTCACAATTGTCAGCAGTACAATTGATATGTGTACAGCCAGAAAATTTGCACTCAGCAAAATATGGTGCAAAATCTTTGTAATAATAATGCAAGTCAACGTAGGATATCTTATCTATTTCAAGCATACTAAATCCAGGTGTATCAGCGATCAAAATGTCATCTATCTTGTATATTTCTGAATGACGTGTCGTATGTTTTCCACGAGAGATTTTTTCGCTAAGTCCATTTGTATCAAGATTTAGTTTGGAGTCAAGCGCATTTATAAGGGTGCTTTTGCCCACTGCGCTCTGCCCTGCCAAAGCCGAAAATTTACCTTTAAGTACTAATTTTAGATTTTCAATTCCAATGTTGTTTTTTGCACTGATTACGATGATTTCTTTCACAACATCTTTATATTGCAAAACCAGATTTTGTATCTCTGTTTCATTCGAAATGTCAACCTTATTTATTACAAGTATTGGCGAAATATCGTTAAGTTCGGCAAAGATAATCAACTTGTCAATAAGGCTCAAATCAGGTTGGGGAGTTGTGGCAAGGACAATAACCAATTGGTCAATATTGGTAACATTAGGTCGGATCAACTGATTTTTTCGAGGCAAAACCTTGTCAATTACGTACTTGCCCTTACTATAATTGTTTTCGCTTATTTTGACATAATCCCCGACACAGACTTTGCTACTTTTCTTTAGATTGCCTTTAGATATGCAATCATAACTTTTTTCACCATCTGTAACTGTTATGTCTCCGCCCATTATACGGACCACTCTGTATCTATCCAATATTATTTTCCTTATCTACTTTTACGATATTTTTTTGTGTTTTTATCTACATTTTGACTTTTTGAAACAACATTAGAGCCACGTTTTGATGCCTTTGCATCTTTATTTGTAGATGTTTTGTATGTTTTTTGTACTGCTTTCTCAGTCTTTTGTTTTTTTGCGTCATCAAGTTTTTTACCCTGATGATTAGATACGCCTGATTCTTTTAAATTTTTATTTCGTAATTGACCACATGCTCCATCAATATCATCACCAATTGTGCGTCGCATTGTAGCACTAACACCAAACATATGCAGATTATTTAAAAACATTTCGCAAGATTTGATTGTCGGTGCTTTTAATCCCCTTTCGTCCACCTCATTTAGTCTAATCAAATTGACATGACAAGGGAGTTCGCGAAGAAGGGAGGCAAGTTCTTTCGCGTCAGCAAGTCTATTATTGATACCTTCTATCAAAACATACTCAATAATGATTCGGCGATTTGTAAGAGTGTGATAGTGCTTTGCACTCTCAAGCACGCTTTTTATAGAAAAAGAACGTGCAATCGGCATTATAGTTTTGCGGATTTCGTCATTGGGAGCGTGTAGTGATATACATAGAGTGATAGGAAGCCCCAAGTCTGCAAGCGCCTCAATTTTAGCAGGAATACCACATGTAGAAAGGGATATATTTCGCACACTAAAATTAAAATTATTATCAGCAGTAATTGCCTTTAAAAAATCTACTGTATTGTCAAAATTGTCAAGAGGCTCACCAGTGCCCATAAGGACTACATTTGTAATCTTTCTATCTTTGACAGTACCACCTAGAAGTGCATTTACAGCCACAACTTGACCTAATATCTCACCTGAAGTAAGATTGCGTATCCAGCCATTTAGTCCGCTTGCACAAAAAGCACAATTCATTTTACAACCGACTTGCGTACTTACACATAAAGTATTGCCATACTTATATTGCATAAGCATGCCCTCTATTATATTTCCATCACTAAGTCTATAAAGAAATTTGATATTATTGTCGCCTTTTGTATTTGACTTGATTTGCTTTTCTATTTTAAGTGGTTGTAAAAGCCAGCCTTTTTCTTGCAGTTTATCTAGTAACGACTTAGGCAAATTGATTTTGTCTCCAAAGTCTTTACCATTAAGCATTGCATTATAAAGTTGTTGGCCCCTAAAAGCACTTTCTTCTAGTGAGGTCACAATATTTGTAATTTGTTTTAAATTGTTATCTAGTAAAATCTTCATAATTTTATCCTACTTAATCTTTTTTAATTTAGCTATGAAAAATCCTTCTGTATCCGATACATGAGGATAGAAAGTGTACATGTTATTACTTTCCAAAACATTGACACCAAAGGTTTCGATTTTTTCTAATTGAAATTGAGGATTGTTTTTCAAAAATCTCATTACTACATCTTCATTTTCTTCTTTCAAAATCGAACATGTGCTATACACCAATGTTCCGTTTTGCTTAACATATTTTGAATTATTTGACAAAATTTTGTATTGAGTGGAAGCAAGTGCTGTTATGTCTTGTGGCACACGATTAAGCATAATGTCTGGTTTTTTATTTATTACACCAATACCACTACAAGGTACATCACATAACACACAATCAAAATTTTCGGACCACTCTTCCCTATATTCTGTCGCATCTTGACGAAGTGCAAGGACATTGTTTAATCCGAGTTTTTTCATATACTGTTTTATAAGCAATACTCTATGCGAATGAATATCACAACACGTAACTTCAATCTTTTCATGTAATGACGCAATAACGCCTGATTTTCCACCAGGAGCTCCGGTACAATCAAGCACTTTGTCTCCGCTCTTAGCTCCTAGAGTCAATGCAGAGATAATGCTCGGAAGCCCTTGTACAGTATAATATGACGACAACTCGACCCATTCAAGTAATGATGAATACTCAACATATAGACAATTGTCAATTTGACTCATCACATAAGTGATTTTTTTCTCATCAAGCCTTGATTTAAATAAAGCAAAATCTTTTAATACTCTTATATGTGTTAGAGTTGTGAGTTGTTTTGAAAGCATTTCTTCGATAAAACCAACTGTTTTGTAAGCAAGCAACTTTTTAATTATCCATTCGGGATAAGAATATTTGATTGATAAGTATCTTGAAATACTATTTTTTGCATCAGGAAGTATTAGAGCTTGTTTTAGAAGGTTTTTAAGTGTGGCATTAACAAATCCCGCAATATACTTATCACTCTCACCCTTGACTATCTCGACGCACTCATTTATGCATGCGTATGGAGGAATAGAATTGATATTTTCCAGTACATATGCACCAATTTTCAAAATTATAAGAATATTGGGTTTTGTGGGATTTTTGACAAATTGTTTTATTCGATACTCAAGGTAAATGTCCTTTTCTATGACACCATACACTATTTTGGTTACCAGACCAAAATTGATGCTTTTGTCAGCATCTTTATTCAATTGAATACTCGCAAAACTCTTATCTATATACACCTTTTTTAGAATGTCATAGGCTTTTCTAAGTTCTTTATTCATGGCTAATCACACTTTCAGCATAACTGCCTTGTGGAATATTTTTACCATTAAGGAATGCATTACTCGTCATTCTTTTTGAGTTTTGATTTTGTATCTCTAAAAGATAGATATAATCCCTACCGCACTTTATTACAAGACCGCGTTTTGGCGATGACAACACAACTTGACCTTGACAAAACTCGCTTAAATTGGGTACAAATCTTGACACCTCTTCCTCACTCAAAACACGAGCGGTAAACACTTTAAAAATAAAATCATTGATTTTAAGTTTTACAACAGGCCATGGATTTAGCCCATGAATAATATTACAAAGTTGGATCGCTGGTAGAGAAAAATCAAGTACTGCCATCTCAGGTTTTAGCATTTTACAAATTGTAGCATTATCATGGTCCTGAGGAGTAAATACTGCCTCCCCATTTTCAATCAATCGTAGCGCTTCAATTAAACAATCTGCACCAATAGTACTAAGGCGCGAAAACAAACTTTCGCTTGTTTCATAAGGCAAAATCTCGACCTCTTTTTTAAGCATTGTGTCGCCATCATCCATACCAGCCTCACTACGCAATATGGTAATCCCAGTGGTTTTGTCGCCATTGATTATACTCCATTGAATTGGAGCTGCCCCTCTGTATTTAGGCAACAACGAACCATGTACATTGATTACCCCAATTGGAGTTATGTCCAAAATTTCTTGGCTTAATATTTGACCATATGCACAAGTCACCATAACATCTGCATTAAGATTTTTAAGGTCCTCTATGCCCTCTTTTCGTATTCTTCTATATTGGTAGACAGGAATATTATTTTGGATTGCTATTTTTTTGATAGGAGAAAAAACAGGAGTCTTGCTTCTGCCAACAGGTTTGTCCAATTGTGTAACCACACCCACAACTTCATGATTTTCAATCAGTGCTTTAAGTGTAGGAACTGCAAATTCGGGAGTGCCTAAAAATATAACTTTCATTAGTCATTACCTTTGTTTTTCTTTTTATTTTTCTTGCCACCAGACATATAAACTTCATCCATAACATCAGTGAAAAGTATTCCGTCAAGGTGGTCTAATTCGTGACAGATACATTGAGCCATATGACCGACGCCAGTAAACTCAAATTGATTACCCTCTCTATCAAATGCTGTTATTGTGACTTTTTCAGGCCGTGTTACCCAGCCTTGAACTCCTTTTACAGAAAGACAGGCCTCCACGTCTCTGCACGAACCTTCTTTCTTGATGATTTTAGGATTTACAAGGTCAAGTTTTATGCCATTTATCTCGATTACCACAACACGTTTTAGGACACCAATTTGTGGACCAGCTAGACCCACACCATAATTATAAACCATTGTGTCATACATATCGTCAAGAAGGGTGGACAAAGCTTCATCAAAAACTTTGACTTCTTTACTTACTTTTTTCAATGTTTCACTTGGGCTCAAAACTATATTTCTAATTGCCATATTTCTCTCCTACCACAAAATATTGATGATTTGTCGATTAAAAATACAATATCTTGTGTCAAATTATTATTTGATTATAACTATTTTCAATTAAATAAACAAGTGTTTAGTAAAAATCAACTCAAATTAAGTGGATTTATCTCCACAAAAGTCGATACATCTTTAAGTACAAATTTATCTAAAACACGATATATTTCGTCTATCATTTTTTCACTATTGTCAAGACGAAGTTTTACTAGTATCTGATAACGATACTTATTTTTTATTTTTGTAATTGGAGACTTCATCCCTTCCAAAAATAGAAAGTCCTCTTTATTCTGTATTCTCAGTTCTTTGAGTTTCATAAAAACTTCATGAGTAAGATTACGTACGACATCATCTTTTTGAGACGTGAAAAGAAGTCGCAATATCTTAGAATAAGGTGGATAATTGGTGGTTTCTCTTAAATTTATTTCTTTATCATAAATACGATTGTAGTCGTAATTTGCACATAATTTGTAGACGTAGTTTTTAGGGAAATAAGTCTGCAAAACCACATGTCCTTCAAGCAAACTTCTTCCTGCCCTTCCTGCTACTTGAGTGATAAGTTGGAAAGTCTTCTCACTGGCACGAAAATCACTAAAGAAGAGACTTAAGTCTGCATCAAGTATTCCGACAAAACCAACTTCCGGAAAGTCATGACCTTTTGCGACCATTTGAGTACCTACAAGTATTGCGGGTTTGGTCTCGCCAAATTCTTTTAGAATCTTGCCATGAGCATTTTTTGTTTGAGTGGTGTCATTGTCCATGCGAAATACTTTTGTATTTGGGAAAAGTTTGTTTAGTTCTTCCACAACTTGCTGAGTGCCTACTCCACCATATTTTAAATCATGACCACCACAGTTTGGACATGTATTTATGGCATGGTATCTTTTACCACAATAGTGACACTTTAATTGATTGTCATTTTTATGATATACTAAAGATACATCACAAGCATCACATTTTGGTATATAACCGCAATCTCTACACATCAAAAAGGAGGAAAAACCTCTACGATTTATAAACAATATCGCTTGTTTTGAATTGTCGACAACATCTGTAAGTCTCTCAAGTAATGGTGTGGAAAAAGGAGTTGTGTTTCCTCGTCTAAACTCATTACACATATCTACAATCTCGATTGCAGGCATTGCTTTGTTGTTGACACGTACTGGCATTTCTATAAGATTAAGTGCTCCAGACTTTGCAAGATAGTATGTCTCAATGCTTGGAGTCGCGCTACCGACTACTAAAGGACAGTTTTCATTATCCGAACGAAGAGAAGCAATATCAAAAGTGTTGTATCTTGGATTACTATCTGCCACATATGAGCTATCATGCTCCTCATCAATAATAATCACTCCAAGATTATCAAGGGGCGCAAAGACACAACTTCTAGCGCCGATTGCAATTTTTGCTTCGCCTGAATAAAGTCGATACCACTCGTCATACTTCTCACCGAGCGATAGACCACTATGAAGAAGAGCGACCTTATCACCAAAACGAGCAGAGAAAATACGTATCATTTGTGGGGTCAAGGATATCTCAGGCACCAACATAATCGCCGACTTGCCTTCTTCCAAAACTTTATCGATGACATTAAGATAAACTTCGGTCTTACCGCTACCAGTTACACCATGTAAAAGGTGTTTTCCACCATTGAGTATAGTATTGACAGCATTTTGCTGGGTGGCAGTAAGATTGACTTTTTTGTCTTTGCTTTTATCAAATTCGACCTTTCTATTGACGACCTCAGTCCTAAACTTTACTATGTCATTTTTTATTAATTTATTTAGAGTGGCATTTGAAAACATCTTAGCAAGTCGAGTAAAATCACACTCACCATTGTCTTGAAGATATTTTATAAGCCCCCTCTCATTATTGGCATTTGCTCTGATTTTACTTATATAACCATCAATCTCGTCAGCCAAATAACACATCTTTTGCTCAATATGTTTTACTTTATTATTTCTCACAGGAGACGGCAAAACAAGACGTATGGCATCTAGCATACGCAAGTGCAGTTTTTCCTTCATTTGATAACACAGTTTTATCATATGAGGCTTAATTATTGGAGTTTTGTCTAGTTTTTTGTTGATTTTTTTAAGTTTTGATGGGTCAAAATCGCTATTTTCTTTAGTTCCTAATACATAACCTTCGATTGTTCTGCTTCCAAAAGGAACAGATACTCTATCTCCCATGGATATGTCTTGGTCAGCATCAAACATGTATTCAAATATTCGGTCGACTTCTGCATTCAAAACATCAACTATTACTTCTGCAATCATATTCTACCGTCAAAAAAAATTCTATCGCAACAAAAAGTTTGTACAATAGAATTTGAAAAATAGATTTATTTTTTCTCGATTATTTTGCCATTGTGAAATTCTTCAACAGCTTTTGAAACAACAGGTTTCTTTTCTTTTTCTTCTTCGCTAAGAGTGTTGTACAACTCAGCAGCGCGTTTTCCAACTAAAACTGCAAGTTTGTAAGGATTGCCTGCTTTAGCGACAAGATTGTCAATAGGTGGCTCTAGTAACATTATCTGCTCCTTAAAATTTCTATTTGTACGCATTGATTTTATCATACGTTTTTCTTTTTTTCAACCATAATTATATATTTTCTTTAAATTAAATATATAATGGGCTTAAATCTTTAATTACCACACAAAGAATAAAACCCCTTCATTTTAATAAATTTATAGAGACATCAGTGAAGATTTAAAATCAAATTTAAGAATTGATCATGCGTTCGAAATCATCTTCAGAGATTATAGCAATTCCAAGTTGTTGGGCCTTAGTTAGTTTGCTTCCTGCACTCTCACCAGCCAAGACATAATCTGTCTTTGCACTCACAGATCCAGAAGTCTTTCCACCAAAACCTTCAATGATTTTTGTGGCTTCATCACGTGAATATTTTTCAAGCGTACCAGTAAGCACAAATGTCTTTCCGTCAAACTGAGGTTTTGCTTGCGTTTTTTCTGGATAATTGATTTTTACACCATACTCAAATAGTTTTTCTATCTCGTCCAAATTTTCTTTATTATTGAAGTAGTCGACTATATTATTGGCCATAATATCACCAATATCATCTATTTCAACGAGTTTTTCAAAGGTTGCATCAATTAAATCGCTTATATGAGGAAATTTTTTTGCTAAGTCTTTGGCAGTTTTCTCCCCTACGCCCGGAATGCTTAGCGCAAAAATAAAGTTGTTGTAGTTACAATTTTTACTTTTTTCAATCGAATTTATAAGATTTTGTGCCTTTTTGTCCTTAAAACTCTCAAGTTTTAACAAATCTTCATATTCAAGTGTGTAAAGGTCAGAAAAATTAACAATATCAAGTTCTTCACGTATTTTAGATACTGTTTTGTCGCGTATTCCTTCGATATTCATAGCATTACGACTTGCAAAATGAACAAGTTTTTCCTCAATAACTTTTACACAATTTGGATTTACACAGAAAATATTTGCACCCTCATGTATGATTGCACCACCACACACTGGACACTCAGTTGGTTCTGTAATATCAACACTATCCACATTATGGTGAGCTACCCTCAATATTTCAGGTATTACCTCATTACTCCTTCTAATGAATACATCGCTATTGATTTTTACACCTTTACGATTGATATCACCAAAATTATTAAGTGTAGCACGATGTATAGTCGCACCGGCAAGTTCTACCGGCTCAAGCTCGGCAATAGGAGTAAGTTTTCCAGTACGACCTACTTGCCATACTATTTTCAAAAGTTTTGTACTTGCTTCCACTGCCGCATACTTAAATGCTTTTGACCATTTTGGAAATTTGCTAGTAAATCCTATTTCATCACGTATTGGAATATTGTCAATTTTGACAACAGCACCATCAATCAAAAAATCGAGCTTTTCTTTTCGTGAATCTATAGCATCAATTTCAGCAATGACTTCGTCCACAGAATCAAATACCTTAAAATAATCAGAGACTTCAAATCCATTATCTATAAAAAACTGATGAACTTCTTTTTGACTTTTAAATTGACGACCATCTACATACAAAATGTCATAAAAGAAAGCATTAAGGTTTCTCTCACGAGTAATACTTGGGTCAAGATTTCGAATTGCACCCGCAGCAGCATTGCGTTCATTTTTTAATGTTTCGGTTGCAGTTTTGTTGTAGGCTTCCATGACACTTTTCTTCATAAGTGCTTCACCCATGACTACTACTTTGTTTTTAAAAGGAATAGTAAGAGGTACTGATTTTATTACAGAGACTTGTTCGGTCACATCCTCACCAATTGTTCCGTTGCCACGTGTAGCGCCAAGTACAAGTTTGCCATTCTCATAAGTAAGTACAATTCTGAGTCCATCAAATTTATATTCTAAATCAAATTTCTCCACTTTAAATTTATCTCTCATATCACATAGCCAAGAATACATATCATCTTTGCTTTGCACTTTATCAAGACTATAAAGAGGTAAAATATGTTTAACTTTTTTAAATTTGTTTGACACTTCACCACCCACTTTTTGCGTAGGTGAATTAGGTAAAATTTTGCCAGTACTCATCTCAAGACTGCGCAACTCAGCATACAATTTATCCCACTCATCATCGGAGACTATAGGCTCATCGTGATTGTAGTAATAATCATTGTACATATTTATAAGTTTGATCAATTCTTTCATACGTTTTAATTTGTCCATAAAACATACCTCTTTAATTATTTATCAAAAAACATAATATTTTTGTTGTTTTATTTATTTTTCAAAATTTGCAAAGGCGCAAAGCTTAACGCCAATGTTTTGTTTCCTACACCCACGAATTTGACAGTAACATAATTATTATTGTCAATAATCTGTGTGTTCACAATTTCACCAATGCCAAATTTCGGATGTAATACTTTTACACCAATTTGATATTCGTCAAAGCTTTTCTTTTGTGAATTTAGTTTTGTTTGCCATAATTTATTGTCTACGTAATTAGTATTATCAGTCGTAATTTGAGGCTTTGTCTTTGGTGCTTCGTTGTTTAGTTTTACACCACCACCAAAGGAGAATTTTGAGCTAAAATCATAACTTTTATTTGGTATATATTCATAACCTTTATCTTCAATATAATCATCATCGAAGTCAAATGTTTTTTGGAATTTTTCCATTGACTTTAATCCCATCTCATCAAGGAATCTACTTGGCATAGTATTGCCTGTACAACCATAAACCATACGACTTTTTGCACGAGAAATAAATAATTGTTTTTTAGCTCGGGTGACTGCCACATACATAAGTCTACGCTCTTCTTCCACATCTCCATTATCTATTGATCGACTAAGAGGAAACATACCTTCCTCACACGCAACAACAAATACATAATCAAACTCAAGACCTTTAGCTGCATGTGCGGTGGACAGTGTAACCTTACCACCTTCCAAATCTTCATCTGATGCAGAATTTTGTAATGTGACACTCTCCAAATACTCTACTAGAGTTGCACCTGGATTCTCAAGTGACCACTCTTTTACAGATTTTGCAAATTCTCTTATATTTCTCTTTCTATTATCATCATCTTCAGTCCCCGAATTAAAGACATCCAATATTTGAGTTTTTGATATAAGACTATCCACAAAATCTGCAAGCAAGCTATTGTCGGCAAGGTCCTTTAAATCAATAATCAAATCTACAAATGGTTTTACTTTTCCCGACAATTTGTCCAGACCAAAGTATGTCAATTTATTTATTACTTCCCACTCAGACAATGAATATTGTTTTGCTATTTGATTGATTTTATCAATAGTACTATCACCAATGCCACGACGAGGAAAATTGATTATGCGCTCAAGTGCTACATTGTCCTTGTCGTTTACAATCAAACTTAGATATGCAAGTATATTTTTAATCTCCATACGGTCATAGAATTTTTGACCACCGCTTATTTTATATGGAATATTGTAATTTAGTAGTTTTTCTTCAAAAATCCTACTGGTAGAATTGATTCGCATTAAGATGCCAATCTCATCATAATCCACACCGCTATAATGGAGATCAGATATCTTTCTACAAACCCAATCGCCTTCTTCTTTTTCGTCATAGCAGATTTTGTAATTTACTTTTTCGCCTTCCTCATTTTCAGTGTATAGTGTTTTTTCTATGCGTGAAGTATTGTTTTCTATTAATTTATTGGCACATTCCAAAATGTTTTTAGTGCTACGATAATTTTGCTCAAGCTTGTAAACTTTAACACCTTGAAAATCTTTGATGAAATTTTTAATGTTTTCAATATTGGCTCCACGCCATCCATATATGCTTTGGTCTTCATCTCCCACAACAAATAGATTATGATGCACGCCTACGAGTTGTTTTAAAATCTTATACTGTACAGTATTAGTATCCTGAAACTCATCCACCATTATATATCTAAATTGAGTTTGGTAATAATTACGTACACGCTCATTTTTTTCCAATATATAAAGAGTCTTCATTAACAAATCATCAAAATCTAGAGCATTGTTGTTTTTTAATTCGTCATCATATTTTTGATATATCTCACAGATTGTATTCCAATTACGGTCATAATTGGTAAGTTTTTGATACTCGACCGCATTCAAACCCATATTTTTTGCATTGGAAATATTGTTGGATATAGATGATACAAGATCCTTATCCACATCGTTATTTTTACATATTTGTTTTATAAGTTTTTCCTTATCCGACTCATCATAAATAGTAAAATACCTATTAAATCCATCAAGCACCGATATGTTTTGTCGCAAGATACGAGCGCACATCGAGTGGAATGTACTAATCCACACATCCTCAGAATTAGTCATTGCACTAATACGCTCTTTCATTTCAATCGTCGCTTTATTGGTAAAAGTAATAGCCAGAATATTTTGAGCAGAAACACCCTTTTCTTTGATAAGGTAGGCTACTCTATGAGTAAGAAGTCGAGTTTTGCCACTCCCCGCTCCAGCCGATACAAGAATATATCCGTCTGTATCTAACACTATTTTCTTTTGTAATTCGTTTAGTTGGTTTAAGTCGTACATAATATCTCCCATAGTCAATATATTGTATCACAAAACTCCTATTTAACAAAATACAAAGATACAAAAAACTATGTAATATATAATTACATAGTTTTCAAAAGGAGTATTATAAACAAACATTACTTATCTTTAGCCTATTTTTTGTTGGAGACAATATTCATCTTTTACTTTATTATATTTTTCACAAAGTTTTAGAATGTAATGTTGTTTCTCGATATCATTAAGCATTTTGAAATACTCGCCATCTACGAGTTTTCCTATTGGATTAAAAGGATATTCCTCAGAGTCAAGTATACCATGAATTTTACTAATCAATTTTTGGTCGTCATTTGGATTTATTTTTACAAACTCAGCCACGTAATTCTTCTTACGCATTGACAATATATTTTGATAGAAATAGTCACTCGCTTTTGCTTTGTTTTTCTCTGCGGCACGAATCACCTCTCTAGTATAATTACCTTGTTTTAGTCTTTGCTTTGCAAGGCTTGCAAGACTTTTTAAATTGCTTTCCATTCTTCCTCCTCTACGTGTAAATATCTTGTGAATATATTATAACAAGGAGTTTTTATATCTCTAAATACATATCTGCGAGAAAAAAAACAAAGATTGTCGAATAATGACAACCTTTGTAATTTGCATCAAATATACTATCTGCTTTTTCTGCTACGTTTGATAGCGGCTTTTTGTTTTTTCTTAGCTTTTACACTTGGCTTTTCATAAGCTTCATGTTTTCTAAGATCGCCAATAATGCCGTCTTTTTGACATTTACGTTTGAATCTTTTGATTGCGCTTTCTACGCTTTCATTTTCGTAAACTTTAACTGTGCTCAACTTTTTCACCCACTTTTCTAATAAAATCTATTATATTATATTACAAATTTTTATTTTGTCAACCAAATTTTCGAAAAATCTCGTAAAATGGTGGTTTTGCAGATTTCTATGCAGGCTCCCAACCCATTTTCTTGCCACCAAGAATATGCACATGTAAATGTGGTACTGTCTGACCGGCATCATCACCTTGATTGATTACGAGCCTATATCCATCATCAAGACCCAACTCACATTTCATTGTAGATAATCTATGCAAACATCTTCCAAGTGTCAAGGCTTGACTTTCGTTTTGCTCAAGCAAATATTTATAATGCGTCTTTACAATAAGCAACATATGTTTTGGTGCTTTAGGACTTATGTCATTTATGATAATCATATCATCATCTTCATAGACTTTCTTTACTGGAATTTCACCTTTTATCATTTTACAAAACAAACAATCATTCATATTACAAAACCTCCAAAATATCTCCATATAATGTGTTTTCTTGACGACTTAGTAGTTTTACTTTTACCAACTTATTCAAAGGTGTGTTTTTAGGTAATGTAACCTTTAAATAATTTGCTGTATATCCCACCACACCATCACCTTCTATTTCCTCTGTAAGAACTTCATGGATTTTGCCTATTTGACTTTCAATATATTTATCTTCAGAAATTCGTGCAATTTCCTCTAGTCTATCCACTCTTTCTTTTTTCAAATTCATAGGAAGGTCCTTATAAAGTTTTGACGCGGCAGTGCCCTTCCTGACACTATATGGAAAAACATGAACATGACCAAAATTGATTTCTTTTACGAAATCAAGGGTATTTAAAAATTCATCTTCAGTTTCACACGCAAAGCCGACAATTATATCTGTGGTAATATTTGCGTCAGGAAAATATTTTCTTATTAAATCAACCTTACTTTTATATTCTTCCCTAGTATAATGACGATTCATGCGCCTAAGAACCTCATTATCACCCGATTGAAGGCTAAGATGAAATTGAGGACAAAAATTGGTAAGTGAAGAAAGTATTTTCAGAAAATCATTTGTAATCACCCCAACTTCAAGACTACCTATGCGAATGCGAGAAGGAATATCTTTAAGCGCGAGCATCAATTCACCAAGCGATGGAGAAAAACTACTAAGGTCAATACCTGTAAGCACAATTTCTTTTGCCATCTTAGACAATTGATACGCCTCTTTCACACAATCAGATATTTCTCTGCTACGAGTCCTACCTCTAAGATACGGGATAAGGCAATAACTGCAAAAATTGTTGCAACCATCTTGGACTTTCATATAAGCACGCGTTGTTGTAATTTTTGGACAATAAATACTATTATACTTATCACTAAATTCAGTTATTTGCTTATAACTTTTGTTTATGTACTTCAATATATCTTTTTTATCTTCATTTCCAAACACAGAATAAACATTAGGCTTATCCAAAAATTGAGAAATATTGTTTTGGCTGGCACAACCACATACGATTATTTTTGCATTTGGATTTAGCTTTGAAAATTTGGCAATGTACTGTCTGCTTTTTTTCTCACTTTCTGCAGTGACGCCGCACGTATTTAATATATAAATATCGGCAAATTCAAGTTTTGATGAAGTAAAATAACCATTTTCTTCTAAAATGCGCGACATACAGTCACTTTCATATTTATTAAGTTTGCACCCAAGAGTGATAATCGATACCTTAGTCATAATTCCACTCTCCTTGCAAACACATAACAACACCAGCTAGAACAATACTTGCAGTCTCAGCTCTAAGTATACGTCTTCCAAGGCTTACACTAACCACATTGTCGATACTATTAAGTTGTGCAATTTCTTGCTCGCTAAAGCCTCCCTCACTACCTACTATAATAGCTATGTTTTCATAAGGAAATTTTAGCGAAGATAACGAACGAGTTTTTTCACATTCATTTGCAAAAACAACAATATCATATTGCTTTAAATCTGAAAGAAGTTGTTTGAATGATAGTGTGTCATTGACAATCATTGGACAACCTCTTTTACATTGTTTTATGCTTTGATTAGATATATTTTGCAATTTGTCAGTTTTACCATTTTTATCCTTTGCTGTGACAAAGGCATTTTCAAAAGGAATTAGTCTCACGACTCCAAGCTCGGTGAGTTTTTGCACAATGAGATTCATATTATCAGCTTTGGTCAAAGCCTGATATACTGTAAGTTTTCTCTTAGGTTCATTTGGATTTTTAGTGGCACTTATCAGATTTAGATGGGTTTTGTTTTTATCAATAGCAATTACTTCGCATTCGTAGTCAAATCCATCACCTGTCACCACAACAACATGTTCACCGACTTGTGTGCGCATAACATTTTTTAGATGGTTGTGTTCTGTCCCATCCAAAATAATATTTTCTTTATTAAAATTTTTACCATCAATAAAATAACGTTTCATTTTTTAATCTCGAATATAATTTATCCCTTTTAGTATAGCATATTAGAAAGTATTATTAAAGCATTTTTGTAAAATTGATAATTGATGTAGTACATAAAAAACACGCTCTCTAAAGCGTGTTCTTTAATCAAGATCATTGAGGTCTTTTAGATAATTTTTGTATCTATTAAAATCATTGTTTTCAAAACTTTCAGCGAGTTTTTTAATAGATGCCTTTTGTTCTTTAGAAAGATTTTTAGGGCTCTCACCTACAATTGTGACAATCAGATTACCATAATTATTTGAATTAAGATATTTTATTCCTTTTCCTTTCAACTTGAATACAGTATTGCTTTGAGTCAATTCTGGTATCTTCAATGTAGTAACATCTTTAGCAAGAGGTATGGTAATTTCGCCACCAAGCAACAGTGTCGTAAATGGCACATAAACTTTAAGTAGTAAATCATAACCATCACGAACTAATATTGGGTGTTCTTTTACACTTACTATTATGTGCAAATCACCATTTGGTCCGCCGTGATATCCCGCATTGCCTTTGCCTCGCATTGTGATAACTTGACCATTATCAATACCCGCAGGTATATTGACAGATATCTTTGCATTAACTTTTTTAGTACCATCACCACCACACTCGCTACACTTCTCACGAATAATCTTACCAGTGCCATTACAACTTGAGCAAGGACCAGTACGTATTACTCTGCCAAACAATGAAGTCTCAGTATAGCGTGCAGTACCTGTACCATTACAGTCACTACATTTTGTATATTCGGTACCATTTTTTGCACCTGTACCACTACATTTAGTGCATTCTTCTATGCGAGTAACATTTATCTCACGTGTTATGCCAAAGACAGCGTCAGTGAAAGATATATTGATTTTTACTTGAATATCATCACCTTTCACACTGGCAGTCGCACTTCGATTACCAAAACCGCCAAACATACTAAACAAGTCATCCATGCCACCAAAATTAAAGCCACCAAAACCGCCGCCATTTCCACCAAAGAAATCATTTGGATTGGGACCAGTGGCACTGCCGTAAGTATCATAATTACTCTTTTTTGTAGCGTCAGACAAAACCTCATAGGCTTCATTTACTTCTTTAAATTTTTCAGCAGCTTCGGCATTATTTGGATTTAGGTCTGGGTGATATTTTTTGGCTTGTTTTCTATATGCACTTTTAATTTCATCAGGGGTTGCATTTTTATCAACCCCTAATATATCATAATAATTTTTATTTGCCATTATTTATCTCTATTTATTATCGTTATCGTCAATAATTATTTCGTCGTCATTGTTTGATTTTGGAGCTTCGCCATTCTCTGCTTTTGCTTTCTCCGCTGCAGCTTGGTAAAGTTTTGTAACAATACCCTCATTTTCTTTTGCCAATTCGTCGATAGCTTTTCTTAGTGCATCAATGTCATCTGTTTCAAAATCTTTCTTTGCTTTTTCAATTGCTTTTTCAAGTTTTTCTTTATCTTCTGCAGATATTTTGTCGCCATTGTCTCTCAACATCTTCTCAAGAGAGAATACAAGATTGTCAGCTTCATTTTTGGTAGTCACAAGTTCTTTTCTCTTTTTGTCTTCCTCTGCATGAGCCTCTGCTTCTTTTACTGCCTTATCAATATCTTCTTCTTTAAGATTTGATGATGCTGTGATTGTAATCTTTTGTTCTTTATTAGTGCCAAGGTCTTTTGCAGATACACTAACAATTCCATTTGCGTCAATATCAAATGTAACTTCAATTTGAGGCACTCCTCTAGGAGCTGGAGGTATATCATTTAGTTGAAAACGTCCAAGGGTTTTGTTGTCTTTAGCAAATTCTCTTTCACCTTGCAATACGTGGATATCAACACCAGGTTGATTGTCAGCTGCTGTAGAGAAAATTTGACTTTTCTTTGTAGGGATAGTTGTGTTTCTCTCTATAAGTTTTGTAAATACACCACCTAGAGTCTCGATACCAAGACTTAGTGGAGTTACGTCAAGTAGAAGCACATCTTTTACATCTCCTGCAAGAACACCTGCTTGAATTGCAGCACCTATTGCTACGCACTCGTCTGGATTGATGCCTTTAAATGGATCCTTACCTGTCTCTTTCTTAACGATTGCCTCAACAGCAGGTATACGTGTAGAACCACCAACTAATAACACTTTATCTATTTGGCTATATGAAAGTTTTGCATCTTTTACCACTTGGCGAAGTTTTACAACAGTCTTCTCTACCAAATGACTTGTGATTTGGTCAAATTTTGCACGAGAAAGTTCGTATTCAAGGTGTAATGGACCATTTGCATCTGCAGTAATAAATGGAAGAGAAACTGTAGTTTTCATAGCAGCAGAAAGATCAATTTTTGCTTTCTCTGCATTTTCTTTCAATCTTTGCATAGCTAGTCTATCTTTTGACAAGTCAATGTTGTTTTTTGCTTTGAAATCCTCGACCAAAAGTTTAATAATTTCATTATCAAAGTCGTCACCACCAAGCAAATTGTCACCAGCAGTAGCCAATACTTCAAATACTCCATCGCCGATTTCTAGAAGGGATACGTCGAATGTACCACCACCAAGGTCGTATACAAGTATTTTTTGGTTTTTATTTTCGCCTTTGTCAAGACCATATGAAAGTGCCGCTGCAGTAGGCTCATTGATAATACGAAGTACTTCTAGTCCAGCAATTTTACCAGCGTCTTTTGTCGCTTGTCTTTGGCTATCTGTAAAGTATGCTGGCACTGTAATAACTGCTTGAGTTACCTTCTCGCCAAGATAACTCTCAGCGTCATTTTTTAGTTTTGTAAGGATCATTGCAGATACTTCTTGAGGTGTATAATCCTTTCCATTTAGTTTTACCTTTTTAGCTGTTCCCATATCTCTTTTAATTGAGATTACAGTATTGTCTGGATTGGCTACTGCTTGACGTTTTGCAACTTGACCTACAAGTCTTTCACCATCCTTATTAAATGCAACAACACTTGGGGTTGTGCGATTGCCTTCTGCATTTGCAATAACAACTGGGTCTCCACCTTCCATTACCGCAACACAACTATTTGTTGTTCCTAAGTCTATTCCTATAATTTTTGCCATTTTTATATCTCCTTTTTAATCCAATTTATTTATTTTAACTACGCTGTGACGTATAACTTTATCTTTAAATACAAAACCTTCTTGGTATTCTTCAAGAACAATATTGTCAGGTTTTGATTCGTCCTTTCCTACAAGAACTGCATTATGATAATTGGGGTCAAAATCTTTATCCAAACATTCAATCTTCAAAACCCCTAGTCCCGCAAAACCATTTAGTATTTGGCTAAGCACCATGTCAAGTCCCTTAATTGTCCCCTCGTCGGTAATATTTGCTTTTGCTTGTTTGAATGAATCAATCGCTGGAAGTAGTTTTGAAACCGCAGAAGCAACTCCATTATCAAACGATTGAGATGCAACTTCCGTATTACGACGTTTGTAATTTTCAAACTCCGCTTTTATTCTTTGAGCAAGTTCTAGATACTCACTTGCTTTATCCGAATTTCCACATGTGCAGTCGTCACTGCATTTATGATTTTCATTGCAATGACAATCGTCACCACAAGTGCAATGGTCATTACAATGGCATTTCTTCTTTTTATCTTCGCTCATTTATTACTCCTTTTTCTTCATCTCGTCGATTATATATTTTAGAGCTGATGCTATTTTAGCATAATCCATACGCTCAGGTCCCACAACACCAATGCTCGCATTGATACCGCTTGCTAGGTGATAATTGGTCTTTACTATCGAATAGTCATTGATATCTTCGCGATTGTTTTCCTCACCAATCGAAAAAACAATGTCATTATTGGAGTTTTCATCGATATTTTCGATTATCTCCTTTATTTCGCTTTCATTCTCGACAATATTGAGAAAACGCTTAGCTCTGTCCATATCTTTCAATTCAGGATTTTCAAGCAATTTTTTTGTGCTACCTCTAACAACCGAGGACGTACCTTTTTCGACATACATTTTAAGCAAATCGGTAAGTGATGTAAACATCTCATTAAAATATTTAATTTGATTTTTAAACATGATATTGTACTTATCAAAATTTTCAATGACATCTGTCACTTGCTTATTGCATAGATTGGTGGACAAAAATTTACTAGCATCACGGCAATGTTCTTCCATGATATAGTCTGGAAGATCGATTGTATTGTTGATAATGCCTTCATTGGTCTGGATTAAGAAAAGCGCCTGTCCTGTAATCAATGGTATTATATTGATTGCCACAATAGTCAATTTCTCATAACCCGTTGTCCTTACAAATACTGGGTAGTCAATGACCTCACCAATTTGTTTTGCAACTTTATCCAGCGTATCCAAAAGAAAATTGGAACGCACGACAAATTTGTCTTTTATCTCGTCCACTACTTTATCGTCGAAAATTTGGTTTTGCATAAGATTATCAACATAATAACGATAAGCTTTTGTAGTCGGCACTCGCCCACTACTTGTGTGCAATTGTTTTAAAAAACCCATTTCCTCCAATGACGAAAGTTCGTTCCGAAGAGTCGCACTAGAAAGTGATGTGAATAAATTGCTTTGCACTTTTTCACTTGTAATTGGCAATGCGTTTTCGATATAACTCTCGACAGCACCAAGGATTATTTGTTTTTTCCTCTCACTGAGTCTAAAATCACTTATTTCCTTTTTCAAGTTTACCTCTTTTAGCAGTTTAAAAATTTAATTGTTAGCACTCGCCACCTTTGACTGCTAATCATATTCTAGTCTTATTATATGATAAAGTCAACCCTTTATGACACATTTTAATAAAAATTTTGTCGATTTTATTTACAATTTATATCTAATGGGCAAATAAAAAAAGACCACAAACTCTGTGGTCTTAAATATCAATAAATCAATATACGATATCTAGTATCAATTTATTTAGTACTTTAAAGCCAGCATTAGTGGCGGAAAGTGTATTGTCAGTCAATTGGAGCAAACCAATATCTATATATTTATATATAACATCTTTCTTTATTTTAAGTAAATCAATATTATATTTATCCTTGATTGCGGATAGACTTATACCCTCCTTAAGTCTGAGTCCTAGCATAACCTCTTCTTCAAAAAGTTCTTGATTTGAAAGAGTTTCTTTAGTCTCTACAGCACTGCCATCTTTAAGTTTTGACAAATACTCTGGGATTGTGTCAAAATTGCTAAAACGCACACCATTTACAAAAGAATGAGCACCAGCACCAAAGCCCACATAGTCCACCATCTTCCAGCAGTTTTTATTGTGGCGACACTCCTTATTTGGTTTTGCAAAATTGCTTATCTCATACCTTTCAAAACCAGACTCTTCAAGGTGTTTTTTAGTGTAGTCGTACATTGCTAAGACCTTTTCTTCTTTTGGAAGTTTTACCTTACCACTTTGTACTTCACTATATAGTGGCGTACCCTCTTCCAAAATCAATGTGTATGCTGATACATGGGTACAACCATTTTTCACAACATATTTCAAAGTAACCTTGACATCACTTTGTTTTTGCGCAGGTAGCCCTAGCATCAAATCGGTATTTATATTATCAAAACCCACCGCTTGCAATGTCTTCATTGCTTTGACATAGTCTTGTTTTGTATGAACTCTTCCAATAAGTTTTAGAAGATTGTTTTTGCAGGTTTGGAGTCCGACACTTACTCTATTTACTCCCGAATTTTTCCACTCATAAGCTTTCTCAAGACTGATTGAATTGGGATTTGCCTCGATTGATATTTCCGCATCTTCCGCAATAGAAAAGGATTGACGCAATTTGCTAAGTATTGTCGCAATACCTCCAGCCATTAGATGACTAGGTGTACCACCTCCAATAAAGACAGTTGTCACAGAGTACTTTCTATATTTGTCTTTATTGATATCTATTTCTTCACATAAAGCTTTGATATATTCATCTTGAAACTCTTCCATATTTGGATAAGACGGAAAATTGCAATACTTGCATTTTTTAACACAAAACGGTATATGGATATATATTCCTAATTCTTTCATCAATCTATCTTTAAGATTGAGATAAAGGCTTCGCTAGGAATTTCCACACTGCCTATTTGTCTCATTCTTTTCTTTCCTTTTTTCTGTTTTTCAAGAAGTTTTCTTTTACGAGTTACGTCACCACCATAACACTTTGCTAGCACATCTTTTCTAAGCGCCTTTACAGTTTCTCTCGCAATAACTTTATTACCTACAGCAGCCTGAATAGGTATTTCGAAAAGTTGGCGCGGGATAATATCTTTTAGTTTTTCAGCAATAGCACGACCGCGAGCATAAGCCTTATCACGATGCACAATAAGACTTAATGCATCACATGGATCACCATTTAGAAGAATATCCAATTTTACAAGATTGCTCTCCTCATAACCGATTATCTCATAATCAAGAGATGCATAACCTTTCGAACGTGATTTTAGGCTGTCAAAGAAGTCAAACATTATCTCATTTAGCGGAACTTTATAAATCAATTGACAACGACTATCGTCTATATATTGAAGATCAAGATATATACCGCGTTTGTCTTGACAAAGCTCCATTAAAGGACCGACATACGTAGGAGGAGTAAAGATATTGACTTTCACCATCGGTTCCTCAATACGACTAATAGCTTGAGGCTCTGGCAATTCGCATGGATTGCTGATAGTTAGCACCTCGCCGCTTGTTTTGTGCACAAGATAACTCACAGTCGGAGCTGTGGTAATTAAGTCCAAATCCCATTCGCGTTCTAACCTTTCTTGAATAATCTCCATGTGTAAAAGGCCAAGAAATCCACAACGAAATCCAAATCCAAGCGCTTGTGAGACTTCCGGAGTGTATTCAAGCGAAGCATCATTAAGTTTTAATTTTTCCAAAGCGTCTTTTAGGTCATTATATCTAGAGCCATCAACACAAAAGACACCACTAAACACAACAGGTTTTACTTCCTTATATCCAGGGAGTGCATCACTTGCTGGATTATCGGTAAGGGTTATTGTGTCACCCACACGTGTCTCGGATACATTTTTGATTGATGCAGAAATATAACCTACATCTCCCGCCATTAGGATATCACATTCTTTAGCCGCAGGATTAAATATACCTACTTCTGTTACGTCAAATTCTTTTCCAGTAGTAAAGAATTTGATTTTGTCGCCTTTTTTCACTTTGCCATCTACAATACGTACAAGACTTACAGCACCCTTGAAATTGTCGTAATAACTATCGAAAATAAGGGCTTTAAGTGGAGCGTTTTCGTCGCCACTTGGTGCTGGAATTTGCTCAACAATTTGCTCCAAAACAGCTTCGATATTTGTGCCCTCTTTTGCTGATACTGCTGGAGCCTCATCAGCTGGAAGACCAATAACATCTTCTATTTCTTTACGAGTTCCGTCTATGTCAGCACTCGGAAGGTCGATTTTATTGATAACAGGCAATATCTCAAGGTCGTGCTCAAGAGCAAGATACACATTGGCTAGAGTTTGGGCTTCGACACCTTGAGTTGCATCAACGATAAGAATAGCCCCTTCGCAAGCCGCAAGGCTACGCGAGACTTCATACGTAAAGTCTACATGGCCTGGGGTATCGATAAGATTAAGGGTGTACTCCTCGCCCTTATATGTATACTTCATACGAGACGGAGTAAGTTTTATTGTAATACCTCTTTCCCTCTCAATATCCATACTGTCAAGTAATTGCTCAGTCATATCACGTTTTTGCACAGTGCCGGTATATTCTAGCAAGCGATCAGCAAGTGTACTTTTGCCATGGTCGATATGAGCTACTATACAAAAATTTCGTATATACTTTTGTCTGTCCTTCATTTTATGCTCCTTAATACTTGCATATTATATCATAACCAAAAGGTTTTCAACAACTTTTGTTGTATATTTTATCCTCAAAACATATCTTATATAGTGAAAATCGCCTACTTTTTGGCTGTTTTTGATTCATTTTTAAACAATTTGTTTAAATTTGCTAGCAATATTGTCTTTTCTTTGCTAAAATAATTTTAATTATAATTAGAATTGTCCTTGCTTTATTTTTTGTAAAGTGAGTTGGAGATATATATGAATAAATTGAATAATGAAAATTACCTAGAACACAAAAAACAGATTGTGGGACTTCATAAAGAAGGCAAACTAAAAGATCTACGTTTTGATGAAAATTATTTTGATGTAATGAAACATTCTTGGCTAATAGACGACTACATTGCGCGTTTTGGCTGGAATGACGAAGAAGTGTATGAAAATACTCTACCTGCTTATGAGAAGGCCATTAAAGAGGGATATCCTATACTTCTACCAGTGCAAATGCTTGACGAGGGCGAGCTTATCTGCTTTGCTGACTCCACACTTGCACGTGTTGCTAATGTAAGCGGATATGTGTCTAAAATGAATCTTGCTGATATTAAAGAACACAAGATTAAAGATACAGATTGTACAATACCTACCCTTACTGAGGCATTGGATACAATAAAAGGTCGTGTTCCGGTAATACTAGATATCTATAATGAATGCAATGTCGGCAAAATGGAAGAAAAGATCCGCGACGAAATCGAGAAGTATATTGAAAAATACAATCTTCTTGATAGCGTAGCTGTAATGAGTCTTAATCCATATAGCCTTCAATGGTTTTGCATTAATACTCCTTGGATTCCTCGAATTCTTAGAAGCGGTGTATTTAAAGTTAAGAAATATGCGAATCTAAATGCTAAAAAACTTACAAAACTAAAATACAACAAACTTGCCAATGCAGACTATATCGCATACAACGCAAAAGACTTACCATGCAAATACATAAAAAAACATAAACCTGTAGGCGTCATCGCTTATAATGTTAAATCTCAAGAAGAATATCTTAGTGTGGCTATGCATTGCGACAATATTATATTTGATAGTTTTAGACCAGAGATATAAAATAAAACACCTAAATTTAGGTGTTTTTTTATTTTTTATATATTTTCTACAACTTTATTTTTTTACTCTAGGATCATTTTTCTTTCTCAACATATTCTTCTCACGGCCGTTTTCGCTTGGTATATAATAAATCGCATTTTTCACAACATCTGGAAGATATTGTTGTTTTACATAACCTCCGAAATCGTGCGGATACTTGTACTTCCCTGTCCTATCATCATAACCACTTGGGTGGTTTTTAAGATGATTTGGCACTCTTGCATCATTATGTTTTTGTACGTCTGCTTTTGCTCTAGACATTGCCATGTATACCGAATTGCTTTTCTCCGCCTCACAAATGTATATTATCGCATGAGAAAGCGCTAATTCACACTCAGGAAGGCCAAGTTTTTCACAAGCAGTAAGCGCCGAGATTGCTAGTAAAAGTGCATTACTGTCCGCCATACCCACATCCTCACTCGCATGAGCGATAAGACGGCGAGCAATAATCAATGGGTCATAACCACTTGCAAGAAGTTGTTGGGAGTAAAACAATGCAGCGTCAGTATCACTACCTCTAAGACTTTTACAAAACGCACTTAGAATATCAAAACTAGTGTTTTCATCTAAAGACAACACCCTTTTTTGCATGCAATCAACAGCCACTTCTTTGGTATAACAAATCACACCATTCCTATCAGCAGGAGTGGTTTTTACGCCTAGTTCTAACGCATTGTAAGCATTGCGCATATCTCCTGCGCAAGCACTCGCTATGTACTCGGCAGCATCTACATCGAGTTTTACATTTATATTGCCATAACCCTTATCTTTATTCGCAATAGCTTTATTTAGCGCCTCGATTATGTTTTTCTTCGATAATGGTTTGAATTCAAAAACATTACAACGACTGACAATCGCACGTGTCATATTGATATATGGGTTTTCGGTTGTGCTTCCTATAAACACGATACTACCATTCTCAATCGCTTCAAGCACACAATCACTTTGGGCTTTGCTCCACCTATGACACTCATCAAGCAACAAATAAGTCTTAGTACCGTACAACTCCAAATTGGTCCTCGCCTCAGCAATTATCTCCTTTGCGTCTGCAACCCCACTCGAAACTGCGTTTAGTTTTTTAAATATGCCATTGCAAGTATTGGCGATTATGTTTGCAATAGTGGTTTTGCCAGTGCCAGGAGGTCCCCAAAAAATACAACTTCCAAAGGAGTTGGCTTTAATCGCGCGCACTAGGAATGAGTTTTTATAAACCAAATGTTCTTGACCTACAAATTCCTCTAATGAGGTGGGTCTCATTCTATCAGCAAGCGGTGCGTATTTTTTTATATTGTTTTCAAACATATCCATGACTTTCACCTATTTCGATTAGTATAACACAAAGCAAAGATTATTGAAAGACTTTATTTATAATATAGTTTATTGTTTTTCTTATTTCTGACCTTTATATTGAAGATATTTTTATGTATTTTGTATCATTTCAATACTTCTCGACTCAAGCAAATCGATACAATTAGGGCAAATAAAAAACCACCCATAAAAGAGTGGTTTTATACACAGAATAGCCATAAGCGGAGTTCTGTATTGGACGGCCATCTATCTAGGCTTGCAGTCGCCTACAAGCTCAAGCGATGTAACGAAGGACTACCGAGCAAGGTCAAAACGCCCTTCTATCTTGCATCAAGTGGGGTTTACAGCCAAACTATGTTGCCATAATTTGTGGTGAGCTCTTACCTCGCCTTTCCACCCTTACCCACATAAGCGGGCGGTATATTTCTGTTGCACTTTCCTTGGAGTCGCCTCCACCAGCCGTTAGCTGGCACTCTGCTCTGTGATGCTCCGACTTTCCTCAAGGTTTTCACCTTGCGACCGTCTGTCTATCTGTATGTATAGTATATCATATTCCTTTATTTTTTGCAAGTGTCTTATTATCTTAATAATATTGCTGCATATTCCACAACAACTTAAGGCGTAGCATAATATAGCTACTATACACAATTAAGCCTACATATAATCGTCTTTATTGAGATGATTGCGTAGAGTTTCGAGCGCTTTTTTCTCGATACGACTAATATAACTTCTACTTATTCCTAGGTGTTTTGCTACTTCACGCTGTGTAAGTGCTGGTGTATCATTAAGTCCGTACCTCATAGAGAGTATTTGATATTCGCGAGGTGTCAGATACTTTTTTAATATTTCTGTCAGAGCTTCGCACAACATAACCTTACTCACCTCATCATTAAGGTCATTTTCAGGCTCAAAAGCCAAATCGATTATGCTTAAATCATTGTCCTCCCCGTCACTACAAAGCGTCTCCTCAATAGATACGGTATTTTTGTGTTTTTTATTTACCCTAAGAAGCATAAGTATCTCATTTTCGATACAGCGCGCAGCATAAGTACTAAACTGCGTCCCATGTCCCGTCTGATATGTATTTATTGCCTTTATTAGTCCCAGACTTCCAGCACTTATAAGGTCATCAGCTTCTTCAGTACCATTATATTTCTTCACTATATGTACAACAAGTCTTAGATTATGTTGGATAAGTACCTCTTTTGCCGATATATCCCCAGCCTGAAATCTGTCCAAATACTCTTTCTCTTGTTCTGCCGTGAGCGGTTTTGGAAAAGAAGAATTTTTATTGATATAGGCGGAAAAAATCATTACCTTTTGTAAAAAAGCACCAAAACTTTCAAATATCATATCTACCTGCCTTCTACACTATTTATATGTCGAAGCATGGCGAATATTGACAGAAAGTTTTGTCATAAAAAAACAAAAAAAGAAATGCTAAATATAGCATTCCTTTACTTTTTTAAGAATCATATTCTACAAAATATTCAATCACAAACTCAAATGTAAATTTACATTATTTAATTTTGAAGCTATAAAATCACTTAATTTTACGACGTAATATGTCGCCATTTTTCAAGTTGTAAGGTGTGGAGATTGAAAGGATTTGTTGGACTTTATTAGCGATAGTTATTTCGTCACCCTTATCGTCAAAAATCTTGGTGATTGTAATCACTTTATTAAAAGTATCGTTTGGTGCCAAAATTTCCAATTGGTCACCTATCTCAAAACGATTTCGCATTTCGATTTTGGCAAAACCATTATTTGTATTTTCAGTAACAATGGCTACAAACTCATGAGTCTGGAATGGAGTACTACTCTCTAAAAATTCTTTATCTTTTGAGCCGTAATAAAAACCAGTTGTGTAGTGGCGATGGCTTGTTTTAAAACACTCATCAATAAGGTCTTGCCCTACCTCTTTACCTTGAGCAAGTAGGTCAAGTGCTCTACGATAAGCATTTGTAATTGTCGCTACATAATACGGGCTTTTCATCCTACCCTCAATTTTGAATGAAGTAACACCTGCATCTACTAAATCTTTAAGATGCGCAATCATATTCATATCCTTAGAGTTTAGGATATATGTGCCATGATTGTCTTCTTGAATCTCGTATGTATTTGGCTCTACCCCCTTGGCTTTTGCTTCATCAAAACGAGCCTTCTCACATATAGTATACTCCCAACGACACGCTTGAACACACGCACCGCGATTACTATCGCGTCCAGTAAGATAATTGGAAAGAAGACATCTGCCCGAGTAAGAAATACACATAGCTCCATGCACAAAACACTCGATTTCTACTTCTTTAGGTATATATTCGCGTATCTCCTTAATTTCAGCAACTGACAATTCGCGAGCAAGGATAAGTCGTGTCGCGCCCATATCACAGTAAGCTTTTGCAGAATACTTATTTGTTATATTCGCCTGTGTAGAAACATGGATTGGAATATTCGGTGCGTTTTCCCTTACAAATTGCATTATACCAAAATCACTTACTATTACTGCGTCGACTTTGATTTCTTGCAGATATTGAAGATACTCCTTAAGTCCAGTGAAATCGCCATTGTGTGCTAGAATATTAAGTGTAATATATGCTTTTTTGCCATTGGCGTGCAAATAATCCACCGACTCTTTTAATTCGGCATCATCAAAATTGTCACTGAAGGCACGAAGCCCAAATTGTTTACCCGCAAAATAACAGGCGTCTGCTCCAAAGTAAACGGCTGTTTTTAATTTTTCCATATTCCCTGCTGGGGATAGTATTTCCAACATATTTCACCTTTCTTGTGTTTTTTATTTTTTTGATACTGATATGCAAAAACCATCTTCAATATCATATATCGTGCTAGTAAATGGTGCTTTATTGACCTCATCGAGATATTTGCGAAGATTGACCACTATTGTGCGATTGCGATGTGGGATAAATTCAGTGCTTTGTACCATACCGCGAAACAGCACATTGTCTGCAAATATACTGCCATCTTTAGTCAGAAGTTGTTTTAGATAAGGAAGATAATAGATATACTGACCTTTAGGGCCATCAAGAAAAATCATATCGAATTTTCTGTTTTCTTGCACAAGTCTTGGCAATACCTCTTTTGCATCACCTAGGATACACTCTGCTCTTTCTGTCATGCCAAATTGTGCAAAGTTTTGTTTTGCAATCTCAAATGACTTTTCGTTTTTCTCGATTGTTGTTAGCTTTGAGTCAATATCTCCATTCATTAGCATCTTTATACCGCTATAACCGATTGCTGTACCTATTTCAAGTATGTTGTGCGGCTTATATTTTTGCACATGCAAAACTAGGTGGTCAAGTGTGTTTGGGCGGATAATTGGTACAAAATTTTCATGTGCGTATTTTTCCAATTCTTCAATATTTTTCAAATCTATCTCCTATTCTGTCTCGATAATAACAGGTACTATCATTGGTCTACGACGGATTCTTTTATAGAAATAATTTGTAAGCACCTTTTTCAAATTTTGCTTGATTTGTGCCCAATCTTGAGTTTTGAAATTGGTACTAATAATTGAGTTTAGCATTATATCCCTCGCCTCATCAAATAGGTCTTCATTGCCTTGTATATAGACAAAACCACGAGATATAAGGTCAGGTTTTGATGTAAGACGACCGCTGGCTGCTGAGATTGTGATTATCGCCATCACAACCCCCTCTTCTGCAAGAAGGGCTCTATCTCTTTGTACTGCACCGCCCGCTTCTGTCACTTCAAATCCGTCTACTAGGCGAATTCCTGCAGGTACTGTGCCTGTTTTCTTAATTGCATTACGGCTTATGCTAATTTGGTCACCAAGGTCAGCAAGTACAATGTTTCGCTCAGGAATACCAAGTGCTTGTGCTGACAATGAATGAGCACGAAGATGTCTGTATTCTCCATGGCAAGGAACAAAGAATTTTGGCTTTAATAGAGACAACATTATCTTTTGTTCTTCTTGATATGCGTGTCCAGATGTATGAACATCTGCGTCACGGTCATGGACTACTGTCGCGCCTTTACGATAAAGTTGGTTGATAACAATATTGATATTTGTTTCATTGCCTGGAATTGCTGATGACGAGAAAATTATTACGTCATTATTATTGATTTCGATTTTTGGAAATTGACCGTCTGCCATACGAGACAATGCACTGTTTGGCTCACCTTGCGAACCAGTACATATAATACATGTATGTTCGTCTGCCATCTTGTCAACATTGTTTAGGTCACCAAGAATGCTACGGTCAAAACGTAATTCGCCGATTTTGCTTGCTGTTTCGCACACATTAAGCATGCTTCTTCCTGTAAACACCACCTTACGATCGTACTTTTTACAAATATCAAGTATTTGTTGGATACGGTGAATATTTGATGCAAAAGTCGCGATTATCACGCGTTTTTCTTTATTTTGTGCAAATAGACTGTCAATGCTCGCGCCTACCTTTCTTTCACTCATACTAAAGCCCGGCCTCTCAGCATTGGTAGAGTCACTTGTCATAAGAAGAACTCCTTGCTTACTAATTTCGCTAAGACGAGCCATATCCATCGCGTCACCGTCAATTGGTGTCAAGTCAATCTTGAAGTCACCAGTGTGGAAGTATACACCGACAGGTGTAGTTATTGCAAGACCATATGCCCCTGCAATACTATGTGTCACTTTTACAAACTCAACTGAAAAACAACCCATTTTGACAACTTGTTTTGGTTTTACAACGATAGGTTTGCAATTGATTTTTTTGTGCTCGCGAAGTTTGTTTTCTACAAGGGCACAAGTAAGACGACTTCCGTATACAGGAGCACTGATGTCTTGTAAAATATATGGAAGCGCTCCTATATGGTCCTCATGTCCGTGTGTAAGGACTATGCCCTTTATTTTTTGGCGGTTGTTGATAAGGTATGTCACATCAGGGATTACTAGGTCAACACCCATCATATCATCTGAAGGAAATGCAAGTCCTGAGTCAATAAGAATCATATCATTACCGTACTCAAGGCACATCAAGTTTTTACCTACTTCACCTACACCGCCTAAAAAAGATAGTTTTAAATTTTGTGTAGTTCGTTTGTTCATAATTTCTCCTTAAAATATTTAATAATAAAAACACTAATGTGATTGCCACATTATGCTAATAACACATAAAATTTAGACACAACAAAGCGTTTTGACCGCATCAAAACAACGAAAAAACACCAAGTGTGCTATTTGAATATAATGACAACGAGGTTTTAAGCCCACAACCCCTCGCTGATGTGTTTTAATAATAATACCCTATTTTTTAAGTATTTGCAAGCCCTTTTATATAATTTTAAATCAATCGACAAAAAAAGACACTCACGAGGAGTGTCTCATTAAAAACTAAACAATATATTTATGATTTTCAAATTTGTCTGTCAATTCTTTGGTCTTAGGAGCTATTACATTATAACTATCGACATAATATTTTTGACCGGTAGCCATATAGAAGCTTACAAGTCCAAAAATACAAACAGTCACACAAGTAGCTGGGATTGTTATTGAAAGTCCTACACCAAAAGTTAAAAGTCCTACAAAGAAATTTAGGAATATAATAGTAAGGTAAAGTGCAAATGAATTGCCGAATGTTTGCCAAAATCTACGTTTTGGCACAACAAATCCTTTTTTCATTGATGCAAAAGCACCTTTATTTCCACACACAATCGCTGGCAACCAACCACCAAACAAGGTTGTCTTAAGCGATGCAAGTAGTGTGTATGTAAGAATAATCAAAAATGGTGCAAAAGCAAACAACAATCCGTCCAACTCAAATAATCCCAACATAAAGAACACAATACCATAAATGATTAGATTTATTGGTAGTACTGTTACAGCATAAGCAAGCAAATACTTAATATTTTTTCCAAACGATGCGAAAATATTGTTGGACATTTTTACTTTAGTATTACTGTTCATATAATAATTAACACATATTGTAGTGCTCATTGTATAAAAACGAGTAATAAGCGTACATACAAAAACAACAAAGAAAACAAAAATAATTATGTATGGTAAAAGTTGACCAATATTATCCACAATTATTGCAAAAAAACTCTCAACAATATCGCCAATATCGACAAACAATTGTTTTAGATTGACAGCATTAAGAAAATCATAATAAGCATCACTTATCATGACAAAAAAACCGGCTCCGACTAGCACCTTGTGGATTGGCATTAGTATCAATGAACCAAGACCAATCAAGACCCCTAAAGCGCAAACCAAAAATAGCAATACGCGCCAAATAAGTCCGCCATTTGAAAATAAAATTTTGAATGTATTTTTGTATAACATAACTCACCTTTCATGTATTATAGCAAAACATATTCAAAATTAAAAGTTTTTTATTGAAAAATATTATTTGGAAGAATGGTTATTTTTCTATACTTGAGTCATCATTATTTGTTTTTTCTGAAGGTGTAGATGTCTCACAATTATCATTTACATCATTATTGCCTGACTCAAAGAGATTGTTTTCCTCAGCCTTTGCAGATTCGTCCTCTTTAATCACCAGACCTAGTACGACCAACACTCCACATAACGACATTATCACATTCTCTATAGCTCCGGTATCTATCTCAATACCAAAAAGCTCGGCAATGTTTTTTATAAATATAACTACGACTCCGGTAAAAGCAATCCAAAATGAATACTTTTTAAATTTACTCAATACTTTCTTCATCCTTTACTTTTCTCCTTCTTGTATTTAGTGTTTGCTTAATTTCCTCTACGTCTTCCTTCACTTCCTTTACCACTTGAAGGGCATTGCCCAGATTTTCTATTGTTTGTTGGTATTTGTTTTCTCGAGTTTTACTATCTTTCAATTGAAACACCAAAAGCATTAGAAATAAGACTGCCCAAATTCCGTTGCTCAATGCAAGATTTATTATCTTATCCCACATTTTACATATACTCAGCGACCAACTTATTGTAGTCGCCATCTAGCATTTCTTTAATGCGGGGATTTCTGAGTACATCTTTTCTTTTATCCGCTGGAAAAGCCTCAACAAAATCTTTGACCATTTCAAAGGTTTTGTTTTTCTTGTACTCTTTTACGACACTTTTTTGGTATTTACTTGCATCAAAAGATTTTTTTATGTCCCAAGTCTCGCCCTTAAGGCTATTTGATAAATCATCAAGACTTATCTCCCATTCGTTTTTCTTGGACATAATTTCTTTCCTTGCATCTTCTGCTGACGCATATTTCTCTTTATAATCTTTTGAAAGTTGTTGGAGTTTTGTGTCAATCTCCACAACAGTCGGAATATCAAAGTCTTTCAATGCTCTTAGTCTATCATTGTTTAGACGTTCGATTTCAAGGTAAATTCCATTTAATTGACCAGTAAGAGTATTATTTAGCGAGTCATATTTTTCATATTCTTCCTTATCCTCTGGTGACAGAAATTCGAGGTCAAGTGCTTTATCAAGCCATGTAGGTACAAGCTCAGCTTCTTCCTCTTCCTTCTCACCCATCAAGGTAGATGTCATATTTTCGATTTTATTGTTTAGCTCTGTCATTTTCATGCTCATCTCTTCATTTTCAGCTATACTTAATGCAGAAGAAAAAGCATCATCAAGATTGTAGTCAAACATTGAGTTTCCTCCTTTAAATTGAAATTTTTTTAGATTTTGATTTATTATCTCTTTTCCAAGACTAGGACATATCCTCTTCAAGTCCTTCCTCCGTACATAGTCCATTGCTTATAAAATGTATTTTTTCGTCAAAAACAAACATCCCATCACAATTAAAATATTGTTTTTGAAATATAACCTTTTTTCTATAAAATTCTTGCTCTAAGAATTGGTAGACATATATACTAATCGCCTTATCATAATTCTTTACAAAAAGATACATTTTGTCGGCAATTATTGTGCCTTGTGCATCATTTGCATGATGGATTATGTCATAGACAAAAGGAAGATTATCACTATTAAAAAATACAATGTAAGTCGTTTTTCTGTCTGTAGTAATAAGCAGGCCCTCTCTATAAGATGAAAACAACTGAATACCAGAAATCGATAAAATTTTCTCATTTATTTGAAGAAAATTTGACAATTTTGTCACGGTCATGTCATTACCGATATCGAAAAAACATAGTTTTTCATTCACAACTAATGCTATTTTGCAAAACGAATTATTACATTCTATGACACAGCCCATATCTGCTTTATCTGCTATAACCAGAGTTGTATTTGTGGATAAATTTCGCAAAAGAATATTCCCATCATTTACTAGCATAATTTCTTGATTTTTCTCGCCATCTACACCCTGCAAATACACATAATCCAAGAGGTAATTTTTTGCATACTCGATGCAATTTTTTTGAGCGATTTTTTCATTGACGTTTTCTAGAGTGTTTGCGTGATAAATTCTTTTTTGATTGGCTGTTTTGCATAATAAAATACCATCTGAATAACTCACTACTTTATACTCAAACAAATTGTTTTGATATGCCACTTCACCTATTATCTCAATTGACAAATCATTTAGATTTGAGATGTCTGAAAATAAAATTTTTATATAATTTTTACTATCTATAATACCTGTAAAATATATTCTTCCATTTGCTATATTTTTCTCTTCTATGGTCACATTATTGAGCGAAAACTTCATACGACTATCGACATTTTGATTGATATCTAATACAAATTGTGCAATACTTCCTTTTAATCCATCAAATACGAAATTTACAGCATTTTCATTGATTTCGGCACAACTTAGATTTAGTTTTATGATTTTGGCAGAATATTTACTTTTGCTGACTTTGTCGTACATTTTTTTAAGCTTGCGAGTGGTCCCATAAATTGACGCAACGTAGCGATTATCACTTTTAATCATAATAACCCACCAATGCTTTAAGATTTGTTATGTCATTATCAGCACTACTAGACTCAATTTCCACACTAAAGCGATATGCTGAAAGATTTGGTTTTAGAATCTGTACATTTTCGCTACCTTTTATTTGAAAATAATACGATTTATTATCACCATGAAAAGTTATTTTTATATCACTTTTTGAAACGATAAAGAATCTACTAATTATTTTCTTTTTATGTGGCAAACCATAGTCGCTTTCCACACTCCTCCAATACTTTTTCAAAGGAGTTCCAAATATTTTTCCACCCCTACCGATTACTCCAACCTTGTTTTTTCCGACAGTATTTATAATAGCAAACATAAAAGAAGAATTGACTTCATTTATACTAGACAGTTCTACAATACCAACACCGCGAAGAATGTTTTCAGTAAGGTCTGCAAGATCCAATTCAATCAATGTATTATTTTGATAATGTCCATCATTAAATATGCCATCATCATAATTGATTTTCAAAGCAACATAATATTTGCCATTATTGTACGCAGTAAGTGAGAAGTGAGTAAAATGTCGCCTGATGACATCTTCCATTCGAGTCGTTATCTTTTTTGACGAAATCCCATTAAATGTATACAATCCGTCTGTCGTAATATATACAAAAGAATCGCCACATTCTTGGATACTGTTTCCAAAGATTTTTCCCGTACTTTTACACACTTCTTCTGTCTCAAAAATTCCTTCATTTTCATTGAAGATTATTTTTGAAATTCCGTATTCTCTAAAAACATATAATCCATCAATTGTAGATATGAGTCTTAGACAATTACCTTTTAAATCATTAAAATCAATAAATGAATATGTATTGACATCACTCAACCAATTAGCCGGATTTTTCTGAGCCGAGCACCAAAGAGTGTGTTTTTTATCCTTAATCCTGCCAAATACATGTTCTTTATAAAAGCATATTTCTTCAAATAAAGGTACGTTTTCTTGAATTTTTTCCAAGTGTTTTGAGGTCATATTGTAAATATACATTACCCCATCATTTATTGCATACAAGTATGTCTGGTTTTCAAAGACATAATTCAATAGTATAGTGTCCTTAGTCACTTCAAAAGGCAAAGCAAGCAAGCCTTCACTAGAAGCATTAGGTTTCCAACCATACACACTACCATCTTCGCATATAAATATAATCATTCTATCATCATAACTCATCTCCTCATTATAAAATGGAAATTGAGTTATTTTTACAGGCGATAAAGTCTCAGGAAAAGAATATATAACATCAATATTGCTTCCGTATGGATAATATTTAATCTCATTTATTCCAATACCGTCTCTAAGTCCACCATCTTTGTAAGAAAAATTAAAACACTTTTCCGAATACCCAGAAGAAACAACATTAGGATTTTTATCGACCGCAATACCTTTATCCAAAGACGAATAATCGTAAGTTTTGTATTTTAATATATTTTTCATACTACCTCCAAGCGCGCTTTGGCAAAATGATTTCACGATGTTTTGCATAGACCTTTGAGATACTAGATTTGAATTTATCGTTCCACATAATAGACTCGTCAATATTTCCTTTAATAGCTAAATACTCCGACACTGTCGCATAAGCAATTACTCTTTCACTTATTCTACCAGGATAATAGTCAATATCATCATCAATGTCATGTTTCTCAGGCAAATAAGAATACTGTACATTCACTTTTCCGCTTTGTGTGTAAATTTTAGCCTTTCTTACATTAAATTTGATAGGATAACCATCTTTTGTTACAGCAATTATATCCAGTATGTTTTTAGCAGAAAGATTATCAAAAGCGATTTCGCCATTTGATGTAGCAACCTCTACTTCATCTTTTAGAAATACAAATTCGCTAGCGATACGAGTATTTGCTATATGACAGCACTCAAGAAGCATTTCTCTCACTTCATTTTCTTGAGCAGTACAGTCTCCATTCTCAATACTTTTTGCAAGTTTTATATCATCTAATAATATTGCACAATTTTTCAAAATTTCTTTAACTTTCATTTTTCCTCCTTATACCCATTTTGTTTTGAATGATTGATTCATTTTCATTTCTTTCGAACATTTTTCATAATTAAAAATTTCTTTAAATTTGTATTGACACTCGTCCTTAATCCTATTGTAATTTTTATCCTCTATATCCTTATTATTTTTCTCGATGTCACTAAGCAATTTTTTGCTATTATTTATAAAAGTTTTTCGAGCGTATATTAGCGTCCTTTCGTCCAATGATTTGTATGGCACAACAAAGCAAATTTTATCACCCAAATCACTATTTCTCACCTCATATCTACTACGACGATTATTGTATACTAAATAATATCCACTATCGATATTTTTAAGTCTTTCAGAGATATTAAATAAATCATTTTCAATTTTCTTCATTTCAATCCTTTTAAATAAAGAAAGTGGTGGGAATACCCCACCACTCCCACAATATTAAATTTATACAGTAATACCTGCTAGTTTTGCTTGTCCACATGGTTTTTCGCACATCAATTCTGCGTACTTAACCAATGTTGCACTATAGCAAGGATAACCAGGTTTTTGTTTTAAGATGCTACCATCTTCGTCTTCAAGCCATTCCCAATCACAAAGTTGGTGAAGCGTGAAGTTTTTAGAATTTAGAAGATACATAGTACCACTTTCCATAAATCTATCACTAAGTAGTGGCACACCAGCATAACTAATTGCTCTAAATCCACCATTAAGATTCATAATATCGATATTACGAGATATAGATGCAAGATATGTTTGGTATGCACGTTTTACATCACTTGAGCAAGTAATAAAGTCAATATCACTTCCAAAATAATCTTCTACATAGTCAATTGCTGTTTGGATTTTCGCATCAGACAATTCACCTGCTGCTTTGTCAATATATGGTGTCAACCAATGATGTTCTTGACGATTTAGACCATAGATATAGTGAAAATTAACTGTATCAAAAATACCTTTTAGACCGAAGATCTCGTTATTTAATGAATTTTGTACAATCAATGCGCAACCGCCGTCATTTACATCTTCGACATTACCTACAGTTTTGTCAAATGTTACTTGTTTTTTAGCACGATCAATACTCAATATTTTTGTACCACGATAATCATTTTGCATTTCGCCAAGATCTGCATTGAAAATGTCAACAATCATACCTTCCATGATATTTGACACATTATCTACTGTCGCATAATTGCCACTTGCTGTCACAATTCTACTCAAAATGCCTGAGCCATCTCCCATCAACATTCTGCTAAAATTGAAAGTACTTGCTTTAATCAATCCCTCCATTTCGGCATTTAGAAGATTAACAAATGCACCTGCATTGTTTTGACTAGCGCGTATTGCTTTGTCACTAATTTCAATTGTACCATATAGGTTTTTAAGAGTTTGTTTTAATTGCACATAGCTATTTCCACTTGCAGTAGGAAGTGCTCCGTCTTCAGTTCCGGCACCAATACCACCATTAATTCCATAAGGTGCTGTTTTTAATACCTCTTTTCCTGTTACGTATGTGCTTGATTGTTTGATTTTTGCAAATAAAGGATTGGTGTTTAGATTAAATTGATTGGTAAGAACACCAAGATAAACACTTTTCAATGCTTTATCTGCTGTTGATAAAGTTACCATAAAATTTCTCCTTTTTAATTAAACATTTGATTCACCATCTCTTTAGCTTCGTCCAAATTTTTCGGTTTGTTTGTAGGAGTCAACACCTCCGCACTACTTCGCTTGGACGAAATTAAGGTAGGTGTCTTTGGTATACTTTCTGCAAATTTTGCAATCAATCGCCCTACTAAGTCCTCATTTTTCAAAACATAGTCTACGATCTTGTCATTATTATTCAGAAAGTCATTGTTTTCGGTACATTTCTTTTTCAAAATATTATTGTAAGCTTCATATAGCGGGCTTTGACCAAGGGCCAAAGTTTTGTCGCTAGACAAAGTCTGTGCAATTTCCTCTCCCAATTCTCGAGCCTCGGGATTTTTTGTAAAGAAATCGTTTACCGAATCTTGCCAATTTTCTCGATCAAAACAAGGTACCTGAGTATTGTCTTGTTTTTTCTCATACTCAGCCAATTTCTGACATTTTTTAGTAAATTCTGCTTGAAGCGAATTATATGCAGAAAGAAGCATATTGGCATCTTTAAATTTACCTATTGGAGAGCCATCAGAGAGGCCTGCCTTCTCTTCAATTTGCGTCGCTACGCCATAAGGGGTCTCTTTTGGTTGTTCTCCAAAACTTTCTTTTTCTATCATGTTTTTCTCCTTAATTTATTGTGGTATGGAAATTTTTGTAAAGTTATATTGTAATAACCTATTACATATAATTTAAAAACAACATTTTATAATAAACTTTATTTTGTTATTTGTTTAGAAAATAATTATATTTTCATATCTTTAATTGTTTTAATTTATTTGCGTATAATTGTTATTTTTTAATAATCAATTAGACGATAACTACACCATTTTTATTTAGATGCATTCTCTTCAAATAAAGATTCTTTTCTTAACATTTCTTTATGTTTTGCTATATGTGAATACATCTCTTTTTCAAGTTCTGGACAGTATTGAACAGCTTTTTCAAAATCTTTTCCTAAAGCAAAGCATATATGCTCATTTATATGAATATCATGAGCATCAATCTCCTTTGGCTCCCTTAATACTTTCTTATTAAGCAAATCATAATTTTCTTTGCTAGCCCTGTTTCGATGAAGAGTTTTTACATCTTTTGAAGTTTCCAAAATGCCAAAACCTAATTGTTCCAATATCTTTTGTCGTGTCGAATTTGACATTTCGCCATCATCATCTTGCAGAAGTCCCGCATTAAGAATTTCGAAAATCATACTTCTCTTTTGCGCTATTGTCTGAGCCAACTCATTTTCAGTTTCGAATACAATATCTTCACATGTAAGGTCACTGTTCTTCCAATACAACATCTCAATTTCACCATTCTCATTTACAAGTCGAGTTGTGTGCGGAATTACTGCAAACTCCTTATATAGACGCAAAATGTGTTTTGCAATGTTTTTTACACTTGACTTTATCTCATCAATACTTGATTGAATGCGCGCTTCGTCTTGTTCGAGCAACAATTGAAGCACTACACCACTTACATTTCCATACATAACGCTTTGATTTTGTAGGTCATTTACACCAGAAACAGTAGCAAACTCCTCCATCAGTCTTTCTTCTTCAGTATCAAAGCTTGACGGGATATTTTCATTCTCAAGTAGTTTTGGCAGTGTTGCACCTTGCCTATACACTAGTACTTTACCTGGAGACAGACCCTCCTCTTCAAGATTTTCAAT
This sequence comes from Clostridia bacterium, assembly GCA_045654505.1. Classification (GTDB taxonomy): domain Bacteria; phylum Bacillota; class Clostridia; order Christensenellales; family UBA1242; genus UBA11490. The sequence goes on along the minus strand of JAZONM010000018.1, from coordinate 8,462 downwards.
GTCAAGCGAGCCATCCTCTACAGCAAGCACACCCATCGAAATCCTATTCAAAAACTCATGTTTTCTGTTTTTGACAGCATTATATGCTCTTTGAATTGGTATACATCTCTCAATTATCGATGTACCCCAGAATGAATTAGGCACTGCTATACTCACTTGTCTTATGAATGGGAATGCGCGTTTTCCACCCAAACCATTAACATAAGGCAATTCACCCATATATACCAATCGGTCTCCTGCCACAATTGTCAATTTACCGTTTGGATTTTCAATTGTAGGCATTTCATATTTTTCAAGCACAATTACTTGATCCTTTTTAACTATTTTTCCTACACTTGCTGTATTTCCTGTATAACCTAAACCACCTAGAGCATTAAGATTTTGTAACGAGAATACATCTGTATCCTCACCTTTCACATCGACTCCCCATATATTTCTAACCTCGTCTTTATGATAAGCACGTGCATGAATAATGCTCTTGCAATCTTCGATACGATTGTATGTATTACTGTCTGGGAATATCTCAAATGGAGATACCACATTGATATCCACCTCACCTTCATAAATATCACGACCGGTTTCATTTTTTCCAATGAATCTGCCTTTTGTATTATTCCAACCTATTTTGTAAAATGCACTACCAGTAATTTCACTCCACATTGTCGCTTCTGAAATTATACGGCTCATATCAAGGTCATAACTCACAGACCTAATTAGATTTTTACTTACTTTCGCACATGCAACGTCTTTAGGGTCGTCACTAAAAGGAAGCACTGTGAGTATAGGACGCACTTTAGAGAGTCTAGATATGCGAAGTTCTACCAAAGGCGCAATATGATTAAAAACCTCACGTTCTTGCCAAAAATATTGTTTTTTCTCACTAACAATTTCATTTTGGCCGTTGATATACGCATACTGATTACCAATAAGATAATTTATATTTAACTGCCATGCCGTCTCAAAACTCTTTCTAGCTTGACGTCTTTCATTAAAATCTTCTAGTATTTCTTTTACTATTTTTTCTTCAAATTCTTTATCCACTTTTTCACCTCTTTATTGTTTTGTTTAAAATATTTTTAGGACTTTTCGGAACAATTTTCTTCCCAAGCAAAGAATAAATTTCTTTTCCGCATTTTTCACATATACAGATTTTGCTTGGTACTTGGATTTCCTCATTTTTAATTAGATATTTGCCATTATTCCTACAGCCAGGAATAATGCACTTAACGACATAGGTCACTTCATCAAGTACCACTTTTTTCCTCCTTTTCTAGTAATTTAATTAGCCTATCTCTTTCATGTAAAAGCTCGACATCGGTCATATTTTTAAATTCCTCATCTTCTTTATCAAGTCGCGACAGCATCAATTGCAAGGACGCCAAATCAGGAGGATAACTTTTTGTATTAAGTTTTCTCTTAGACAAAACAAGATCATCATCAACCTTCGAATACTCTTCACTGACTTCTTTTGCTGTATAACCAAGTGCTTTCTTCAGCAATGCTTTTTCCAATTTTTCTTTATCGGTCATCTTCTCTCCCTCCTAAGTTCTCTTATTCTTCTCTCCTTGTCTAATTGGACTGGACTCTTTATATTTTCTTTCTTTATATTTTCCGGACGACTCATAATATAGTACCTGAGGTCATCCATTGCATGATCGTCCTTTTTTATTGGCAAATCCTCATTTCCCCAAAAATAACCCTTAATTTCACGTATCATATTGACACAATTTTTGAATATAAAAAGTCGCGCCTTGCCATTGGCGTTTTTCAGATATGATTTAACACGCTGAATCCCTGAAAACATATCTTTATTTACTCGTGAATTTACTAATATACCATTGTCATAAAAGAGTTCGCTTACACTTTTTGTAGACGCAAGTGTGCGTTGATTTGCAGCAGAATCAATCAAAACCTCAATCATACCATTAGGATTACGATGCCAGCCAAGGCGATCCGAAATATCGTATATCTTTTTACTATGGTGTATTATGTCTTTATCACTTTCATAATGCTCTGCGATTACATATATATTTCCATCATAATCACAAGCATACCAGTGTGCACTTAACGGATTTTTTAAGCCTGGGTCAATTGAAATCTTGTCATACCATTCCTTAGGCACGTCAAATGGCTCAATCACATGAATATTGTTATCAAACTCGCCATAAACAAGTCCGCCAAAACTAGAAAACAAACCAAATCTTCGAGCATTCAATTCCTCCTCTCCAAAACTTTCTGAAAGCCTAGATATTTGTTTTTGATTTAAAAACGGATTATCCGCCCACTCCATGTGAATATGCCAAACCTCAGGATTATTACCCTCATTAAGAAAAATGGTATTATAGACCCATGAAAGCCCTTTTAAAGGTGTCATTGTACCAAAAATATCACCGTCTTTATCCATAACACGCATAAGACACTCAAGGTAAATATCGTATGGTGGTTCTTCATCAAACCAAACCCAATCAAGCGATGTACCCTGAAATTTTTCTCGACCTTGGTCACAGCTTTTAAAACTTATCCTACTGAGTCCTCCAAAAACATTCTTTATAATGAGAGTGTCAATTACCCCCATCTCCATAGCGTCTTTTTTACCACTAAGCATAACCACGTCATATATCCAATCCTTATTGATATAGTGCAGTATTTTTCTTTGCGCAACATCTCTTTGCACTTGAGTAGATAATGATACGACCCAACCCTCCGTATCCGCTTTATTTTCTCTATATGGATGAATACCTCTCGCAATCCACAAAGCCTCGACAGCACCACACTCAGTCTTACCGCTCCTATTTCCACCAAAAACCCAGCGGTTGTGTTTGTCACATTTATGGAATGTAAGCTGTTTTTCATGCACCTTTTCGCCCGTATTGTACTCAAATATACGTCCATTGTTTTGGCGATTTTTAAGCTCGTTGTTTATAAGCAAAATACGTTTTTTTATCTCATCTTTTCTCATTTCTCCTTATATCTTCCTTTTTCGACACCAAAGTTTGTTTTCTTATTTATCATTTTTTTTAAAAATTCATAAAGAGATTGTATAATCTTCTAAGGTGAAACTATGGTGAAATTTTTATTTATCCTTATACTTTTATTGACCCACTCATTCAACCCAATAAAAAGTGCATACTGTGAAAAAACACAGTATGCACAGATAATTAGTAGTGGCGAATTTTTATACCGATACGATATATACGACACCCACTATGACAATCTAATATGTCTACTAGAAAGCACGTACTTTGTCGAGATTGTGGGCGAAACACATGACTCATATCGCGTGAATTATAATGGCATTGGCGGTTATGTAAAACACACAGCAGTGCGTAAAGTGAATGGGACACCCGCTATACCATATCCAGATAATATCAGGATTTTGACATACAATAAAAATTGTTATCTAAGACACACCCCTGAGAGTAATGACGATAATAAAATCTCCATACTACCCGCTAATTGCGATAGCCTAAAATATATTGGAAAAACCATTGGCGAGACAGTCGAAGATTTTGGAAAAGACACTTGGTATTATGTCGAATATCTCAATGTAAAGGGATATATTTACAGTAGTTATGTAAGCAGCATTTCGAGTGTTTTTCCTAATGGTGAAAAATTATCCTTTATTGAGGATACTCCCAAGATAATAAATCCGCTGACAAACACCCAATGCACAATCATTGTCATTTGCCTTACTCTTCCGACTCTCCTTATCCTTTACTTAATGTTTAGAAAACCAAGAAAAAAGCGTTTACCAAGAAAACAGAGTGTAGATATAGATGATGATATTTTATAGTATTGGGACAAAATACGACAAATATATACAATTTATGACAAAATTAAATCTAAAAAAATCAGCATAAATAACCCGAATTTATACTCACATTACTCAGTTCTTTTATTACACGCTTTAAAAAACCATAATTGCAGTCAGAAGGTTTTAGAGCGCGAATACTATCAGTGGCAGTGTTTTTCTTGTACAAATCCATAAGCCATTTTTCCTTGCCAAACATTTCGTTTAATCTCTCTTTCGTTATGCCATTTTTCACTACAGCCTTTGAAAAACTTTCAATGGCTTCATTTTTCTTTCGGAAAAATGTTCGGTCACAATAGCCCATAAGTTCGGCAATCTTATCCGTCCTTACATTATCAACGAAAAATAATATAAGCAATTTTCTTTCATTTAAAGGTATCTTATCTAATGCATTCTCCACAATAACTTTCAAATTGATAAGATTTACCCTTCTCTCTGTAAGTAAAATTATTTCTTTGGCAAGGTCATAAGTCGTATTCCCTCTGCCATTGTAATAAAACATAGAATTGACACTTTTCTTCAATATTAAATTATCCAAAGACTTGGACAAAGCCTCTAGATATTTATACACAGATAATATTGTTTTGCTCCACGTTTTCATTCCTTTCCCCTTTTCCATTTTTTTTAATTATATTGGCGATAATTTTAAAAGTCAAAATATTATGACATACTTTTTGTAAAATTTTATTCAATTTGTACAAATTGTCTATATTTTGTGTTTTATCGAACATTATCGAACATTGGTTTCATTATATACCGCTATTCGTGACAACAGTCTGTCATATTTAAAATATTTTTTAAAATTATTTATGTTTTTCCACTGTAAAATCACCAGCAGAAAATAAGGTTTTATTTATCAAAAAGTTTATAAAGTATTTTGTAAAAAAATGTCTTATTGTTATAATATAGTTAATTTATTTAAATATACATAAGATAATCTCGAGGTAAAACATGAAAAAAATTATTGTTGGTGTACTTATTTCCATTCTTAGTTTTGGACTATTTTTGGTGCCACACAGCGATACTATCGCCGAAGAAGTCACTCAAGTCACTCCAAATATTAAGACATATCACACATACGAATGCGACCAGTATGTCGACTTAAACAATGTAGAGACTTTTACAACAGATGGCACTAGCATGTACTACTCAAAACTTTCCCACACAGAAGGATTGACCAATTATTATACAGTATATGCGTACAATATGGACACCAATGCTACTATTGAGATCATATCAAATGTCAATGCTTTGAGAAATGTATCAAGCATGCAATACTCAAATGGTTATTTGTATGTAGGATACGACCACAATTCGTATCTTTTGATAGACACTAACACCTTAAACAACACTACTTACTCCACAATCACTTTAAACAATTTTACCAATGAACCATTCCGTATTTTCTATGACGGCGAAAAATATGTTACTGCTACAATAGAGACTCAAGGCACAACCCCTTCAACAAACATTTTGAAAGTCACTTACTTCACAGACATTGCTGACCCTACTACAATAATCGGTGAAACTAAGACTTTTGACCTTAGTGCTATCAGCGGAAATATTGACACAACATCCTCAATCACAATCGGTAAAAATAAAATATATATTGTGAAGGACAACACCTTATATCCTTTCAATTATGATACTACAGGCATAAGTGTATCAAGTCCTATTACAAAACCGCTATTTGCTGATATACAATCATCTTCAATATACTCTATTGATACTAAAAATTATTTTGTATATTCAAGAACAGAGGCAATTTACTTCTACGATCCAGATACCGATGAGGAGAAAGTAAAATCTTTTGACGGAAGCGGTTATGCCGATAATAAAATCTACATAAATGAAGACAATCTATACTTCTACAACAACACAGATTGCGACATAAGAAAATACGAAATTGCTGTTGGTGATGAAAAACCCTTAAACTCCGAATTAGTACTAGTAAAAGGCAAAGGAAGTGAGGTCGGTAGATTTGACGATGTAAATGATTTTACATTAAAATGCAATGATTATGTCTTCGTATCCGATAAAAACAACCACCGCATACAAGTCCTTAAAAATAATCAACCAACACACATTATTGATCTTAAAGAAGAAAGTACAGAATATTTTGCCAAATCTTTAATGCTAGCTAAAGACAATACTTTATACTACATAAAAACCGACGGTATTGTTTCAAAACTATGCGGCATAAATATATTTACAAATACAAGCATTGAGCCGATAGGTATTTCATCACACATTAGTGACGCTTGCATATGTGACAACGGTATTATTTATATGCTTGAAACAGACAACAAAAAAATAATCTCCATTGACACCAAGAATAATTTTACCCAAGGACAATACAATCTTAGCGGAATAACACTAGATAGTTTTAGCCTTATTCAAAACCTTGACCAATACTTGTTTATTAGCAGCGGCAACAAATTATACAAGTACAGCACAAATACATTCATACTTGACCCTACTCCTATTGAATTTGAAAACGACATAACAAGTTTTAGCTGTCCTATCAACCAACTTATCTATGTAGTATGCGAGGGAGAAAACAAAATACATAAAGTATGTTTTGAAGACGACGTTATTGAGTCTACTGACGATGTAGAAGTTGAGTGGAATGCAGGACAAGAAGTTTCTATTATTCGTGTCAATCCTCAAGATGGCAGTATATATGGCTTTGATAAGAAAACTTCTTCTTTCGTATACTTCAAAGAAGACATATTCTGTTATGGATACGACACAGTAGAGCCCTTCCAAAAATATGTTCTTACTTCACTTAATGGATATACAGATGTTGTTAAATTTGGAGTACTAAAAGCGAATAATTTTGTATATGAGTATATCAATTATGTAGGAAATCACGACCTATTCTCTAGCGACAAAAATGTCGTTATACTCGATACAAAGAAAAATACCAGTCAATTTACATACATTCTGTACGTAGTAGGCAATGAAGTAAAATTGGGTTATGTAGAGACAAGCGCAATCGAAACATACACAGTAGAGACCGACAATAATAAATTTTCGCTTATCACCACAGATGCCAATTCTCCTATTTACAAATTCCCTACAATCAAAGGAAATCTTGAAGTAGAAAGTGTAGAAAATATTGGTACAGTACTTACAGCAGACGGCGTCTACCCTATTTCTATAGATGGACTTGACACTCAATACTATATAGTAAGACTTATCAATAATACATATGGTTATGTCCCTTCTACATATGTTACACAAAATGTAAATATATCCGAAAAATTCTCATCAAATGCAACCGTCAAAATATATGACTACTCGACCTTTGTAAATGTATACTCCAATGTAGAAAAAGAAGAAATTATTGGAGCACTTAGCAATGACCAACGTATTTATGTAGATAATTATGACAAAGAAGCAGAATTTACAATGGTCAGATATTTAGACGGTGACAATAAAATCCGTGCAGGCTATGTTGATACAAAATATATTACAATGGACGGAGGGTCTCCTTTAATAACAACTGCAATTATATTATTTGCTATTACATTTGTTATTATTATTGCACTAGTAATATGGTACATAACCTTTAAAAGAAAACACAGTCAAGACACTATGCGTGAGAAAGACCAACAAAGCAAGGAAATCTCAAAGTCTAAAAAAGTGAAATCTCTTAAAATTAAAGATACTGCAAAAGACAACAAAAATTCCATTGACGACAATAAAAACGACGAGTCATCAGAAGAAGAATAATAACAAAAAAAAAGACCTGATTAGTCGCTGCATTTTGAAACTAGTGTAATAATTAGAGTTGAGATAGGGATATCTTAACTCTTTTTTAACGGCTACTTTATGACGTGAAAGATACTTGACAAGAGAAGAAATGAAAACATAATATCAAAAGGCAAAGAAACGAAAAAGGCGAAGCCATAAGCACAAATATCGTTTCTCTGTCTTAACCAGCAAAAGAAATCTTATTTCAGAGACTCTTGTCAAGTACACCATGGAATAAATTAGCCATTATATAACAGCAAAAAGCGAAAGTGTGTTACATTCACCAATACTTTCGCTTTTTGTCTGCTTTATTTAGTTTATAGACGTGTGCTTGTCTGTTCGAGCGAAGCGAGAACACTTGTATATGACAAGCACACGCCTAACTGCCATTATAATATTTTTTATTTATCACTTACCATATTTTTCTTAAATGCAATAATTGCAAAAAATATGCTAACAATCATAAACAAACTTATAGGAATTAAACCAAAGCCAGCAACATTATTAAAAGAATAAGTAATTCCTAATGCATTTTTTGAATTAGTAATTATTCTACCAATATAAACTGATGGGTAAAATGGTAAAAATCTGCAAAAAGTTTCAAAACCGCCCATTGTTTCAATCGGCATCCAACAACCACCAAGTATTCCAGCTAAACTTATAAATACAGAACAAATACCTGGTGCTGATTTGTCATTAAATATAGTTCCAAACAATATTCCTAAAAAGATATTTGTAATAAGTATTGGTAATTGAGCAATAATTAAAAGCAAAATATTTCCAATAGATACAAAACCAACATTAGTTATCAGAGAAAGTATAAACCCGGTAATAACGCAAACCAATGTTTGTAATAACCCAACAAATAAACCAACAAGAGAATATCCCAATA
>JAZONM010000017.1:0-117582 GCA_045654505.1 Clostridia bacterium | reverse complement strand
CTATCAGCTTCAAAAAATGTATCAGCACACACTTGTTGAAAATTTCTTCTATTGTATTCTATAAAATACTTAGCATCTTTCATATAATACTTTTGAATTTCTTTCCCTGTAATAATGGGCCTTAAATTTTCAGCCAAGCAATTTTTTAGTTGATTTTGATTATTTCCAGTAACAATCCCTAATGCAAATTTTGCTTCAGATAAATAAACACACTCTCTTTTGCAAATTTTATTAAGAATAGGTATATCAATAGTATTTAGTAACAATATATTATAATTATTATTTGCTCTCACAAATGAAATAGGGGTTTCCATCGTTTTGCCGTATTGGTTGCTTATTTTATAAGAGTACTCATCTAAAAATTTAGTTGAAAGTTTTAAGCTAACAACATCAGTCAATACACCTTTAAAACATTTTCCAAACATATTTATTTCTTCAATTTTGTAATTATCAACAATTATTTTCCTTATATCAGAATGAAGTTTGACATTCAATATTGATATTGGTAATAGAAAATGCAAAATTCCATCAGGCAACAAATGTCTTAAAGAATGTTCTATAAAATAAGAAAAAGATTCATTTGAAGTAACGCAAGAAAATGTTTTGCTTTCATTAGAATTATTATAACTACCCCATGGTGGGTTAGTTATAATATAATTAAACTTTTTATTTTTATTTAATGTTAAAAAATTGCAACACTGAATATTATTTACGTAATTTACATTTGGAAATTTTAAAAACATATTTGCTCTAGCAATCTTAACCGCAATATGGTCAATATCATATCCAAAAATATTTTCAGGTTTAAATGTTTCTAATGCTTTCATCAAAAACATACCCGTACCACAACACGGATCACAAAAAACATCATCTTTTTTATTCTTAACATTTAATAAAGTATTAACAATTGATTTAGGGGTATAGTAAGAACCTTTTTTATTTTTTTCACCCTCAGAAATGATTTGTTGATATACTATTCCTATGGGATCACATTCATCTACTGGTAATTCAACGCTTGATAGATTTTTTTCATATTTTAATTCAGATACAAATTCTTGAACATATTTGTATCTGCTTTTTATAGTATCATCATCAAAGTAAACTAAATTTTCTCTTTTGAAAAGAGATATTATTAAATTATCTATAATTAAAGAAATATCATTATTACCTATTTCATCAATGATTGAATTTATTTTACTGACGTTTTCGATATTAGAATAATATTCAATAGGAATAATAGTCTTTTTAGAGTCTAATTTATTTGCTCGACTAATAAATTTGTGCGAACTTAAATCTTTGTTTAGTTTATCAAAATTTCTTTTGGTTGCAATTGATATATGCTTGGTCACAGATTGCTCCTTATATCTTTTAATGTTTAAAAATTGAAACTAAAATATAATATATTTATTATAACATGAACAGTTTAATTCTGTATTGAAATTTGAAGAAATTTTTAAAATAAATATTCGTTTAATTTTAAAATGGCAGTTAGAAGTGTGCTTGTTTATATACAAGTGGTGTAGCTTCGCTCCACCAGACAAGCACACTTCTACAAACAAATTAAAACAGACAAAAAGCGAAAGTGTTGGTGAACTTAACACACTTTCGCTTTTTGCTATTCTATACAATGGCTAATTTATTTCATGGTGTACTTGACAAGAGTCTCTGAAATGAGGTTTCTTTTGCTGGTTAAGACAGAGAAATGATATTTGTGCTTAGGGCTTTGCCTTTTGTGTTTCTCTGCCTTTTTATATTGTGTTTTCATTTCTTCTCTTATCAAGTACCTTTCACGGCATAAAGCAGCCAAGAAAAAAGAGAACTAGAAATTTTATTCTAATTCTCTCATTATTACACTAGTTTCAAAAGTAAGTGACTAATAGAGTGTTTTTTGTTTTTAAAAATTGTAATTGATGCCCATTGCGGTTTTTACGTCATTAAGTGTTTTTTGTACAGTTTTGCGGGCTTTCTCACTGCCTTTACGAAGTATTGCATAAATTTTATCAGGGTCTTTAGCAAGTTGTTCGCGGCGAGCACGAATAGGTGATAGAGTCTCTATCAAAATATTGTACAAGAAACCTTTTATCTTCATGTCACCAAGACCACCTTTGCGATAGTGGGCTTTAAGTTCGTCAAGGTTTTTGTAATCAGGAAGATATTTTGCAAAATGACTATCATTACAGAATGCGTCAAGGTAAGTAAAGACGACATTGCCTTCCACTTGGCCAGGATCAGCGACTTTTATGTGATTTGGGTCAGTGTACATTGCATTGACCTTTTGTTTTATAGTGGCTTCATTATCACTTAGATATATACAATTTCCTAGTGATTTACTCATTTTTGCTTTGCCGTCGATGCCAGGAAGACGGTGGCAAGTTTTGTTGTTGGGAAGGACAGCTTTTGGCTCGACAAGGACATCGCAATTATAGATATTATTAAACGAACGCACAATTTCGCGTGTTTGCTCAATCATTGGTAATTGGTCGTCGCCCACAGGTACGATATTTGCCCTAAAACCAGTAATATCGGCTGCTTGGCTTATTGGATATGTGAAGAAACCTACAGGCACGCTTTTTTCAAATTCGCGCATTTTGATTTCATTCTTTACTGTGGGATTGCGTTGGAGACGACTCACGGTCACAAGATTCATGTAGTAAAATGATAGTTCGGTAAGTTCGGGGATAAGTGATTGCACAAAAAGAGTGGATTTATTGGGGTCAAGTCCGCATGCCATATAGTCAAGTGCAACCTCGATTATATTGTTTTTTACTTTGTTTACATTGTCAAAATTGTCTGTCAAAGCTTGAGCATCAGCAATCATAATATACATTTCGTCAAAGTTGCCTTCGTTTTGAATGCGTACTCTTTCGCGAAGAGAACCTACATAATGTCCGATGTGTAGTCTACCTGTTGGTCTGTCGCCAGTAAGGATAATGTTTTTCATTTTTTCACCTTTTTATTTGATATCTTGATTATATTACAAAAACGCCATGAAAACAAGTGTTTGGTGACTTTTAATGACATGAAATATCATGTATAATAAGATTTGGGTAAAGTTTTTAAGTGATGCCGATGGTTGACTAAAATGTAATTTGCTGTTATAATGAGTACATAAAGAAAATTTGAGGGGAAAATGAAAATTTTTAAGGTTGTTTTGAATATGTATCATCATGGTTCATAACTTGTGCTGTTTTTTCGGCACAAGAGTTTTTCTATGTGCCGTCAGATAACTTTATTAAATATAATCTGACGAAAATTTTCTCGTCAGATTTTTTATTTAATTATGAATAATAAAGGAAGGAAATTATGAATAGTAAGAAAATAATTGGAGATTTGGTCTCACTTAAGAGTTATGACAATAATAATAAGATAATCAAATATCTCATTAAAAAATTTAAGCCTTTTTCGAAAGAAATAGTAAAGATACATACAGATAAGAATAATAGATATAATTTAGTTATAGGAATAAATACAAAATTAAATAATGTAGAAGCTTTGATTCTGTCAGGGCACATTGATACTGTTCCTGCGGACAAAAATTATACAGTCAATCCCTTTTCACTAAAAATTGTAGACGGCAAGGCTTTTGGACTTGGAATAATAGATATGAAATGTTATTTTGCTAGTATACTTGAAAACATTGAAACAATTAAAAAATTAAAAATCCCGACAATTGTGTGTATAACAAGTGACGAAGAAACAGATTTGCAAGGAATAGAAAAAATTTGTCAATTTTTAAAATCGAATAATATTCAGCCTAGGTATACAATTATCGGTGAGCCTACGGGGCTCAATATATGTACTAGCAATAAAGGATGTTATGAATATTCTATTACAATCAAGGGAAAGAGTTGTCACAGTTGTAATCCAGCGCTTGGTATCAATGCGTGTTATATAATGGCAAAAATTATTGATAGACTTGAATATCTAAGTTCAGCATATCCTAATACTACAGTAAATTGCGGAATTGTTGAGGGAGGGTCGGCTATAAATATTGTGCCAGATTCATCATGTATTAAGTTTGATATAAGAAGCACTTCGGCAAAATATATCAATCTGATATTAAAAGATTTACAAAAGCTGTTTAAACAATTAGAAGGTCAATATTCTGGAAGTGAAATAAAAATGTTTAATACACTTATTATACCAGAGTTTGAAAGGAAGAAAGACTCTTTGATAAGAAAATTTTGTGATGAGAATAAATTGACTGAGACCGAATTTATGGCGGCAAGTGAGGCAGGATATTTCCAAAAAATTGGAGGAGAAGTTGTTATTTTTGGGGCTGGTGACTTAAGTTTGGCTCACAAAGCTGATGAGTATCTTATTCTTGAAGACTATGAAACATACAATAAGTTATTTGTTGGGCTTTTAGGTAAGATAAATCAAAAGTATATTAGTAGAAATGCTTAAATGTACGCTTGACAAGGTGTTTTTCTTGGTGATATACTAAATATAGTTAAATATTTGCAATGATGTCTTGACTAGTAGAAAACATATTGACAGCTTGTAGAGAGGAGTTGGTGGGTGAAAAACTCTGACGGATATGTTTTTGAATTACACTTGACGGAGCAGACTGATGTCTTACAGGTAATAAGACAAAGAGGCTGTTTTGATGCAGCGAATTAAGGTGGTACCACGAATGACACACTTCGTCCTTAAAATTTTAGGCGAGGTGTGTTTTGTTTTTGGAGGAAAAAATGACTAAAGTAGATAAAAATTTGTTTAATGTGCTAAAAGAACGTGGACTTTTGTATCAATGCACAGATGAAGAAAAACTTAAAAAAGTGCTAGAGAGTGGTATACCAGTCACTCTTTACGAGGGTACAGACCCTACTGCTAGTAGTCTACACATTGGGCATTGTGTGCCATACTGCATTTTGCGTCGTTTTCAAAAGGCGGGACATAAAGTTTTGCTTTTGATGGGAGGCGCTACTGCATGTGTTGGCGATCCAAGTGGTAGAAGTGAAATGCGCAAAATAATGACAAAAGAAGATATTGAAAATAATATCAATAAAATCAAGGAGACATTAAAAATATTCCTTGATTTTGACGGGGAAAATCCTGCGATAATTGTCAATAATGCTGATTGGTTTAATGACTACTCTTATATTGATTTCATGCGTGAAATTGGTGTTCATTTCAATGTTAATAAGATGCTGTCTAATGAAATATACAAAAATCGTATTGAAGAGGGTGGTCTTACTTTCTTTGAGATGGGGTATATGTTGATGCAAGCGTATGATTTTGTGCATCTAAATAAAGAATATGGTTGTACATTGCAATATGGTGGTGGAGACCAATGGGGCAATATTGTAGCTGGTGTCGAATTGCAAAGAAAACTGAATTTTGCAAATAATACCAATATCGAATTGATTGGTGCGACCAATCCACTACTTCTTACACCAGACGGAAAGAAAATGGGCAAAACCGAGCGAGGTGCTATTTGGATTGATAAAGACAAAATTTCCGCATATGATTTCTATCAAGGCGTATACCAAACCCCTGATGCATGTGTAGAGATGATGTTTGCGCTATTTACAGATGTGCCTATGGACGAGGTAAGGAGACTTATTAAAGAAGACATTGTAAATGCTAAAAAAGTGTTGTCCTATGAGATAACAAAGTTTGTTCGTGGAGAGGAAGATGCAAAGATAGCAGCTGAGGCCAGCAAATCTTTGTTTGGTGGCGGTACAAATATGGATAATGTGCCTACATTTAGCACAAATCAAATTGAAAATCCTATTTGTGATTTACTTTTAAATAGCGGACTTGTAAAGAGCAAGAGTGAAGGTCGTCGTATGTGCGAACAAGGAGGAGTACTTGTCAATGGCCAACAAATTAAAGACTTTGCATACATTGTGACTAAGGCCGATTGTGAAAAAGACAACTATTTGATTTTGCAAAAAGGCAAAAAGAACTTTGTAAAAGTTGTTTTTGAATAAAACTTTTAATTAAGGTATTAGAAAATAAAAAGAAGGTTATTAAGCCTTCTTTTTTATTGAATAATTGGAATAAGAAATTTTCAAATCGGTATTATTTACAATAAATTTAATTACTTCTTTTGTTACTTTGTTGCTTTCAGGGAAGAAATCACCTAAAATCCCGAATGCGTGAAAACATTTTTTACTTTCATGCAAAACATATTTTACGTTGTCTCTTTGACAGTTTTTCACCATCTCTAGCGTATCGTCATACAATATTTCGTCTTTGCATACGCTGAAAAAGAGAGGGGGAAAACCAGTCAATTTTGCATAAACGGGAGATATAAGTGGATTTTGTAAAATCTCATAGTCCATATCTGGTCCCATGTTTTCTCCAAAAGCATATAAAAGCCCCATGTATTTTAATTGATTGTTTGATAAAGATACGTCACTTTTCTCGTTTTCTTTGTGACAAAAACATTCACGAGACAAGTCGTAAAATCCTGATGGGAGTATTGCGCAGGACGGAAGAGTTTTTCTTTTTGACTTGAGTCTTTTCATCAGCGCGATTGTTAGATTACTTCCTGCAGACTCGCCAAGTATAATAATATTTTTGTATTGTTTTTTAATATTGTAATAAATTTTCTCCAATTCATCTAGTGCTTTTGGGAATATGTATTCTGGCGACAACGAATATTTTGCTGCGATACAATCACAACCAAAATTTTTCAATAGTACTTTTATTAGGTATATTCCTTGTTCTGCAAAGCCTGAGCAAAAACCACCACCATGAATGTAGAAGATTGTTGTATCTTTTTGAGGTGTTGTCTTTGCAAAATATTTACGGTTTTTTTTCATCCTAAAGTGTAGACATGGGGTGTTCTCTATGATAATTGGAGAAGTCTCTATATCTCGCATAACAAATTTTGCAATACTCTGAGGAGCTTTGCGTGCACTGTCGTTTATTGATAAAGACTTGTAAATATCTTTCATGTTTTGTTTTTTCTTATTGGTTAGTTTTTTCTTTTCTTTTTCATAGGAAAGTATTTGCCTAATAAGATTCATTTTCATGCTCATAGTTTTATTATAACATATTTAGAGATTTTTACTATATAAATATATCGAAATCTGAGTAGTAGAGTGACTGAAAATTGCATTCTACTCTCAGTAGAGAAGTGTGTTTGGGCGGTAAATTTTGTTGTGCTATGTGTAAATATTTGATATAATGTACTTATGGAAGAATTGAAGGATATTGTAGCTAAAAATTTAATATACTACCGAAAACTAGCCAATCTTACACAAGCTGAGCTTGCAGAAAAGCTTTGTTATAGCGATAAATCGGTATCAAAATGGGAAAGAGGCGAATCTTTACCTGATGTGGTTGTTTTGAAAGAAATAGCTGATTTGTATAAAATTAGTGTGGATACTCTGCTTTCTGATAATGAAAAAAAGAAAAAATCGGTAAAGGCACTCTTGCCTTTGTTAAAACAAAAACACACACTAATTACTCTCATGGCGATATTTTTAGTATGGGTTGCTGCTACTGTTGTTTTTGCTTGTATCGGAATGATAATACCTGATGTGCAAAATGCATGGTTGAGTTTTATCTATGCGTTGCCTGCGAGTTTTGTGGTATCGCTTGTGTTTACGGAAATTTGGGGTAATAATCTTTCTCGTGCTATTGCATTATCTGGTTTGGTGTGGACATTGGCTTTGGCACTTTATCTTACCATTCATGCGACACAAATTTGGTTGGTGTTTATTATACCTATTCCAATTCAGGTTTTAATTATCACTTGGTATGTGTATAGAAAAAAATTCTCAAATAAAAACAAATAAAAGCGGACATAACGATTGTCTGCTTTTTATTTTTTGATTTAGAATCTTCTTATCTAAAATAAAATAGACATTAGCTTATGTTTATTTTTTAAATTGTAAGTGATTATTTTATGTGATATAATAAAATCGGTGAAAGATATGCTAAGAAAAAACGACATTATTGATGTAAAAATAATAGATATGGGTTGTAATATGGAAGGAATAGCAAAACACGACGGTGTTGTGCTATTTGTTCCTTTTGCTATTGTTGGTGAAAAAGTACGCGTAAAAATCATCAATACAAAACAAAAAGCTTATGTGTGCAAAATTATTGAAGTATTGGAAAAGAGCCCATATCGCACAATCCCTCAATGTCCCTATTTTGAGAAATGTGGTGGTTGTCAGTCCCAACATATTGAGTACAGTAAGACCTTGGATTTTAAAAGAGAACAAGTACAGAATGCAATTACACATATTGGCAAAGAAAATATTGAGGTTTTGCCATGTGTATTGAGTGAAAAAGATTTTAGATATCGAAACAAACTTGCATTTCCAATAAATCCAAAAACTAAAAAAATCGGAATGTATAAATCATATTCGCATGATATTGTCGACATTGATGATTGTCTTATTCAGGAAGATTGGGTAAAAGAATATATTTCGTGTATTGACCAATTTATTGCTAAAACAAATGTGAGCATCTATGATGAAGATAATGGCAAGGGTGTTTTAAGGCATATTGTAGGACGTCATTATGGTGGTATTTACTTGTTTACGGTTGTAATAAATGGAGAAAATTTGCCTAAAACTGAAATTATAGTGGATATATTAAAGGCCAAATTTGATAAATTTGGATTATCTTTCAATATAAATAAAGAAAAATCAAATGTTATAATGACCCATGATTTCAGACATGTGTATGGCTTTGAAAATATTGCGATTGATGAATTTGGAATAAAATATTCAATCAATAATGCTAGTTTTATGCAGGTTAATAATGACATAAAACGTAAGATTTACTCCGCGGTCCTAGATGAAGTGTCTAGTGACGATATTGTGATTGATGCATATAGTGGAGCGGGTTTGTTGACTGCAATATGTAGTAAAAAATGCAAGTATGCTTATGGTATTGAGATTGTGAAACCTGCTGTAGAATCAGCAAACAATCTTATGAAAGATAATAATATAAACAATATGAAAAACTTTTGTGGCGATAGCGCAAAGATTTTGCCAAAACTTGTGAAGGAAATCGAGGGGAAGAAAACTGTCATTTTGGATCCGCCAAGAAAAGGTTGTGACAAAAATGTAATGGAAGCCTTAGCATTGAGCCGACCAGAAAAAATTGTGTATATATCATGCAATCCTAGCACTCTTGCTCGTGACATATATAATTTAAAGAGTGTATGTCCGGATTATGAGGTGATAAGTATAATTCCATACGATATGTTTCCTTATACAAAGCATGTAGAAACATTGGCTGTGTTAAAATTGAGAGGTGTTTAATATGAGTACAAAACAAAACAATGTAATATATGATGTGGTGATTGTTGGCGCTGGTGCTAGTGGAGTAATGTGTGCTATTAGAGCATCTCAAAGAGGAAAAAAAGTGCTTCTAATTGATGGTGATTTGTATCCCGCAAAAAAACTTATGGTGACCGGAAATGGCAAGTGCAATCTTACAAATATCAATATGGCTAGTAAATATTTCAATCAAAATATAGGTGATTACCTTTCTCGATTTGATGAGCGTAAGACATTGAGTTTTTTTAATGATTTAGGACTTGTTACGTATACTGATGAAGAAGGAAGGGTGTATCCATACTCTAGGACTGCTAAGAGTGTGATTGATATTCTTAATAATAAATTGCAAAAAAATCAGATCGAATTTAAAATGTCAGAGGTAGTAGAAGATATAAATAAGTGTCATGACAACTACACAATATTGACAAGTAAATCTGAGTATTTGTCAAAAAGTGTAGTTTTGTCTACTGGTTCTTTTGTTGAGTCAAATATCATTTCTAAGTTTGATATTGCTCTAAAGACTTTCAATCCAAGCCTTTGTGCATTGAAGTGTGAAAGTTTTAAAAGGTTGTCTGGTGTGAGATTGAGTGATGTTGAGGTTACCGCTATTTGCAACGGGAAGAGCAAGACTGATAGAGGCGAAGTTTTGTTTAAAGATGAGGGATTGAGTGGTATAGTAATATTTAATCTTTCGTCGTTATTTGCGAGAGCTGGTATTTATAAGGGTAAAATAATAATAAATCTTATGCCCGATTTTTCTCGTGAAGAAATAGTAAAAATGTTACATTCTCGAATGGACGAAAATGATATTTTTAAAGGCTGGTTTCATGATGAAGTGGCTTCTATTATTTTAAAGAAAAGTGGAGTTTTGAAAATAAATAAATCCAATATTGATAAAATTGTAGATGCGATAATTCATTTAGAGTTTTCTATTGATGGATATTATCCAAATAATCAAGTGCACTCCGGTGGTGTTTTACTTTCGTCGCTTACCAACAATCTTGAATCAAAACAGTACGAGGGTTTGTATTTTTGCGGGGAGATAGTGGATGTCGATGGTGAGTGTGGTGGATATAACTTGCAGTGGGCTTGGACTAGTGGGGCTATTGTCGGAGATTGTGTATGATAAAAGTTGATAATATAAAACTAAAGGTTGGTTTTACTTCAGAAGATGTAAAAAATGCAGTCTCGAAGAATTTGAAAATTTCTATAAATGATGTAAAAGAATTTGAGTTTGTTAAATTGTCTATTGATGCTAGGAAAAAACCTAATGTGTGTTATGTTGCGTCTATCGCTGTCGCTCTTTCGGGAAAGTTGGAAAATAGATATAGAAATCTAAAATATGTTCTTGATAGAAGTGTATTGAAGTATGAAAAAAAGACGTTGCCGTATTCACCTATAGTTGTGGGTTTTGGACCTGCAGGAATGTTTTGTGCATTGATGCTTGCGCGAATGGGGTTGAAGCCAATTATCGTCGAACAAGGAGAAGAAGTAGATAAGAGAGAAATTTCTGTAAGGAAATTTTGGGAAAGTGGCGCACTTAATAAATACTCAAATGTTCAATTTGGTGAAGGTGGTGCTGGCACATTTAGTGACGGAAAACTAAACTCTAATCTTAATTCGTCATACTGTAAATATGTACTTAATGAATTTTACTATCACGGCGCACCTAAAGAAATACTATATACAGCAAAACCACATATTGGTAGTGACAATCTAAAAGACATAGTAAAAAGCATCAGAAAAGAAATAATTTCTCTTGGTGGCAAATTTCACTTTTCTTGTAAATTTACGGGTTTTGGTGGCAATATTTCGTCTGGTTATGACGTAAACATCTATGATATTGTCAAAAACATTACATTTATACTGTCTACAAAAACATTGGTACTAGCTCTTGGTCATAGTGCTAGAGATACTTTTTCGATGCTTAATGATATGAAAATAAAGATGGCGCAAAAACCTTTTGCTATGGGTGTAAGGATAGAGCATAAGCAAGAAATGATAAATCAAGCACAATATGGTAAAGATTATGATAAGCATTTGCCTAATGCTGATTACAAATTGGTAGAACATCTTCCAAATGGAAGAAGTGTATTTACTTTTTGTATGTGTCCAGGAGGAGAGGTTGTTGCGTCGTCATCAAATGATGGTGAAATAGTAACAAATGGAATGAGCTATTTTTCGCGTGATAAGGTAAATGCTAATTCTGCGCTTCTTGTAAATGTGACACCTGATGATTTTGAAAGTGACGATGTCCTTGCGGGTGTTCGCTTTCAAGAAAAATACGAAAGGCTTGCATTTCAATTGGGTGGTGGAAATTTTGTTGCACCTTGTGAGAGTGTGGGGAGTTTTTTAGGCCGGTCCAATGCTTCGATAATAAGTCCTACTTATAGACCTAATGTAAAACATGTAAAAATCAAAGAATGTCTCCCTCAATTCGTCTATGAAAGTATAAAAGATGCACTTCCATTGTTGGATAAGAAAATAAAAGGTTTTGCGCGAAGTGAAAACATAATGACTGCTATTGAGAGTAGGAGTAGCTCGCCTATTACAATACTTCGTGACGAAAATTTTCAGAGTAGCATCAAGGGAATATATCCAATTGGTGAAGGCGCTGGTTATGCTGGAGGTATTATGACAAGTGCTGTGGACGGAATTAAAGCGGCTGAAAGTATATATAAAAACATTTAATACACTGAACATTTGAATGTTTGACTAATTATAAAATTTGATATATTCTACTTTAGAGGTGAAATATGGGAAATATTGTAAAGACTAAAAAGAATATCCTTTACTTAATCATAAGAATAGTGGCTTGTGTAATGTTGGTTGCGGGGATTTTGCTTTTCTCTATTGAGTTTAATGATGATTTTAATCATGATTTGGAAATTGAGGTCGGAATTGCGTCTCCAGATGATGAATTTTATACAATCCAACTTGAGGGTGAAATCGACAATCACACAACAGAAATTGTGTCAGGTACTCTTAATGTAAAACTTAAAGACAGTAAGGGAAAAGTAGCTACGGCAACTTTTGAAAATCTGACAATTTTAGGAAAATCTGAAGTCGAAATTGATAAAACCAATAAAAGCGTTACCACTAATTTGTTTGATGCGGAAAATGGTCTTGACTATGATATAAAGATAGTGGAAGTGACAGTAGGGAATGTGGAGTTTTTGGCTTACTCGTCCCGTCCTGTAATCGCAATACCTCTTCTTATCGTTGGTGTCGGAATGTTGTTGGTGGTCCAACTTCTTGCCGTAAGAAAACCGCAAGAAAATGTGGTCGAAGAGTAATATTTTCGCAGATTAAAATGAAAGTTTTTAACTAAAAACAAATTAAAACATAAAAAAACACCTAAATATAGGTGTTTTTTTGTATTTGATAGACTATAAATAATTATTATTTTATTGTTTTTATATAACATCTTCTATCTTTGTGATGTCTCATTTCAAAACCACTAAATAGTGCATGAATGCTATTATTGTTCTCAAGTTGGAGATTGGTTTCTGCCCATTTTATGCCATTTTTTACAAAGTTTTTGATGTTTCTTGCAAGAATAACAGCAGCAACACCTTTTGTTTGGTATGAAGGCTTTACGGCGATTAAGGCAAGGTCAATGGTATCATTTTTCTTCAAGGCTTTTAGCAGAGAAAAGATGTGAGGTGAAAGTATCTTGCCCTTTGTCTTTTGCATTGCTTTTGCAAGAGAAGGGAAGACAAGCCCAAAACCTACCAATTGGTCTTCCTCGTTTATTACCAAGGTCAAGTAGTCCATTGTAAGAAGGAGCTTAAATTGACCAATGAATTGTTTTTTAAGTTTTTCATTTAGTGGCACAACTCCATATAGTGGGCTATAACATTCTTCAATCAAATCAAAAATTTGGTCTTTGTAAAGTTTGATTGCTTTGTTAAGACCGCATTCGACGGTGCGAAGTTTGTATCTTTTCATAACAACTTCAGAAAGTCTCTCAATTTTTGGGTCAACTTGATCTGGAATACTTATAAGATATTCATTCCAGTCTACACTTTTGCCATAACCTGCTTTTTCAAAATGTTTTGGATAGTATTCATACGAATAATTTTCCTCAAAATCACTCATTTCGTCAAAACCACGGATAAGCAAACCTTCGCGTTCTAAATCATTGAAGCCTAGAGGCCCGTGTACTTCATTCATGTCTATACTTTTTGCCCAGTTTTCTACGGCATTGAATAGTGCAGCACTGACTTCGAAATCATCAATAAAATCTACACGGCTAATTCTTACACGATTTTTTCCAGTAATTTTATTGTCGGTGTGGTGTAAAATGCCCGCAATACGTCCTACGAGATTGTTGTCTTTGTACGCAAGAAAACCTACAATCTCACTTTCGGTAAGATTAGCATTTTTCTTCTTATTGAAGATATTAAGCTCGTCGCTAATAAAGGGAGGGACGTAGTAAGGGCAGTCCTTGTAAAGTTTTAGAGGAAAATATGTAAATTCCTTAATTTGTTTTTTTGTTTTTACTTCTACAATTTCAATCATTATTTAGAAAACCTCTACTGCTTTGTCTATGTCGTTTATTGCGATTGGACGTTCTTTCGCAACAAAAGCCACTGCAATAAGTCCAGGACCACAGTGACACCCAACAACTGGACCAATTGTTTGAAGTTTTATTTTAAGATTTGGGCGTTTTTCTTTTATGTTTTTTAACATCGCCTCGGTCTCAGCTCTGCAGTCAGCATCCATTACGTATGCCTCATATTTTTCGTCATCTACTGCTTCGTTTATGATTTTATTTGCAAGAAAATTGATTGCCGCTTTTCTGCCAATTACTTTATTAAATACCTTTAATGAGCCATTTTCATCAAAAGTAAGTAAAGGCTTTATGCTAAGAATAGAGCCAGCAACAGCGGCTGTAGCACTTAGCCTTCCACCACGTTTTAGGTGCATAAGGCTGTCCACCATCATGTAGCAGCATACTTGTGAAGTAAAGTCCTTCAAGTGTTTTACAATATCCTCGTCACTCTTGCCCTCAGCCTTTAATCTAGCCGCTTCTTTTACATGAATAGCGGAAGGAGTACTGATACAATTTGTATTAAACATTGTAAATTTTCTTTCTGGATATTTTTCTTTCAATTCTCTCACAGCAATACGCAATTGATTGAAAGTTCCACTCATTGCGTGAGAAAAAGAGATATACAATATATCTTCACCAGCTGCAAAAATTGGCTCAAATATTTCTTTATAATTTTCTGTATTTAATGCACTTGTGGTGCCATTTTTACCTTTTCTAAGTTTTGAGTAAAAATCCTCAAAATTAGTGGTTTTTCCAAGGTCATACATATATTCAATGCCGTCAATGGTGAAAGGCATATCGATATTTTTCACATTTAATTTCTCAAGTTCGTCATACCAAAGTTCGCAGTCTGAATCGGTAAATAATACGCTCATAAATCCTCCAATATTACAAAATAATTTTGCAAATTTATATATTTTATAATAACATCATTCGACAATAATCGCAAAATGAATTTTCCAAATATTGTTTAATAAAAACTTTTTTTAATTGATTTGGTCAAAAAAGATATGTTTAATAAACATTTTATGCTAAACTATCCTTGAAAAAACTATAATGAGGTAGAAATGATACAAGTAAATAATGTTGGTCTGCGTTTTGGCGGACGAAAACTTTTTGAAGATGTGAATCTAAAATTTACCAAAGGTAATTGTTATGGAATAATTGGTGCTAATGGTGCAGGCAAAAGTACATTTTTAAAGATACTTACAGGAGAGGTAGCGCCAAACAAAGGGGAAGTAGTAATTAGCCAAAATGAGCGTATGAGTGTGCTAAATCAAAACCAAGAGGCTTACAATCATTTGACCGCGCTAAATACTGTAATTCATGGACACAAACGTCTTGTTGAGATTATGGAGAAGAAGGATGCTTTGTATTCCAAGGCGGATTTTGACGAAAATGATGGTATGATAGCGGCAGAACTTGAAAGTGAGTTTGCTGAGCTTGGTGGCTGGGAGGCAGAAAGCGACGCTGAGACTTTGCTTAATAGATTTAATGTGCCTGCAGAAGTATTTAATAAATTGATGGCGGATATTGAGCCTGTCTTGAAGGTGAAGATTTTGCTTGCGCAAGCTTTGTTTGGCAATCCAGATATTTTGGTACTTGATGAGCCTACCAACAACTTGGACGTTGTGGCTACAAAAGCGCTTGAAGATTTCTTACTTGAATTTGAAAATATTCTTATCATTGTCAGTCACAACCGTCACTTTTTGAATAAAGTATGTACCCATATTTGTGATGTTGACTTTGGTCAAATCAATATGTATACCGGAAACTATGACTTCTGGTACGAGACAAGCCAATTGATGGCAAGACAAGCCAAAGAACAAAACAAGAAAATGGAACAAAGGGCTAAAGAATTGCAAGACTTTATCGCGCGTTTTTCTGCTAATGCAAGTAAGAGCAAACAAGCGACAAGCCGAAAGAAAGAACTTGAAAAAATTACACTTAATGATATTAGGCCTAGTAGCAGAAAGTATCCGTATATTGACTTCAAAATGGAAAGAGAAGCGGGCAATGATATATTGGTTGTGGAAAATCTAACAAAGAAGGGATTCTTCGAAAATGTTAGTTTTAGAGTGAATAAAGGTGACAAAATAGGCTTTATTTCCTCGAAAGAAACAAAAATAACTGCTTTATTTAAGATACTTGCAGGTGAGGATACCGATTATACTGGTACATTCAAATTTGGTAAAACAATTACAATGAGTCACATGCCTCACAATTATAATGAGTATTTCGACGACAAAGAAGAGAATCTTGTTGAGTGGCTGGCTCAATTTTCGGAAGAAAAGGACCAAACATTCCTTCGTGGTTGGTTGGGAAGAATGTTGTTTAGTGGAGAAGAGGGCTTGAAAAAAGCAAAAGTTTTGTCGGGTGGAGAGAAGGCGCGTTGTATGCTAGCAAAAATGATGTTGACTAGCGGAAATTTCCTTATCTTTGACGAACCTACCAATCACCTTGACCTTGAAAGCATAACTGCGCTTAATAAAGGAATGATCAATTATAAAGGCAATATTTTATTTACTTCTCATGACCAAGAATTGATGAATTCGGTAGCAAACGTAATTATACGACTTGAGGATACAATAACATTCAATCGTCAAATTACTTATGACGAGTATATCGAAAATTTTTATGAGAAATAAATCCTACTTTTTGTGTATTGATTAAATGAAGTAAGGGGTCAAAATGAAAACAAAAACTTTTGAAAATCTAGGTAAAAAAATATTCTATTATGTATGGGACGACGTGGAAAACCCTCGTGGAGTTGTGCAGATAGTGCATGGCATGGTAGAGTATGCGGGGCGTTATCAAAAAGTCGCGGAGTATTTTAATAAAGAGGGATTTGTGGTTGTTGCGGATGACCATAGGGGACATGGCAAAACTGATGAGGACAATTTAGGATATTGTGCGGGAAGTATGTTTTTTGATACTATAAGTGATTTGAAAACATTGATGGATATAACAAAGAAAAGCTACGAAAATCTTCCGTATATTCTTTTTGGATTTAGTTATGGTTCTTTTTTGGCACAATATTTTATATCTCAATACGGTGGCGATTTGGACGGAGTGATTATAGGTGGCAGTAATAAAAATCCTAAATTTTTGACTCTTTTCGGACAATTTGTATCTTATCTAGGCAAAGGCTTTAAAGGTGAAAAGGCGCCAGGTAGATTGGTAGAAAAACTTACTTTTGGTGCATACAATAGTAAATTTGAAGATGGGTGTTTTTTGAGTACTAATAAGGAAAATAATGCCAAGTATGCTAAAGATAAATTCTGTCAATATACTTGCAGTTATAATTTCTATCATTCTTTTTTCAAAGGTTTAAATTCACTTTACTCAAGAAAATACAAAAAGGCACTTGTGAAAGGCTTACCGATGCTTATTGTATCGGGTAGTCTTGATCCTGTGGGGGACATGGGTAAAGGCACCACAAAACTTTATCTGTATTATAAAAAAGTGGGCTGTGAAAATGTGCGACTTGTATTGTATCCTGAGAGTCGTCATGAGTTTTTGAATGAAGATATCAATCGCTGTGGTGATTTGGTGCGCTGGATTGAGGATAATATTATAGACAAATAAAGACCTTTATGGTCTTTTTTGTGTTTTGATTTAGAATATTATTTTGTATATTTGACATTTTTAATAAAAAAAGATAAATTTTAGATAACAAACATATATTGGAGGGGTATATGGATAAAAAATACGAATCATTATTCACACCATGGAAAGTGGGAAACGTGGAGATAAAAAACAGGATTGTCCTATGTCCTATGGGCGGAACATCTATCTTTGGTTGGATGGAACCACATCATTTCGACAAAGACTCTGCTGATTTCTTTATGGACTTGGCAAAACATGACGTGGGTCTTATAATTCCGGGTATTGCGCCACTAAGAAATATGATTGGAGGTGGTTGGCTTTACAAGAGTAAGAGGGCATTCAAAAAATTAAAGAAATACATGGAAGAATTTCACAAAACAGGTGCAAAAATGTTTATTCAATTGACAGCTGGTTTTGGACGTTCGTTTTCTATTCCAAATGCACTTGTACCTATGGCAAAAAGCAAAGTACTTAATGCTCTTGTAAAACCTATTTTCAATGTAAGATATTTACTTGCTGCGCCAAGTCGTTTGCCAGCGCGCTGGAAAGAAGATATTGAGTGTAGAGAAATCACTAAAAAAGAGATTGAGCGTATCGTCGATGCTTTTGCAAAAACTGCCAAAATGTGTAAGGAAGCTGGAGTAGATGGTGTTGAAATACACGCTGTCCATGAGGGTTATCTTATAGACCAGTTTACGACCGCATACACCAATCATCGTACTGATGAGTATGGTGGAAGTTTTGAAAACCGCTATCGTATCCCGGTGGATATAGTCAAGGCGATTAAAGCAGAATGTGGAAAAGAGTATCCGGTATCTTTGCGCTATTCGGTTGTGAGCAAAACAAAAGGTTTTTGCGAGGGCGCACTTCCTGGTGAAAAGTTTAAGGAAGTCGGCCGTGATATGAAAGAGAGTGAAAAAGCTGCCAAATATCTGCAAGATGCGGGTTATGACATGCTTAATGCCGATAATGGTACATATGACGCGTGGTACTGGGCCCATCCTCCTGTGTATATGCCACAAAACTGCAATCTTGAGGATTGCGCACATATTAGAAAATTTGTAGATATCCCAGTTGTTTGTGCTGGAAAAATGACTCCAGATGTAGCAGCAAAAGCTATCAAAAACAAAGACATTGATGGAATGGGAGTTGCGCGTCAGTTTTTGGTTGATAGCCATTGGGTTACAAAATTGAAAGAGGATAGAATGGCAGATATTATGCCATGTGTTCACTGCCACAACGCTTGTCTTACAATGTCTCATTACAATGGTGTAGCCAATGCGTGCGATATGGCTGACTCAGTACATATGTCACGTTGTGCACTTAATCCTAAGTCAATGGACGGTGGTAAGTATGACTACAAGCCAGCAAAGAAAAGAAAAAATATTGCTGTAGTTGGGGGTGGTATTGGTGGAATGGAGGCTGCTCGTATCCTAACTCTACGCGGACATAAAGTTACGATATATGAAAAAACTGACCGACTTGGTGGTGTATTTATTTCAGCTGCCGCGCCTTCATTTAAACATGCGGATAAGGCGCTTATTGAGTGGTTTAGACGTCAAATTAAAAACCTTAAGATTGAAGTGAAATACAATACCGAAATAACTGATATTTCAAAGCTTAATGCAGATGAGGTGATAATTGCCACAGGAGCAAAAGCTAAAAAACTCCGCATGCCAGGCATTGAAAATGCTGTTGAGGCGGTGGATTATTTGAATGGTAAAGAGGTAGGTGACAATGTGGTAGTCATAGGTGGTGGACTATCTGGTTGTGAAATAGCGTATGACTTATTCCTAAAAGGTAAAAAACCTGTTATTGTGGAAGCAAAAAATGACTTGATTGTCGCTAATAATATTAGTCTTGCCAATTCGTCATATCTTCGTGATTTCTTCAAAACAAATAAAGTGCCCGTTTATTTAAACAGTATGTGTAAAGAGATTGGTAAAGGAT
The DNA here is from genome assembly GCA_045654505.1 of Clostridia bacterium. Taxonomy (GTDB): domain Bacteria; phylum Bacillota; class Clostridia; order Christensenellales; family UBA1242; genus UBA11490. The sequence goes on along the minus strand of JAZONM010000017.1, from coordinate 98,208 downwards.
ACGTAATAGTCGAGCAAAATGGTAGGCAAATTAAGGTAAAAGCGGATAGTATTATTACTGCTATTGGATATAATCCAGCGCCTATTGCAAAACCTTCAAAACATGTACATATTGTTGGCGATGCTCTAAATGTAGGCAATCTCCGAACTGTAATTTGGCGTGCATGGGATGTTGCGACAAAACTTTAATATATGAGAAATAAAAAAAAACCTTCTTACATTAAGAAGGTTTTTTTTAAATCAAAAATGATGTTGCAAGCGAACAATATACCAAAAGGGATAGAATGTCCAAGATGGTAGTGATAAATGGACTTGCAATTACTGCAGGATCAAGATGACATTTTTTTGCAATCAAAGGCAGAGAAGCTCCCACTATTTTTGCCAAAATTATGGTTACAAACATTGAGATTGAGATTATAAGAGCGGAAAGTGCATCTACACCTGCCACGCCGAAAATCAAACCGTCAATAAGTAAAATTTTGCCAAAGCAAACAATCGATAGGGATAATCCTAGTAGAAGAGAAACTCTCAATTCCTTCCATATCACTTTTAAAAAGTCGGAGAAAGATATTTCATTGACGGCGATTCCACGTATAATTGTAGCAGACGCTTGACCACCTGCATTACCGCCGGTACCCATTATCATAGGGATACAAGAGGTAAGGAGTATTCCGTATATTCCGCTGCTTAAGGTGCTTTCATTGTTGTTTATGATTAAACCTGTGAATGTGGCTGAAATCATAAGGAGCATTAGCCATGGTACGCGAGTGAGCCACAATTTTGTTGTGCTAGTCTTAAGATATGGCTTTTCTGTAGGAGTTATCGCGGCCATTTTTGCGATATCTTCGGTCGCTTCTTCATCAATAACATCAATTACGTCGTCGACAGTTACTATTCCGACAAGTCGCTTTTCTTTGTCTACAATAGGAAGAGCAAGAATACCATAATGACGGAAAAGACGTGCGATTTCTTCTTGGTCAGTGTCTGTGCCAGCGTAAATTACATTTTCATTCATTATATTTGCTATTTTTTCGTCCTCATCTGCGACAATTAAGTCTCTTATCGACATAACACCGCTAAGTACTCGCTCAGGGCTGGTTACATAAATTACGTTTATAGTCTCCATATTTGTCGCGACTTTTTTTACCCTTTTTAGAGCTGTACTACACGACATATTTTCTTTTACGTCAATAAACTCAGTTGTCATTATTGAGCCAGCAGTATAGTCTTCGTATTTCAGAAATTTGTTTATAATAGCACGGGTTTCGGGATTGGAAGATTTTAGTGCGCGCTCTACGATGTTTGCGGGCATTTCTTCCACAAAATCGACTGCGTCGTCTATAAACATCTCGTCAATAAGGCTTGCCAACTCTTTGTCGGATAGTGTGGACACGATTTTTTCTTGTAATTCGCTGTCGAGATAACTAAAAACTTCGGCACCTAAGTCTTTGGGAAGTATTTTAAATACCTTTATAAGATTTAGAGGTGACTCAATCTCGTCTAATAGGTCCGCAATATCACTGCCATGCATTTCAAGTATGTATTTTTTGACTATTGACCATTTGTTTTCTTCAATAAATTGTAATATTTCTTCTTTCATTCAAAACTCTCTAATTTTAAAGCCCATTTGATGGGCTTTAATTATTTTTTATAAAAATTGTTCATATAATTTTTGTCGTCATAATCAAGCAGGTCAAAAACCTTTTTATCGCTTGTTACTTGTGCTGTTTTTATATATTCATATTTTCCATTCTTCTCAAAGATTATCAATTCATTGCCTTCAGGGATAAGGCAATGGTGAAGTCCTCCGATGCCAGAAATGATTTCTTGGTATGCTCCGATAGAGAAAATAGCTATATATAAAGTTTGATTTTCTTTTATGGTAGGCATAAAAAGTTTTACATTGCTGTCATTAAGGAAGTATCTGTCATCAGGGTCGCATGTTTCTCCGCCTAGGCATACAGGAATGCAATCATTTTCATATAGATTTACAGGTAATATTGTGAAGTCTTGTTGGATGCCCCAAATATCTGGAGCCATATTCATAAGACTACCATTTATGATATACCAGTTTTTGTTATTGCGGGATTTTGTAAAATCAATTTTGTAAATATAAAAACTATGATCTGCTGTAGTAAATCTACCGTGTTCGCCAACTAAATGTGGAGGGTTTATTTTATTTTTATGACATATATCTTTTGTTGTCTTAACGATTCCGTCGACAAGTGAATCATAATCAAATGAGTAAGTGAGTGAATATTTGACTGGAAATCCTCCACCAAAATCAAAATATTCTAGAGAAGGGTGCAGTTTTTTAAGCTCGCAATAGATGCTTAAAATATTTGAATAACCTTTTAGGTAATTTTCAATATTGGTAATCGATCCTCCAAAATGGAAATGCATCAACTTTAATGTAAGATTTTTAGATGATTTTATTTTTTCGGCAATTTCAAAACATTCGTCTTTTTCAAAACCAAATCTATTATCAAACTCTTCTTCGTCGTCAAATTTATTTTTAATAAGTCTGCTTTCAAAATCGCTATTGTATCTTATGCCAACATTTATTTTATGGTGTGTTAGTTTTGATAATAGGGCAAACTCCTGCTCGTTTTCGATAATAGGAACAACATTTATTCCTTCTTTTAATAATTTGTCAAGTGTATTGATATATTTCTGATTTTTAAAACCGTTGCAGAATACAGTATACCCTTTTTTGATATAGCCGTCTTTTACAAGTTTGTAAATAATATCTATGTCATACGCCGAAGAAGTTTCTAGCATATCGACGTCATTAAGTGCTGTAAGTATTACCTCGCTGTAATAATTTGCTTTTGTCGCGTAAGCATAATTGTATGTTGCGGGATAACTGTATTTCTTAATTTTTTGAGCAAATAGATTTTTCATGTACTGAATTTTCTCAATAATCATTGGTGTAAAAGCAACCTCTAAAGGAGCATTGTATTTCTCGACAAGATTTAGCAAATTGATGTCTTTGTAATACAAAACATTGTCTTTAATTAAGAGATAGTCGTGATTTTCTAGTATGCTTTTGTCGTATGGTTTTCTTGTTTTTATATCAGAATAGAGGTCAAAAAGTCTTGTGTTGTTTGAACACTTTGAAAACATTGAAGGTGTGAAAAGTTTTGCATATTTGTAGTCGTCTTTCAATGTAAGACATGGTTGCATGCCTAAGGATTTTAGATACTTTTCACCATCTTTATTGATGCTTTCCGAATAAATATAATTGATAGATACGCCTTTGTTTTTAATGTCGCAAATCCAATCAACTAACGCCTCGTTTAGTATTTTAAACGACTTTTTGTTGTAAAATGGTGAGTTTTTGTCAATAACATCCAATTTTTTGTCTCTATACTCCGGAATAATAACTGTACTGAAAATATAAATGTCAGCATTTGTTTTGTTGTATTTATTAACAAAAACTTCTTTTTTTAATGCTTTATCAAATGTTTTTTCAGAGATAATATAATCACTGCTAAAGTTGTGTTTTAGAAGAAAGGGTGTAATGTATCCAATCAACTTATCTTTCAGATTATCCCAAAGTACTATTGTACTTTTGTTGCTGTACTCAAACCACTCTAGTGCGGTTTTCTTAGAAATGGTATCTTTTTTATCAAATGTTTTGTTGTCTAATTTCCAAGTTTCTAGATATTTAGTTTTGCTTAAATTTTCACCTGTATAAATAGAATATCTTTCCATATTTTTCCTCCGTTGGTTTGTTATATTTCTGTTACGTTATCTGCTACGTATACGTCTACATTGACTTCAGGAGAGTCTCCTGCAATTTTTTCAATTGGTAGTTTCATGTATACGGCAGTGGCTTCAGCTAGTGTATTGCCGTCTGAGTCTTTTATCTCACCGCTACCACTAAATGTACGTGATGATTCGCTGTCGATTCTACCTATACCAGTAAGTTTTGTGTTGTAAGGTACTGGTTTTCTAAATTTTACATTTAGTGTCATTGTCACTCCCCAACAATCTGGATCTTTTATCCAAATTGCTCTACCAATGAGTTCGTCAAGCAGGGCAGATATCATTCCACCATGTGTGCGTCCCGGATAACTTTGGTGCTCGGGTCTAAACTCAAATTTTGCAATTACCGTATTGTCTTCCATTTCGTAAAATTGAGCTTGTAGACCAAGTTGGTTTTCCATTCCGCAAATTATACAATCGTGACTATTGTTTTGTTTTTTAATTACTTTCATTATTTTACCTCTAAAACAATTTTAGCATAATTCGCAAAAATTAAAAAAGAAATATTATATATTTGTTTGGTCTTATGATAAAATAAAACACCTTATACAGAATAAGGTGTTTTGCTTTTGGATTTTAACTTGACATTAAGTTTTTGGTTTAAAAGTGTTTTTGCCATTTTTGCAAATAATTTGTCAAGGAAAGGTGTGGATTCAAGCAGGGTAGTATGATGGTCTAAATGGTGGATAAAACCTAGGAAATTGTAACATGTATGAGTAATGATGGAGTAGTTTTTAAAATATTGGTTTATATTTTTCACAACATGTTTATTTGAAAACTCCTTAGTCTTTCCATGTAATGGTTGGACACCTGAAAGAATGAGATTCATGGGTTTACCAGCCAATTTAAAGAAAGAAGTGTAGTGATTGGTTCGGTCAAAAAAGTTTTTCAAAATCCCTGAGATAAAACATTCGTAAATTGGAGAAACAAAGACAATATTGTCGCATTCCTCCATTAGTTTGTATGCTTTGTAAATATCATCTTTTAATACACAATATTTATCGCTTTGATTACAACATTGTACACAGCCTAAGCATGGAGCAATGTTTTGGCTTGCAATATTAAATATGTCGACTTGTGTATTCGGGCAAACTTGCAAAAGGGTTTCTTTCAATTTTTTTGATATATTATAGGAATACCCCCCCCCGACCTTGCACTGCCGCTAATAATCAGTATTTTCATAAAAACCACCTGTCAATAAAATGGAGCTACTGACGGGAATCGAACCCGTGACCTCCGCCTTACCAAGGCGACGCTCTACCGACTGAGCCACAGTAGCAAAAACATAATATATAGTATGCGGGTAAGGTTTTGGGGTAAAACCTGAGAGTATTATATTTGATAATACGTGTGTATGTCAAGTTGTTTTGCATTTGTCACAAAAACTTTACATATAAAAATTGTTATTTGTGGGGTTTTGTGTTATGATATTGGTATGAAAAATTTGTTTTTAAACTCACATACGCATAAAATACTGAGCAATGATTTGCAGAACAATATGCTTAATCATAGTTATATGCTGATATCGACAGACAGACTTCTAATCAATGAATATTCTCGTTTTGTCGCACAGGAGATAATGTGTGACAAGCTTTGTGATTCCTGCAACACATGTCTGAAGATAAAGAATCATAATCATAGTGATGTGATGGAATTGCCTCAAAACGATAAAGGTATAATGACGGCTGACGCTGACAAAATTGTGGACGATTCATATGTTTTGCCTATGGAGGGCGATAAAAAAATATATATTTTGCACAATTTTGACGAGTGTAGTGTGGCTGTGCAAAACAAACTGCTAAAAACCATTGAAGAGCCAAGCAAGAGTGTTGTTTTTATTCTTACGTGTGTAAACGAGCATACTGTTTTGCCTACTATTCGATCGCGATGCAAAAAGATAACTGAGCCCGCCCTTAGTGATGACGCTCTGAAAGGTTTTTTGTGTTCAAATTTTGAAGTAGAGAAGGCTTCTTTGGAGAAAATAATCCGCATAAGCAATGGTAATCTCACAATGGCGGAGGATTATGTGACCAATAGTCGTTTGCTCGCAATGAGAGATCTTTGTGAGGAATTGATTTCAAATATGAAGTCAAGTGCAGATGTTTTGCCGTATTCGGTAAAGATTCAGAAATACAAACAAAATATTGACGAATTTTTGAATGTGCTTTTACTTGTTGTTAGGGACGAGCTAGTTGCACTGGTAGAGAATAAAAAAGTATCTCAATATTCTAAGCCGGCATTAGTGGAGTCGACAAAGATTATTGAGGAAGGTATTAAAAAACATAAAAGTAATTGTAGCATCAATTCGGTAGTCGAAGGGGTGCTTATGGGAATGTTGGAGGTAAAATTTAAATGCCAAAAGTAGTAGGAATAACATTTGAAGAAGGTGGAAAAGTTTTTTATTTTCGACCTATGAATGAAGAGATTGAAATAGGTGAAAAAGTTGTGGTAGAGACATCTCGAGGAATGGAGATGGGAAAGACTGCTACTAAGACAATTGATATGCCGGAGGACAAGATTGTAGAGCCACTTATGCCTATTGTGAGAAGGGCGACAGAGAAAGATTTTAAGGTTTTGCAAGAAATGGAAGGCAAAAAATCAGAGATTGTCCGACTTACAAATGACCTTATCAAAAAATACAAACTTGAAATGAAAGTTGTGGATGTGGAGTTTACTGTGGACGGTCAAAAAACAATCATCAATTTTGTATGTGAGGATAGGGTTGATTTTAGAGACCTTGTGAAAGAACTTGCTAGCACTCTAAAACAAAGAATTGAACTCCGCCAAATAGGTATCCGAGACCAAGCAAAACTTGTGGGTGGTATTGGAAGTTGTGGCAAGGAAGTATGTTGTCGCCAATTTCTAAATGACTTCGACAAAGTGAGTATCAAGATGGCAAAGACACAAGGACTATCACTAAACCCTACTAAAATAAGTGGAGTGTGTGGTCGCCTTATGTGTTGTCTTGCATATGAGAATGAGTATTATAGCGAGATAAATAAAATCATGCCAAAACTAAATTCTAAAGTAAAAACAAAAGATGGCGAGGGTACTGTAATTTACAACAATTTACTAAAACAAAGAGTAACTGTAAAATTTGTTAATGATAAAGATACAAAGATAAATGAATATCCTTTGAGTGAAGTAACTTTTTCAAAAGGGGATAAAAAAGAGAACAATGGCTAAGCGACTTGATGACTTACAATACAATGGTTTGATGATATATCAAGATAGTGATAGCTATTGTTTTACATCAGATGCAGTGCATTTAGCCAATTTTGTAAAAGCGCCTAAAAATGCCAAAGTAGTAGACCTTTGCAGTGGTAGTGGCGTCATTGGAATGCTAGTTTTTGCCAAAAACAGTATAGATAGTGTCAAATTGGTAGAGATTCAGTCGCATTTGGCTCAATTATCACAAGATAGTGTAAATTATAATAATTTGCAAAAAAATATTGAAATTATCAATAAACCTTTACAAAATATTTGTGAAGAAATAGGCAAAGAAAAATATGAAGTTGTGGTCTGTAATCCACCATACAAGGAAGCGGGTGAAAATCTGAAGAATATAAAGGAAGATATTGCAATCGCACGTCACGAGCTAAAAGTGACTTTGGAGGAGATTGTGTGCGAGGCATCAAGACTACTAAAATTTGGTGGAAAATTTTATACAATTTTAAAAGAGGAAAGACTTTGTGATTTGATTGCACTTTCAAGAAAATACAATCTTGAGCCTAAAGAATTGAGGATAATCACAAGTGCGAAAGGTGCAAATGTGGTTATGATGCAAGCGAGTAAAGGAGGAAAAAGTGGTCTTAAGATTTCTATGATTTCAGGAAGTAAGGACTACAAATAGATTATGCTATATTTGGTTGGGACCCCAATAGGAAACTTAAAAGATATGACATATCGCGCAGTCGAGACTTTGCAAAGTGTCGACTATATTGCTTGTGAAGATACTCGTACAAGCATGACTTTGCTTGCGCACTATGGTATTTCAAAACCACTTATTTCTCACCATAAATTCAATGAAAAAAGTAGTCTTGATAAAATAATAAGTGATTTGAAAGATGGAAAAGATATTGCTCTAATTAGTGATGCAGGTACACCTGCTATAAGCGATCCTGGGACTCTTCTTGTGAGGGCTTGTCAAGAAAACAATCTTGACTATACACTTATCCCTGGTGCTTGTGCTGTGACTACTGCATTTGTGCTTAGTGGTATGGATACTCCTTTCACCTTTATTGGTTTTCTTCCAAAGAAAAAAGGTGAGAAAAATACTCTCCTTTCAAAATATAAAAATTATCACGGTACTCTCATTTTTTATGTGACCCAACATAATATCCATGATGACATCGCCTCCATGTTTGAGGTATTTGGAAATCGTAAAATTTGTGTAACAAGGGAGCTTACTAAAAAATTTGAGAGTGTATACTTTTCGACACTGGAGGAGGGATACGCAGATACTGAGAAAGGGGAGTTTGTACTACTTGTAGAAGGTGCGAGTGAGGAAAATGGTCTGATAGACCTCACAATCGAGGAGCACTATGCTCATTATATTTCTCATGGACTTTCCAAAAATGACGCAATCAAATCAGTAGCCCATGACCGCAAAGTCAAAAAAGACGTAGTATATAAAGTAATAAACGGATAAAAGGAGATTTTTAGGATCTTCTTTTTTTGTTTTATTGAAAATTATTCGACAAAAATGAGAGAATTATATTTGGTCTAAAATTGATAGGAGTGTTATAATATATTTGAGTTTTAGGGAGGAAATATGGAAAGAGAAATCAAGATAACTGATGTAAAAGCAAGACAAGTACTTGACAGTCGTGGAAATCCGACAGTCGAGGTTGATGTATATGTTGAGGGTGGATTTATGGGTCGTGCGACCGTACCATCGGGAGCGTCTACTGGTAGTTTTGAGGCGTGCGAGTTGCGTGATGGCGACAAAAACTACTATCTTGGAAAAAGTGTATTAAAGGCAGTGAAAAATGTAAACACAGAGATACGTGACTTGGTAGTGGGTATGAATGCGCTTGAGCAGGAAGAACTAGATGTGACAATGGTTAATTTTGACGGAACAGAAAATAAGGGCAGACTTGGTGCAAATGCATTGCTTGGTGTGTCTTTGGCTACTGCTAAGGCAGCTGCAGCGGCACTAGGAATATCTCTTTACGAATATGTAGGCAATGGAAAAGGTGTTGTGCTTCCTGTGCCAATGATGAATATCCTAAATGGTGGAAAACACGCAGATAATAGTGTAAATATCCAAGAATTTATGGTTATGCCCGTAGGTGCGCCAAATTTTGCTGAAGCACTTAGATGGTGTGCGGAGGTTTTCCACAATTTGAAAAAGGTGCTTAAAAACAAAGGTTATTCTACTGCAGTGGGTGACGAGGGTGGTTTTGCGCCAAACCTTAAAGATGATGAAGAGGCTTTGCAATATATTGTTGAGGCTATCCGACTTGCAGGGTATCGTCCATATGATGACTTTATGATTGCGATTGATGCAGCAGCGACAGAAATGTACGAAGAGGCGAAAAAACTTGGTCATGAAGGAAACTACTATTTCTGGAAAACAAATAAAGAGTTTACTCGAGATGAGATGATTGAGTACTGGGCTAGAATGGCTGAAAAATATCCGATTATATCACTTGAAGACGGGCTATCTGAAGAGGACTGGGAAGCTTGGAAAATATTGACTGATAAGATTGGCGATAAAGTGCAATTGGTGGGTGATGACCTTTTTGTAACAAATACACTTCGCATTAAAAAAGGTCTTGACGAAGGTGTTGCTAATTCGGTGCTTATAAAAGTAAACCAAATTGGAACATTGACTGAGACTCTAAATGCCATCAATATGGCAAACAATTCGGGTTATACTACAGTAATATCACACAGAAGTGGTGAGACTGAGGATACTACTATTGCGGATCTTGCTGTAGCGCTAAACTGCGGTCAAATAAAAACAGGTGCTCCAAGTCGTACTGACAGGGTGGCAAAATACAACCAACTTCTTCGTATTGAAGAAAAACTTGGAAAAAATGCAAAATATCTTGGAAAAAATGCATTTTTCAATTTGAAAAAATAACAATATAAAAGAAAAAAGCACTACTTGGTAGTGCTTTTATTTTACTCTCAAAATTTCAGGTTCGGGATTTTTTGTAGAACTTAAATCAAGATTTCTATTAAGTACATCTTGTCTTGCGTCGTGTTTTTCTTGCAATAGTTTTCGGCTTACATTTTGGTGAGTACAACCAATTTCTTCTGCGATTTGTCTTTGTTTTGCACCTGTCTGTGTTTGCATATAAAGTATAGGGTAGTGTTTTCTTACATGATTTTTGTAAAACTCTGAAACGAGGTCTATTTCATATTGTTGGATTGGACCAGGAATGTTGCTGCTCACGACATCTAAGAATGTCATACTATGGTTTGACTCGTCAAGATAATTATCTAAAGACATATGCTCGTATAGTATCTTGTCTGGTTGGATAGAAGGGTCTTTATGATAATTCCAAATGCAGGATGTTGTGATATATTGTATGATTTGTTTTTCATGTAGCGAGTGGTCGATTTTTTTGAAATTTTCTATATAATTTAGGTATGCGATATCGACAAACTCAATTATATCATCACCTTCAAGTTTCATCACCTTACTTGCAATATACTCAAAATATTTTGTAAAACTATTGATTTTATCAACTGAGGATAGGTAAATAGACTTTTCATCATAAGAAGGGTTGTAACTTTCAGTCAAACCGCCTTTCATTATAAAATCATATTGTTCTTGTGTTAGTAAAAAACTTTCTTCTCTTGTAACTTTCATGTTATCTTTCCTCAATAGTATTTAAAATAATTATACCATTAAATAAAAGTATGTCAAGAGTCAATTTTTGTCACTATATTATCCTGCAAATGGCACATGCTACTACTGCGCCAAATAGATTGGCAATGAGCGCCACAGGTATTGCATAACGGAATTTTTTGACTTTTGTGGCAGAAAAGTATACTGCGGTGACATAAAATATGGCTTCGCTTGAGCCTGCGATTGCACAACCTGCACGTGCAAGATAACTATCGACACCATATGTGGAGAAAATATTTTCAAGCACTGCAAGACTACCACAACCGCTGAAGGGTTTTATGAGAATAAGTTCAGAAAGTTGGCTTGGTATGCCAAAGACGGAGAATACGGGGGATAGAAAATTTGCCACGATTCTGCTTAGACCACTTGCAGTAAAGACTTCCAAAACAATAAATATTGCAACAATGTAAGGTAAAGAGATAAGGATAAGGTCAAATGATGTTTTTGCGCCAAAAACAAAAGTATCGTATGCATTGACTTTTTTTACGCATGCGTAGACTATTAGGCTTATTATCAAAACAGGGATTATGTATGCGCTCATTGTTTGTCCTTCCATATTTTACCGCAAATTTTTACGAGTACTATTCCACATAAAGTAGAAGAAATTGTCGCAATGAGAGTTGGGACTATGATATCTCCACTCGAGATCGAACCGTGCATTATGCGAAGAGATACTATTGTGGTAGGTAGTAGTTCGAGCCCAGTTGTATTCAGAATCATAAACATTGCCATTGCATTGGTAATATATATACTTCCTTTGTCAAGTCCCTCCATACCTTTAATTCCACTTGGGGTACAGGCATTGCCCATTCCGAGTAGATTGCTTGTGATATTGATTGCAATCTGATTTTCTGTCTCGGGAGAGGTTTTGCCACACAAAAAACGTATTGTTTTGCTAAGACCTTTTGCTATCTTTCTGTCTAAGCGTGTCGCCTCAACAATTTTTAAAAGACCTAGCCAGATTGAGTATATTGCCCAAAGTTTTATAATAAGTGTAATTGCTTTTTGACTGCCTGTCTGTACTGACTCAAAGGCTAGTTGGGGATTAGTGAAAAGCAAAATACACAACCCCACAATTAAAATCCATGACCAAATAAAATTCATAATTCACCTTAAAAGAGGGTATGCTTGTCCAAGATATTTTATGATTTTTATTATATTTATAGAGAATGAAAGAGATTTTGTCCTTTACATAAAAGGTTTTATTTGATAAAATAACCTTGATTTATGGAGAGAAATATGAAAAACAATTTTTACATCACAACAGCTATAGCTTATACTTCTGGAAAACCTCATATCGGCAATATATATGAGATTATTTTGAGTGATAGTATTGCTCGATTTAAGCGTTTTCAAGGATATAATGTTTTTTTTATGACAGGTACTGACGAGCATGGTCAAAAAATAGAGGAGAAAGCGGCTCTAAATAATAAGACCCCAAAACAATTTGTGGACGAAGTGGCAGGCGTTATTAAGGGCTTGTGGGACAAGGCAGGAATATCTTACAATAAGTTTATTCGCACAACCGATAGCGACCACGAAGCACAAGTTCAAAAAATCTTCAAACGTCTTTATGAGCAAGGTGATATATATAAAGGACATTATGAGGGTATGTATTGTACTCCTTGTGAGTCTTTTTGGACTGAGTCTCAATTAAAAGATGGTAAGTGTCCAGATTGTGGTAGAGAAGTAAAAAAAGCAAAAGAAGAAGCATATTTTTTCAAAATGAGCAAATATGCTGACCGACTAATGAAATATTATGATGAGCACCCAGACTTTATTGTGCCTGTTTCTCGTAAGAATGAGATGGTAAACAATTTCTTAAAAGCAGGACTTCAAGATCTATGTGTATCTCGCACAACATTCAAGTGGGGAGTACCTGTGAGTTTTGATGACAAACACGTAGTATATGTTTGGCTTGATGCTTTGACCAATTATATCACTGGTGTGGGATATGATGTTGATGGTAAAAACAGTGACAATTTTGGTAAATTTTGGCCTGCAGACTTACATGTAGTGGGTAAAGATATTGTGCGTTTTCACGTTATTTATTGGCCTATTTTCCTTATGGCGCTTGGTTTGCCTCTGCCTAAGAGAGTGTATGGTCATGGTTGGCTTCTGCAAGACGGCGAAAAAATGAGCAAGTCAAAAGGCAACGTAATGTATTTTGATGACCTTGCTGATGTTTTTGGTGGAGATGCAGTAAGGTATTATGTTCTTAGCGAAATGGGTCATGAAAATGACGGTCTTATTGGCTGGAATTTGATGACTGAGAAAATCAATAGCGACCTTGCCAATGTATATGGCAATCTAGTAAGTCGTACTGTCGCTATGAGCAATAAGTACTTTGAAGGCAATGTAGAAGATAAAAAGGCATACGAGCCAGTAGATGATGAATTGAAGGCGCTTGTTTGTTCTGCGTACAAAAAGATGGCAGTAAAAATGGACGAATTGAAGATTTCGGACGCTTTAGATGAGGTTTTTGCAATATTTAGACGTGCAAATAAATACATTGACGAGACTACACCATGGTTGTTGGCTAAAGACGAAACAAAGAAAGATAGACTAGCCACTGTACTATATAATCTTGTTGAGAGTATAATAGTGGGCACAACTTTACTTACTCCATTTATTCCTGACACTTGCAATAAAGTTTTTGAAGTGCTAAAAACATCTCCAAGAGTGCTTGAAGATATTGAGAAATTTGGATTGCTTGGAAGTGTAAAACTTGATAATGCACCTGTCCAACTTTTCCCTCGATTGGATGCAAAAGTTGTTTTGGAAAAATCCGAAGTAATCAGACAAAAACAAATTAAAGAATACGAGGAGAGTCTTAAAATGGAAGAGAAAAAAGAAGTGATTGATGATTCAAAACCTCTAATTGATATTGACACTTTTGACAAGGCTGAGATAAGGGTAGGCGAGGTAATCAATAGTGAAAAAGTAGAAAAAAGTGACAAATTGCTTAAAAACACCGTAAAAATCGGTGACGAGATAAGGACTATTGTGAGCGGAATTGCAAAACATTATAGTCCTGACCAAATAATCGGCAAAAAGGTATTGGTTGTTACTAATCTAAAACCTATAAAACTTCGCGGAATTGAAAGTAATGGAATGATACTATGTGCAGTTACTGAGAATGATGAGGTGCTAAAACTAGCAACAATAGACGGAGATATCCCTAGTGGTAGCGAGGTTTGCTAGATGATAGATACACATGCGCACTTGACTGACGAGGCATACAACAACACTCGTGAGTTTATGATAAAAAACTTTCAAAGTGATGGTCTTGACTATGTTTTCACTATCGGCTTTGATTTTAAAAGTAGCATTGATTGTGTGCGTCTTGCGGAAAAATACGACAATGTTTATGCTATAATAGGTGTACATCCAGAAGAAATTTCTTCTTTTGATGATGAGTGTTGTCAGTATTTCAAAATGGCTGCAAAACATCCTAAAGTGATTGCAATTGGAGAAATTGGACTTGATTATCACTACAGGCAAGATAACAAAGACGAGCAAAAAAGAGTCTTTGTTGAGCAATTAAAACTTGCAAATGAAGTTGGGCTTCCTGTTGTTATTCACAATCGAGATAGTATTGGTGATATGCTGGATATTTTGGAAGAAAATAAAAAATATCTTAAAAATGGCGGACTTTTTCATTGTTTTAGTGAGAGTGTAGAAGTATACCAAAGACTTAAAAAACTTGGACTAAAGGTTGCTTTTGGTGGCGTATGTACTTTCAAAAATGCTGTAAATGTACAAAAAACAGTACAAGCCGTGTCTCTTGATGATTTTGTGATTGAGACTGATTGTCCATATCTTACGCCAGAACCTTATCGTGGTAAAATGACCAATCAGCCAAAATTCGTACGTTTTGTGGCGGAAAAAATCGCACAAGAGAAGGGTCTTAGCGTGGACGAAGTTATTGACTTGGCTGATAAAAACACATACAAACTCTTTAAAAAAGTGAAAGGAAAGTAATGAAGGAAAGTGATCTTTTAAAAAAATATAATTTCAATTTTAATAAAAGCTTTGGTCAAAACTTTATTTTTGACACCAATCTACTTAAAGCGATAGTTAAGGATAGTGATGTTGAGGGTCAAAACGTACTTGAAATAGGTTGTGGTGCGGGTACGCTCACATATGAGCTTTCCCTTGTTGCGAAAAAAGTTGTGGGTTATGAAATAGATACCAATTTGAAAGATATCTTAGCAGACAAACTAGTAAGTAGAGACAATGTCGAGATTGTCTTTCAAGATGTTATGAAAGCAAAAATTGAAGATATTGAGAGTAAATTTGATGGCGAGTACAGTATTGTGGCCAATCTACCATATTACATTACGACGCCGATTATTTTTAAATTTGTAGAAGAAAGCACTCGACTAAAATCACTTACAATAATGGTACAAAAAGAAGTTGGTGATAGACTAACAGCAAAATGTGGCACTAAAGATTATGGCGCAATAACTCTATCCTTAGATTACCGCGCAGACGTAAAAGTAGTGCGTATAATAAAACGTAATATGTTTACGCCAGCGCCGAATGTTGATAGTTGTATTGTAAAAATCGACTTTAAAAATAAATACGACATAAAAGACCAAGATTTATTAAACCGACTAATCAAATGTGCTTTTCAAAATCGAAGAAAAATGTTTGTTAAGAATATCAAGACTTTGCTTGGAATAAGCGAAGAGAAAGTCCTTTCTGCTTTTTCAAAACTTGGTATCGACAAAAATATCAGAGGTGAGGTATTAAGTACTATGGACTTTGTAAATCTTGCCAATGAATTATGCAAATAAAAACTACAAAAAAGGCCAAGATTGGTCTTTTTTTTGTGTTCTTTTTCATGTTTTGCAAAACAATTTTTTGTATTTTGTAATATATAATTATTATGTTATGGAGGCGAAATGGGGTTTTATAAAAAAACAATTTTCTTAAAAAATCCGACCGAAAAAGGAATGGCACTATTGTCAATTGAAAAAACTAGTAGTGGGATTTTTGGAACAATCAAAGGTTATGATTTGCCATCATGCGAGGATATGATATTGGGAGTGTCGGTAAATGGTAAAGGGCTTGTAAAACAAAGTGTGTTTTTTGGTAATGAAAATACATACACCTTCAAAATGTCCAATGACTTTGATATAGATGGAAATATAGGTTGTGTGCTTATAAACAATCTACCCACTACGGTAAAACCACTTGTATGGGGGAGCAATAATAATAAGTCGTGTTTTAAAGAGGATATAATAGAGATATTTAAAGAGGAAAAAAGAGACAAAAACACAGTCATAAAAAAGACGACATTATCAATAGAAAACGATGCTGTCGAGAAAAGCAATGACGATGTCAAAAAGGCAAACAACAATACTGCTCAAAACATTAGAAAGGAAGTGGGAGTCAATATGGAAAGTCAAGCACATCTTTTTGAAGACACTCCAGAAGAAATAGAAAAACTAATAGACGAAGAGATGGGAGAGGGTGATTTTTATAGTCTAATTAAAGACCAAATAGATGACCTTTTTGCACGTTTTCCACACAATGCCGACTTGGAAAACTTGGTCGATAATAGCAAATGGGTGACTATTAGTTATGACAATGTGGAAAAAGACTATGTGGTGGGACTTTTGTATGACGAAGAAAAGAATCTCGAATTTATCGCATATGGTGTTCCGGGCAATATTGAAAACCAACCACCGTCTCAAATCATTGAATATTCGCAGTGGTTGCCTCTTGATCCAAAAACACCATCTGAAAGTGGATATTGGGTTATGTTTCAGGACGCAGTGACGGGAGACAGCGTAAGATTGAGAGCGCAAGACATTTCATAAAACGACAAATTGAATCAGGTTTTTACCTGATTTTTTTGTTTTTATATGGTAAATATTTGTTAATAAATATATATAAAGACCAATAATAATTGACTACAAAAATTTTTTTTGATAATATCTAATGTGAAATAAAACTTAAACTCGGAGACTTTTATGAAAAAAATTATGATAAGTTTCGCAATGATACTTCTATCTTGCGTTTTTGTACTTACCGGTTGTGGCGGAAATAAAGGACTAAAAGACAATCCTTCTGCTTCTGCTACTGCTTATGGAAATGGTGGAAATGCTATTGTAAAAGGTGATTATCTATACTATGTAAATGGTTTTTTAGATAATTATACTGAGACATACACCTCTAAGACTCAAAATGAATGGGGTAGTGTAAATTTTGGCGCGATTTACCGTACAAAACTTAGTAATGGCCAAGTGGTTAAGGATAAAAAGGGATTTTTAGAAAAAACAGAAGTTGTTGTGCCTCGTCTTGTAGGATTTGAAAATGGTAAATTTTACATTGTCGGAGACCAAATTTATTATTCTACTCCACTTATGCGTGAAGATGCTAGTGGTAAAGTGCGTAATGACTTTATCCAATTCAATAAAGTAAATATTGATGGCACCAAAAATTCTGCTTTTTATGTTGCGGAAAGTCAAATAGATACTGCAAATTGGACTGTTGTGAATTATGACGGAAAAGACTATTTGCTACTTGTAGAGACTACTGAAGCAGATACTAATGTAATCAAGTCAGTTGATATCGAGAAAAAAGAAGTAAGAGTCCTTGGTGAAAATATTGTTTCGTGGGCGTTCCCAAGCCAAAACAACTTGGATAAGGCAAATGAAAATGGTTATTACTACAATCAATATGTATATTTTACTCGCGCAATTGTAGACAGTGATAATATTTCTGATAGCGGAAATGTAATAGTAAAAGCTAGTTTTGTGACTGGTGAGACTAATGCATACACAATCAAGCAAAACACTACAAAGACTATTGTTGGATTGCAAAATGATATGCTTTACTATTCCGTAGAGCAAACAGGTAAAAATAAGGATCTATATGCTACAGATGTCACTCTAAATGCTTTCAATGAAAACAATATGAGTGCGCTTACAAATGGTGGTTTTGTATCTTTCTATGTTGTGCCTAATGCAACTCTTACTGTTGTGGCAATTGATGAGGATAAAAATGTTTTCCTTTATGTGAATGGTAATGTTAATAAGATGTTGTTTAGTGATGGAAAAGACATAACTATCCTTGATATCGACGGACAAAATATTTTGTATATTGATAGTGAAAATAATATCAAAATCAAAAATTATGTTACAAATGCCGAAGCTACAAGCCTTATGACTGAGGACAAAACATACCTTGTAAACAAAAACAAAATCACTATTGCTAATGGAAAAGTATACTTATTTGCAGAATATGAAAGTGCAAATGGTGATAAAAATTATTATCTAAATTATATCAATATGTCAGATGTTGAGGCAGGTACATTTGTAGGTAAATTTGAAAATGACCATCTACCAAAAGAACCTGATAAAGTTACTGACGAAATGACTGGTGAAGAATATACTCCAGCTTGGGTAAAATAATAATACAAAAGGACTTGTATAAGTCCTTTTTTCATTGTATTTCAAGTTGAATTAGCAAGAAAATTTGTTTTTATCAATGCTTTTACAAATAGTATTTTATTAAGATAAATTGGGATACAATAAGCACTTTTACTTGAAATAAAACTATAAAAAATCCTTTTCTAAATATTTTCGACATTTTATGTAGTTATATTAGCAAATATGAGGTTTTGTTGCATTTTTCTTTTGGCAAATTCTTTCAATAAAAATTTTGACTGTGATATAGTTGTATCGTCGTCTGAAGACGGCAAAAGAGAGGATAAGAAAAAAGAAAGATGGAAAAGAAAAAATTATTGATACTAGATAGCAACCAACAAATGAGAACAAAAATACGAGAGCATTTTCAAAACAGTGACAGAGTAGATGTGGTCGCAGATTTTGAAAATCTAGATAATGCTCTTGACTATATAGAGAAAGAAGAGATAGACATTGTTGTCAGTGACCTAGTATTTCCACGCATTGACGGAATAACATTTTTGGAAAGACTTAGGGATAAAAATTTGGCGCATGCACCAAAAGTTATTATTGTGTCGTCTCTTTATGAGGACAACCTCGTAAAACAGGCTTTACAACTTGGCGTGTCTTATTACATGCTAAAACCTATTGATTATGACGCTTTGGAAAAACGAATAAATGATATTTTAGAAACATCTGTTGTTTCAAGTGTGCCTTCAAAAAATATTAAAAACAAAGCACTTGAAGAGAAGATAACAAATATCTTCTTGACTGTGGGTATTCCGGCACATATAAAAGGTTATCAGTTTTTGCGCGAGGCTATTAAAATGGCTATTGACAATCCTGAAATTATCAACAGCATAACAAAGAAATTGTACCCAAGTATAGCCAATAGATTTGAAACAAGTGCTAGTAAAGTCGAGCGTGCAATTAGACATGCGATTGAGGTGGCATGGAATAGAGGTAAAATTGAAAATATCAATACTTTATTCGGTATAAGGGTGTATAGCAATAATGAAAAGCCTACAAATGGTGAATTTATAGCGCTTGTTGCGGATAAAATGCTGATTGAAGGCGCATAAAAAGACTAAAAAGTTTTTGAAAAATGTATACAAAGTTCTTTACAAGTGAATAATATCTAACTATAATAATACCAGCAAAAATATATACAGGAGATATTATGAAAAAAATCGAGTACATAAAATGTCCTAGATGCGAACTAAACTATATCCAAAAGAAAGATAAATTTTGTGAAGTTTGCAAGCAAGAAATGAAAGCGGGAGCAATCGACGAATACGAATTGGACGCTTTGGAAGAGGGAATTGAGATTTGCCCTGTTTGTAAAGTAAATTACCTTAATGAAGGTGAGAGTATTTGTGCATACTGCCAAGAAGAAAAACAAGCATTCGACAAAGATGACATTCAAGATGATTGGCATTCATATATTGACAAGGATACGTCTGATGATGACGAGGATTTGGATTTGTTGCCAGTAGAAAATGACGAGATTGATGAAGAACTTGATTCTGCCTTTGCTCAAGACTTAGATGATGACTTTGCTGACGACCTTGACGAGGAAGATGAAATAGAACATGACGATTTTGACGACCTTGATATGGAATTCGGTGACAGCGACGACTTCGACGACGATGATGACGACGAGGATGATTTTGACGACGAAGACGACGATGATGACGACGATTATTAAAAATAAAAAGACCGAAATTTGCGGTCTTTTTTTGTTGCTCTCATATATTGGATTGCAAAATCTCTCCGAATATAAATGGTAAATTTTGGATATAATAGAATATGTGAGGTGGATATGGATTTCAATTCATTAA
This sequence comes from Clostridia bacterium, assembly GCA_045654505.1. Classification (GTDB taxonomy): domain Bacteria; phylum Bacillota; class Clostridia; order Christensenellales; family UBA1242; genus UBA11490. The sequence goes on along the minus strand of JAZONM010000017.1, from coordinate 78,311 downwards.
CAGCAGTAAAAGACAAAATTACCAATCTGAAAGGACAAAATGTCAGTTTTGAAATAAATAAGGGAAGAAATAAGATTGTTACACTTACGGCAATTATTGATCAGGTATATCCTAGTATGTTTGTAATAAAACCTACAAGTAGGGTGGATCTCGACAGATGGAGTTATTCCTATAATGATGTTTTGTGCGGGGATATTAAGTTCCTATAAAAAAACACAAAGATTTGTCATAAAACCCATTGCTTCATAATATGATATAGCAACAAAACTTAGGGGGTTTTACAAATGGCATTCGAACCAAAATATGAAAAGGTGGTAAGTAGTTTTAGGGAAAAACTAGGAACAACACAAGTTGTTGTGGACTTTAGACTGCCTATGAATGACAGCGTGAGCAAGGTGGTATGTGCGTCTGCAAAAGCTGTTGTGAGCAATACGGAGGGACTTGGACGCACATTGGACTACAATGGCTTTGTGAGTTTTCAAGTAATCTACAAAAATCAAAATAATGAAATAGAGGGAGTCAGTTATACAGCGGAGTTTAAAGACAAATACGAGAGTGATGCTGAATTTACTGGATCGACTCCTATTGTAACAGCTAAAGTGGTAGATATTGGTACAAATGTAGATAATGGTGAAGTAAAAGTAACAGCCATAATCGAACTTGATATTGATGTAATTAGAAGTAGTGAAGCAAATGCACTTGTGGGTGTCACCGATATGGTGGTGCGACAAGAGGATTTTTCGTATAATACATATAATGGTATGGTATATGATAAGTGGGAACAAATCCATGATATCGAGATTAAAGACGCCGTGAAGAAGGTGTTGGGCGTGGGTGTAAGCACCTATATAGAAAAAGTAGAGCCAAATGACAAATATTTGACTGTAAAAGGCGGCTTGGATATCGAGGTGTGCTACCTTACTGACGAAGATGTTTTACGTTCTGCAAGTCAAAACTTTACATTCTCGCAAGAAGTGGCTGGAGACATGCTAAACGACTTATCGTGTGTCCAATCGATACTCAATAATGACGTAAATGACAATAAAATCACCACAACAATTGATACAGATAGTACGGTAGTAAATGTTGTGCTACCACTTGTGTATAATGGATATGTATTTAATCTTAATACTATTGATGTTGTTGTTGATGCATATAGCCTTACCAATTTTGCCAATTTTACTACAAATAGCATTGAGACTTTGTGCTGTTGTGATAGTATTTCTTGGGAGGAGAAAATCAATAATACTCTCCAATTGGACGAAAACGCTCCTTTTGTCGACGAGGTTTTGGGCACATGCTGTGACAATATTGTCGTAGCAAATGTGACTGTGGACGAAAATTTGACTGTTGAGGGTGTTGCGCACACAACACTTGTATATCTAAATAAAGAAACATCTAGCGTCAATTCAGTAGAAATAGAGATACCTTTCTCATCAAATGTAAGACTTCCTGAAAATTGCGAAGATGCACAAGCAATTGTGTGTGCAGGTATTGTCAATATGACAGGCAAGGAGAGACGAGGTCGTGATTTGGAAGTGAGTGCGACATTGATGCTATATGCTGACCTATACAAAAACAGAGAAGAAGGTCTTATCACACAAGTCAATTTAGAGGACGAAATGCCAGAAAATGAATGCGCAATGAGTTTTTACATAACAAAAGAAGGGGATACGGTGTGGGATATTGCTAAAGAAATGGCTATTACCACAGAAGATTTACTTGCGCAAAACCCTGATCTTAGTGATCCAATTATGCCAGGTACACGTGTAGTTGTGTATAGACAAAGAGTAGTCGAGTACTAATGCCTTTGTCCCCTACAAAACCCGCTTAATATTAAGTGGGTTTTTTTGTCGTACAAATTAACGGAAACCGGAGCAATTGCAAGTATGAAAGTCGTTTTTTGTGCAAATAATCTTTTAATGAGGTTTTTATGAGAAAAATTGTTCTATTGCTTTTTATTCCTATTTTATTTTTAATCGGCGGTTGTGCCAGTAATCACAATGATCAATACCTTCGAGTACATATTCGCGCCAATTCCAATTTGGAAAGTGACCAAAATATAAAATATAAAGTAAGAGACTTGGTTGTCGAATATGTAAGTCCATTTGTCAAAGATTGTGCTAGTAAGGAAGATGTTGTGACTATGCTTGAGAGCAAAAATCATGAGCTGACTTTGCTTATCAATGAGTTTTTGGAAGAAAACAATTTTGACTATGGTTGTGATATTGCAATAAATGAAGAATTTTTCCCTACACGTACTTATGAGGATTTGACTTTAGAAGAAAATTATTATGATGCGCTTATTATCAATCTTGGCAGTGGCAAGGGAGATAATTGGTGGTGTGTGGTCTATCCACCATTATGTTTTAAAGGTGAGGGAAAGATTGTTTATAAAAGCAAAATAAAAGAATTGATTAAAAAAATTTGGGGGTAACAATGAATAACACAAAAAATACAATCATTATGTTGATGGTTTTGCTAATGGCATGCCTCAATGTTTTTATGTATCTTGAGCCACCCAAAGTGGGTTTTGCCGATACTACGCGGACTATGGAAATCCAGAGAAAACTCACTGAATATGGCTACTACGACGGTGAAATCAATGGTTATTTTGACGACTTGACTGTGGTCGCTATAAAAAACTTTCAAGCGGATAATGGTCTTAATGTTACAGGTGCTGTAGATGGTTCTACTGCATCGGCATTGGGGATATATATGAGCCAGCAAGAAAATTATGATTTATATCTACTTGCTAAATGCATACATGCGGAAGCTCGTGGCGAACCTTATATTGGCAAAGTCGCAGTAGGAGCTGTCATTTTAAATAGGGTAGCCTCTGATTTATTTCCAAATACTGTATATGGAGTGATATATCAACCATGGGCTTTTACGTGCACCGAGGACGGACAAATAGAACTTGAGCCTGACAGAGCTTCATGGCAAGCTGCACAAGACGCGCTAAATGGTTGGGATCCGACTTATGGCTGTATTTATTATTACAATCCAAGGACAGCGACGAGTAGCTGGATATTCAATCGTGAAATCGTAACTACAATCGGTCAGCATGTTTTTTGTATGTAGGAGGATAAATGAGTAAGAATAAATCAATTAAACGTAAAAATCCTGCAATAAAAACCGTAATAATACTCAGTGTGATATTGGGGTGCGTGACTATAGGAATGGTTGCGGCGGTTGTGGCGCTTGCTGTGAGTACTGGGCAATACAAAAACCACTTATCCAATGTGTATATGCGAAATTATTATGAATTGGTCAATAATGTGGAGGATATTGAAGTGGGGCTTACAAAACTCATTGCGACCAATAGCCTTAGCACTCAGCAAGAAGTGCTTACAGTGGTAAATGACGCTAGCAAGATGGCTACAGTTAATCTAACAACACTACCTATAGCAAGCAATAAAATAAGCCATATCACATCATATATCAATACACTAAGTGGATATAGCACATCACTTATGGAAAAAACTAATAAAAACCAAAAACTTAGCAGTGATGATTTGGATAGCATTGAAAATTTGCATGGTTATTGTAAGGTGATTTTGTATGATTTGAATGAGTATATTGCTGACCTTAAGGGTAAAAATTCAATCATAAAACAAGTAAAACATAGTGACGGTGATACGAGTAAGTTTAGTGGTGGAATGGAGATAAATAGCAACACTGAAAATTTACCTACACTAATCTATGACGGGCCTTTTTCAGATAGTGTTGCAAATAAAGAGATTAAAGGTCTTGGTGGAGTAGAGGTCTCACCTGAGCAAGCACAAAAAATAATAGAAGACAATTTTAGTTATTTTGGTGACTACGAGATTGAATATAATAGTGATACAAATGGAAAATTTTCGACCTTTAATTTTATTCTAAAAAATGACAATCTAAAGCTCTATGTGCAAGTCACAAAAATGGGAGGAATGATATTATCTATCAATACTCTTGAAAAGGGAGATGGAAATAATAATCTCACTGCAAATCAATGTGAAAATCTAGCCCACAATTTTGCATCACTATTAGGCTTTGACAATATGTATAGTGTGTGGTCGCAGGAGACAGAAACAATCACTTATATCAATCTTGCGCCAATTGTAAATAAAGTCATATACTATCCAGATTTAATAAAGGTAAAAGTGGATAAGGAATTGGGGATGGTGGTAGGCTGGGAAGCGACCAATTATGCTTACAATCATACAGAAAGGACTGCACCAAATCCAAGTATTTCATTCGCAGAAGGAGAATCTCTACTTAGTGAGGCATTAACTGTAAAAGAACGCAATCTTTGTATTATTCCAAATAAATATGTGGGAGAAAGTTTTGCATATGAGTATATTTGTGAATGGAAAGAATTTACTTACTTTGTATATCTTGATATAAATACTGGTGCGGAATTAAATATTATGCGTGTAATTGATACTAATAATGGAGCATTATTGTTTTGATAAAAATAAATTTTGTACAAAATAAAATATTTTTGTAAAATAGATTGATTTTTGCTCTTATTTGCATTAAAATAACAAATAAGAGGGTAGAAAATGACAAAAGAATATTATAATCTAGAAATGCTTAGGATTCACGAACTACGTGATTTGGCTAGAAAAATGGGTGTAAAATCTCCCACAACTCTAAAACGCGAAGAACTTATACAAGAAATCAATAAAATAATGCAAGGCGAAGCAAAACCATATATTAAAGCCAACAAACAAGGACGTCCCGCACGTAATCAATCGTCCAATTTTAGTGTAAAAGACTTGTTTGTACCTAATTTTGAGGAATTGGTGGACTATAGTCCAAAAACCTATTCTCAGGCCAATTATGACGATTATACGTGGGAATTGTCAATGCCACAAATAGTATATACTAATGAAACAGATACAAGCGTGGACAAATGCGAGGGATATGTCGATATTCGTAATGGTTTTGGTATGTTGAGAAAAAAAGACTTTTTGCCTCGCAATACTGATAAGTTTATATCCCCAATAATTATTAAAAAATTTGGATTAAAAAGTGGTGATTGGGTAAAAGGCAGTAGCAAATTTGTTTCGGCGGACAAGCCTGAAGTCTTGGTTGACGTGGACAGCGAAGAAATTGTGAGAAGTAGAGATTTTGACGAAGACGATATCGTGTGTGGCAAGACTCTAAAAAATGTACCATACCTTGGTGATATACATCTTGGTGGTAGGTACCAAATTGTAGCGCAAAATAGATGTGACAAAGCGGATATGCTAGTCGAGCTTATGGCGTTTTTAGGTCAAAATAAAGATATCGATACAAAGTATTTTGTACTTAATGCAGGCAATGCAAGTATTTTTAGAAATGTATCTTCTACATTGATTCCTTTCAGTGTTCGTGATGACGAGAGTATAATTGCTACAGAATTGTATTTTGAGTATTGTAAAAGAGAAGTGGAAAATGGTAAAGATGTTGTGATTGTGATAGATAATTTGAGCCAATTGGTGAAAAATTACAATAGCGTCATAACAAATGATGTTATGCACAATTCTATTCATCCCCAAACACTTCATAAAGTCAAAGAACTTATTGGCATTGCAAGGGCTTTTGAAAAGGGAAGTCTTACTTTAATCAATTTAGACGCTTTTGTAGTACCTGCTAGTGTAAAATCTTTGTTTGAATACGAAATAAATCCACTATTTTATTAGGATTTGATTTATAAAATATATTTTTAGTTTTAAGAAGTATTTAGAATACAAAAAAACCACCTAAATATAGGTGGTTTTTTATTTTTGCAAATAGATATTTTATCTAAACTTAACTTTTCTTCTTAAGATGATAAACACAACTGTAAGAGCAGCGACTACTGCGGATACAATTATAATGATAATCTTAGCAGAAGAATTTAGAGGAGTTGATTTTATTACTTTGTATGACGATACAAGTTTTCCTTCTTTATTGTATAGTCCTACAGTGTAAGTGCCTGTATTACTGAAAGTAATGTCCTCTATTTGGTTTTGGTTTTCGCTAGTAATATCAACTTTTGATACAACCCCACCTTCCTCATTGGTGATAAGGATATATCCTTCACCAATTTGTGAGTAGATAATTGCACCATTGTATTGAAGAGTGATTACCTTAGATGTTTTTGTGCCGTATGTATAATCTACTGGCATAATGATAGGGGTTTCTTCATTGATCCATACTTTGAATGAAAAATCAAAGTTTTTATTAAGTTTTTGATTGTAATAACTAGCATTTATCGTAAACAATCCGCTTCCGAATGTAGGGTCGCCCGCAGACAACCATAGAGTGGTAGGATTTACGATATTTGCTGACATATTTGCTTCATTTTTGAAGATAGATTTGATTGTAAAGCCATAACTTGTAGGTACATTAAATGCAATCAATGCCACATTTTGATTTATGATGGTGAAATTGAAGTTTGCAGTAAGTGGGGTGGTGACAGAATCTTTTATCCATTCGCCACTTATAGTAACATTGTAATAGCCAGGATTTTCAAATAGATAATCTCCATTTTTATCGGCTGTGACTTCCAAAGCTTTACCATTGTACAATACTGTAACAACAGGCTCTTTTTCATAAATTGAGTATGTACCAAGTGTCTTTATAATTGAAAGTTTTACGCTGTCATTGTAGTAAGCATTATTGATAGGAATGTCGTCATTTATTTCATAAATTACTTCATTTATAAGGTATACACTAAATCTATCACTTTGTTCTGTGCCAAACAATTGTTGGTTGTTGCTTAAATCGAAGATTTCAAATGTATGAAGACCTGGACTGGAAATATACAATTCCTCAATGCCCGATTCATTATTGAATAAGCCTTCTACTATTTCAATCAATACACCATTGTAATAATGTAGAAGTCGAGTAGTATTACCATTGTAGATATTTGGGTACTCGCCATATACTTCAGGCTTGCTTATGCTATTAAACTGAATTTTAAGTTGTTTTGCAGGAGTGTAAAGTTCGCTTTCAGTAGATGTAAGCTCTGTTTCGCTAATATTTCCATCTTTATCTTGTGTTTGGGTAATTCTAAAGTCAGCAAATTCGCTTGTCGCTTCAATATATACTATTCTTACGTAGCATATTACCCAACTACGAGTAGGGTCGCCATCTGTCGAATTGGAAGCAGAAATTTCGTATTCGTCAAATTGATTATTGCCATCTACAATTCCGCCATATTCGTCTTCCATCTCAAATGCATTTGCAATCATGCGAGCAGTTATGCCTTTTGATGCGTCAGGTGCCACAACAATAGATGGGGCAGTACCAGAATAATTTACATAATAATACAAACGAGTTTTGTCACCTTGTACATTGCCTTCTTCGATAGTGTTTTCGCTGTAATCAGACTCTTTCAAAGGCATTCCATTGGAGCTAACTGAGAAGTATGAATAAGATGATGCAATTTTTGTGAATGTGTATTTGATGCTATTTCCGATTGCGTCAGTAACAGTAAGATTGTAGGTACCTTCTTCATTTACATAATAACTATCCACATCATTGATATTGATAGTAGTAGTTGAACCTGAATTGGATACATACAAAATACTAGCGTTTAGTTCCAATCTATTTTCGCTTTCCCAGTATATTGTAATATTTTCCGAATAAGCTTCGTTTTTAAGGGATTGTGTGCCACCGCTTTCAAAATCAACATATACTTTTGGCTTATCTCTATTGATATTAAAAGCAATTATACTAGCGGTAGTAGGGTCATTTGTGGCTAATAGATAATAACTAACAACATAATAACCTACGCTATTGAAAGTATATACGTGTCTTCCGTCATTTCCGGCTTTATCGCTTATTATATATTTTCTAGATGCTGGTGTTATGCTTTCAAGAGTAGAAAGGGATTCGCCATACAAAACACTAATATTGTAAAGTTGTTGACTGATTTTCAAATTAACATCTTTACTTGTGCGAGTGATTGTACCATAAGTATTGTCGGTAGTTGTTATGGTAGGATTGCCATAATCAATAGTAATATCATCATCAGTGTCAGTACCTATGTATTTAGCTGTTGTGGAAGTGCGTCCAAAATTGTCAGTGATAGTGAATGTATATAGTCCTGGACCAAATTCGTACTTAGCGTATTGTAGACCATTGGTGTCATGTGCTTTAGTAGTGATTTCACCATTCTTTGCTTGTGAAATTTCTACTAGGACGTTATTTTGACCTTGTTTTACAATAAACTCTGTCAAATATACATTTCCAACTTTTGCAGGAACCTCTACAAATAGTCTTAAATCATTTGTCTCTGTAAATTTAAGTTCTAGTTCTGCTCCTGGAAGAAGACAGTCTATTACATAGTTTTCACCAAAACGATTTAGTATTTCTATCGAGTAATTTGATGAATTTCCCGAATCTTTCAAAGCAGTAAAGGAAACTACGATTCTATTGAAAAATGCGTCAAGAGTTTCGTTTAGTGGATCACATGCAATAGTCTCCACGATACTTTGACCATTTTTAATATATGCTGTGATATATTTATCAAAGTATAGTCGAGATATGACATTCAAATCGGCGTCTTTCTTTATATAATAATCAGAAATTTTAGATGTGAAAGGCTTGTCGCCGTCTTCTTTTAGATAGTCAGTATCTCCATAATAAATAGAAGTAAGTGTTGCCAACTGAACTTGTAGATAATGCGGTGCATCTTCATAAGTATTTTCGTCAATAATGGTTTTTCCTAGTGTAGACGATTTAATTTGTAAATTTTGAGGTATTTCAGCAGGATATACAAGTTTTTCTTTATAATCAAATTTCAAATAGTTTGTTTTGCCATTTCCAATATATGCAAAATATCTTGTGATGTTTTGTGCAGCGTCAAGCTCTAGAATTTCGTAATAACCCGAGTAAAGGTTTCCCTCATTATCTGTAGCTGAAGAAAAATCTATAGTTTTTGAAGTAGCATGATAAGAAACGGATTCGTAATATTCTGCATTAACAACATCTGGATTGAAAGAAACTAGATTTGTGTCAAGACTTCCGAAATGTTCGTCTCCTGGAAGTAGGGAAGGTGCAAATTCGTCCAATGAATTATACTTTCTAAGATATAGAGCATAACTCTCGTCAATATCTTCTGAATGGAAGACTGTAGGATTGTCGCTGTCATTGCTAATAGCTAAGAAATACTCATCAAGATTTGTCGAGCCTTCAATATATCCTTTGTCGCCTAACTTCAAATTGTTTAGGTTTTGAGAAGGAGCGATTAAGTCTTGGTGGATATAATATGTACAAGAGAAGTAGGATACTCCATTTTCTGATACATAGTCGCTTTCTTGTCCTTTGTAGAATATAGTTACCGCATAAGTGCAGTCTTCATCTCTCTCGGACAATAATATTTTTTCAGTTTCGCCTTCTTTTGGTGTGTAACCATCAAAGATGTTTATGGTATAACGATAAAGTTTTTCATCTTCTACAGTTGTTGTGTTGATTTGTTGTTTTTTCAAAACATCAGCAATATTTGCGCCATTTGCAATTGTCTCTACTTTTGGATCACCATTTGCAGTAGTTCCGTTTACTACAAGTAGGTGTTTAGACCCATTAAATATACCATTTTTCATAGTACCTTTTTGTACAATGAAATGATTTGGGTCTATTTGAGCGTGATAAATATTGTCATTGTCCTCAAATTCAAAACTCAAAGCATCTTTATTGATACTGCGGAAGTATTTTGAATTTTCAACTACATTATTTAATTCCAATTGATATTTTGTGTGATTTGCGTCGTCATAGAAAGATACAAATTCGCCTTCAGGATATTCATGCTTAATTGTAAACATAATACTGGTCTCATGACCTTTAGGCAAGTCGCTTGAATTATTGTAGTCGCGAAGAGTAAGTGTAAATACACCATTTGCAATCAATTCAAAAGTATTTGTAAGACTGCCATCTTTTTCTTCTAGGAAATTTTTGATATAGTTTTTGCCCGATACAGTAGGTACACCATTCTTATAAATGTATATAGCATCTTTACTGTTTTCGGTCTTTATTGTCAAATCAATATATAGTCTAAATAGTGATTTATTTAGGGCAATCGATTTGTTTAGTCCCGCACTATTGTTTTCATTGTTTGCAAAAATTGTCTTTTCGCTGTTTAGTTTTGCATTTGTAGCGTATTTGTCATTAGGAACAAATGCATTTACTACTACACGTCCTGTTTCAAATAAAGGAGAGGTGGCAGCAGTGATATTGCGAAGTTGGTTTAGGGTGAAGGCATCAATGTCGATTTCGTCTTCAGTACCGCTACCAAGCAACATAGTAATATAATCACCAATACTTGAAGTGGTCAGTACATTTCCTGAAGAATTTATCTCTAGAGAAATAATACCATTTCTGTCTACAATTACAAACATATAAATTGTAGCACTATCGTACTCATTAAGTTGTTTTACTTGTTCGTCAGTAAGTACATTTCCATCTATGTCGTGATAAACCCTTTTGAATACATACAAGCCATCTTTTGTGACTTTTATATCATTTCCGTCAGGGTCTGTAGCTACAACACCATTTATAATATCAGTATCACTTTGTGCAGGTCGCACAACCTCATTGCTTATTTCTGCTGAAGAATTGAAAGGATACAATGGAGAGATGGTCAAAATATCGTCTATTTTATAAGTTTTTGATGTATTAAATATATTGTTTTCTGTTTTTGTATGAGTATCATCGTCGGTCAAGTAATTTGAGAAAGCAAATGTATAATAATCAAATGTAACGTAAGGTCTTATATTACCTTCAAGATTTGTAAGGAAGTCAACATAAAGATTGTTTATATTAAAACTACCTTTATTTATACCGTGTTCGTTTGTTTTTGCAATGTCGTCATAATTGTCATAAAGTGCAAGTTGTGCCATGTCTGTATCAAGATACAACTCGTACTTACTAGAAACATTGCCTAGAATATCATAGAATGTACTTACATATTCTGTCTTTGTTAAGCTAAGCAATGTGTTTAGCGATGATTCTTCTTGTGAGACTATGTACCAGCTATTTACATTATTGCTAAATGACCCTTTTGGGAAAATGACAACATTTTGAGCAAATACATCAGTGTCTTCAAGTGTGGAGTCATCATGTGTTGATGCCAAATTACTTCCCGAGTAAAGATTGTCATTACTTCCTGCTTGTACTCTTGCATTTTGAAGAGGCAATACTAGGTAATCTGTTCCACCAATGTTGCTTAATTGAAGATTTAAATATTTTGCTGTATTGTCTGTAATGTGATTTAATGCAACTTCAATTGAGAAAGGATCTTTTTCATCTTTGTCCCAATTGGCGATTGGAATAGCTTTTTGAGTTCCCCACAAAACACGTGTGCTTTCAGATATTGTGTTTTTGTCCAAAACAACGGTAGTCCATGTGGTTTTGTCCTCACTTTGTTGGATAACAGCGTAAGGGGTCGAATTGTCATACATATAATAGTGATAAGATACATTGCCTGCTTCGTCAGTCAATTCAAAAATGTAAAGTTTTGTAGGAGTAAGACTGCTTGGGCTTCCTAGTTTTAGGTTTTCACCTGCATTATCATTTAGATTATATATATCAAAATTATTTTCTGTTATGGAGTATATATCCAATTTTCTATTTGTAGTGATGGTTTTGTCGTCTGTAAGAAGAGTAGGTGCAAAATTATTGATTGTTGTGAAATTGATTTCTGCATAACGAGCAGTTACTTCTGCACCTGAAGTCTTTATTGGATCTGAATAAACAACAAAGTTTTCATTAAATAGGCGCATACCATCAGAAACAGCTTTGCCTTCATTATCGAAAGTGAAAGCTTCTGCGGTAGGTGCGGTGCGATCGACTTTTATGTCACAATTTTTGTTGCTTCGGTCAATCTCATTACCATTTACATTCTTTTTACCATAGTAGATTGTGATACGATAAAGTCCTTCCATGGTAGGAGTTCCGCCAATAATTGTGTCTTTTACATAATTATTTGTGGACACAAAACCATTTTCCTTCCAATTGGCGCTATAAGAAATTGTTGCGCTTATGCCTTCTTGGAAATAGGTAGGTTCTGCCCAAGTGAAGTACAAATCCTCTACATTTGTATATGTCTTTGACGCAGAGAATTTTTCTATCTTGTTTTTATCGTTAAGGGTATAGAAATACAGATCAGGGGTTGTGCTGTCTACAATAAACATATAACATTGGACAGCGCTTTCTCCGCTTGTTCCATATTCTATGGACGTAACTATAAGGTAAAGACCACTTGTCTGACATGTGGTGTCTGTTATGTAGGTGGCCTCAAGACTTGGCTCACCCTTGACATAAACATCTGTTCCGTCTATATAATAACCGCGTTTTGTAGGTGATTTTGTAAGGTTTTTGTCCCAACGGTATATTTTTGAATCAATTACGCCACCAGTAGAAGTCAATGATCCAAATTGGTCGAAGTAAATCGGAGCAAGATTGGTGACAGGAATATCATTGATTACTCCTGACATCATGTATGATGAGTCTTTGTATGCCTCTTCGGTAAGCAAGATTAGATTAGCTGCGACTTCTGGTGTTCCGTTATAACTTGTAATGTCAGCATAGATTCCATTTTTAAGATCGGCAAATTGAGTATATTGTTTTGTGGTCTCGCCTTCAAACAATTTATAAAAATTAGCTTTTGTTCCGAAAAGTACTAGATTGTACCCACCGTTTAGGTGAACATTGTATACTGGATTTCGTATTTCATTTGCAGGATTAGTAGGGTCAGTTATTTTTTCCGGTAAAGAAGCAAAAGTTTTGCCGTCTTGGAAAACAAGCATTCCGTTTTTATACTCCATATCTTTTAAGATGTCACTATGGATATTAAGTGCTGTAGTAGGAGCAGTTTTTTCTACAGAAGCTTTATTTTTAAATACATTGTATGCTAGATTGATGTTTTCAATAATGCCGCCGTCTTCTTTTTCTACAGGTTCTACAATTTTGAAATCCGAACCTGATGCGCTTATTAAGTATTTATTGGTAAATGTGTAAGTGCCCAATTCAGACAAAATAATATTGTAGTAGTAGGAGATAGGTGTATTTTTAGCGGCTGTTTTTAAATAAACAGTACTCTTATAAGTATTTATATCTTTAATATAAAGCAGATAATTTCCGTCTGTGTCAATTTCCATAGATCCTAGAAGATCTGTGCAGTCTTGAGACGAATAATACAAAACTTTATTTGCACTTTTATCAAGTTTCATATATATACTTTTCTCATAATTATAACTTGTGAAAGTAAGTATACCAAGCTCATCAGCCGTATTTGCATTGATTAGGCTAAATTGACTTTCGTAAGTATAACCTGTTCCATTTGGATCGGTATGTAAAAAACTCACATTGTATTTTGATGCGTCGTAAGTGTAAGTAGGATACTCAAGGGTGTCAAAATTGTAATAATAAGTCGAATAGTCTTGTTCATTTTCGGTAAGTTTTTCTGAGCGATTCATTGTAGGATATTCTACATATCTTCCATCATCAGTAAGATAAAATTGATATACAAAAGTTTCGTTTTCGGTATGAGGTACATTGTTTTCTAGTGTCAAAACTTCAAATTTGAATACATAAGTGTAAAGTCCTGCAGGGGTAGGGATATGTACATAAGTGTCATTTCCGGTAAGACCCCATACATTTGTCATATCAAGATAATCACTCCAATACATATTGGTATATGACTTTGTTGTGTCACTATTGAAGAAGAATGTTTGCTCGCTTCTTATTGGAGTGTTTATTCTTAGACCATAACCACTATCTGAATAGTAGGAGCTTAGGCCTTCATATTGTGATGTAAATGTATTGTTTAGATAAGCCTCAACACTAAAATCATTTATAGCATCTTCAGTGTCTGCTATTGTTTTCATGTCCGCGTTTAAATATGTAAGTGCTTTATTAAACTCAAGGTAGATACCCTCAATGGCTTTTTCTTCGACGTTGTCTTCCATTTGCAAGACTTGATTGTTTAGATAATTGTCAAGAATAAAGACATCTTCGCTAGATGTGTCGGTCGCCAAATTAGCGTCTTCAAGCGTCATTGAAACATCATTTACTGTATATTCAGGATCTGTTTTGACTTCTATAGTATAACCATTGTCCACATATAGTTTTTCATTACCGGGATTTAGGTATAGGATATTTACCGTGTAATCAAGTTCGTTGTTTACACCTACTGTATATTCAGTGGTTACATTGTCTTCAGTGGTTACGTTTATTGTATTTGCTGTCACGCTCTCAATGCTTTGTATATTGAAAGTGTACTCAGTTATATAGGAATTGTCTAAATACAACTTATTTTCAGTAGCATTGTAATACAACTGAAAACTGAATTCAAGACCAGAAAGGGTATTGTCTACTGTTTGGATAGTAGTACCACCGATGGTTACGTCGTATTTATCAATATAGTCATAAGACCAGTCTGTAGCCTCATGTGCACCAATCGATATTTTATCATACTCGTATTTATTGGAGTATTTAGTGGCTTCCTTCACTACAAGATAATCTTTCCACAAAGTGGCTTCAGCTTTTGTGTGGGAATTGACTTTATTTAGAAAATAAAATCCGCCTAGTCCTGATAATGCCAATGCAAAGATAAGGCAGATATTGATTATTTTTTTACTTAAATTGTTGCGCATAAGATACACTCCATTTTCCATTTTCTCCATAAATTCTATCACAACCACCAAAATATGACAAATAAATAAAGATTGTATAATAAATATAATTATATTTTATCCATATAAGGGAAGAATATAAGAAATAAGTAAACATAAGAAATTTTGAAATGAGCAGATGTGATTTACATGGTCAATGTATTCGAATTAAAATAAGAAATCAAACATCAAACTTTTTTAGTGTGGAAGTAAATGCTAAAATCTTTCCAAATTATTGTATATAAAAGCGAAAAACATGTAAAAATAATATCGATTTAGAAAAATTTTGGAAAAACATGAAAAATTGTTTTGTTTTTTTTAATATATGTGATATCCTTTCATTGATTTTAAAGAGGTGTTAATATGAATTTAGGACTATTGGCTACAAAATTATTAAGTTTCCTTGGTGAAGTTTATGATAAAGACGGACAAGTATGGGTAGAGGGAGCGGGAAACAAATATAAAGATAATATAAATTATGGTGATGCTCCTACATGGGTAATTGAGATTATTGCTCCTATTATAAATGTTTTAAATAGTTTGTTGATCCCAGTAATTATACTTTTGGGTACAGCAGGTATGATTTATGTAATTGTACTAGGTGTGCAATATACTAAAGCAGAGACAGCGGACAAACGTGATGAAGCGAAAAAACGTCTTATCAATGCTGCTATTGGTGTAGTAATTATGCTTGTTGCCTTGATTCTAGTTAAGATATTTGTTGCAAATGCTGCATCTATCTTCGGTTGGGTTAAGACTACTGCCGGTGAATAATATTCATTACTTTGAGAAACAAAAAGAGGCCTTTCGAGGTCTCTTTTTTATTAAATAATAACTTAATTATAAAAAAGATATCAAATTGCTTGTTTTTAAATGATTTTTTTTGTAAACTATCATTGAATATTGTAGGAGATAAAAATTATGCTACAAAATCTTATAATGAAAGTATTGCCTTTTTTGGCTGAAGATGCACCCAATAAGGATGTAGATAGGACATGGATCAATAATGTAGTTGAGCCAGTCATTTTAATGATTGACCAATTATTGGTACCTCTTATGATTATGTTGGGTGTTTTTGGTGTAATATATGGTATTACACTTGGTGTGTTGTATAGCCGTGCTGAGTCCACTGAAAAACGTGATGAATATAAAAAACGTCTTATAAATGGTGGAATAGGTATAATAATCACGCTTATAATTATGATAGTATTGCGTATAGTAAGGACACAAAGTTCTACTATTGCCAATTGGATTGATACTATGGCTGGTAGAAACTAATTATATTTGCATTGTCATTTCGACCGTAGCGGAGAAATCTAGTAAAATAAAACAAACATGGAGATAAAATATGAACGCATTTTCAATGTTGATGTTTAATATGGCGCAAAAAATTGTGGGTATGCGCTACATGCTTGGTGAGGAAGAACTTACTCAAGTAGAGAAGATTGTAAAACCTATTGATGAATTGTTTGACGTGATGATTGTACCATTGCTTTCACTTATTGGTGGTGCAGGCACAATATATGCAATTGTGCTTGGTGTGCAATATAGCAAAGCAGAATCATCAGATAAAAGAGAAGAAGCTAAAAAACGTCTTGTAAATACAATCATTGGATTTGTGGTGGTATTTGTGCTTCTTGTCATTCTTCGTGTTTTCACCAATAATATTACTTCAATTAAAGATTGGATTACTAATACAATCGCTGAAGCAAACAACAAAAATCAATAATACCAGTAATATAAATATTTTATAAGGGTATAACTTTGTAAGTAATTAGTATATAAACAAAAAGCATCTCAATTTGAGATGCTTTTTTGTCGATTATATATTTAAGTTTTAAATGTTTTTATATTGATTTAATAAAAAAT
Source organism: Clostridia bacterium (assembly GCA_045654505.1). Classification (GTDB taxonomy): domain Bacteria; phylum Bacillota; class Clostridia; order Christensenellales; family UBA1242; genus UBA11490. The sequence continues at coordinate 61,812 of JAZONM010000017.1, read as the reverse complement.
CTAAAAACCTTAATGAGATGTTACCATCCGCCGTTGTTGTTATTATTGTTTCCCAAAATCTTTTCATTACGACGACGAATATCGTAGTAAATCTCTGCTTCGTTCAAATTTTTAGGAAGTGCATTGTTTTCTGGAGCGGGGCTCATGTCGTAAATGTTTTTAAGTTTGTAAGAAGGAGTAAATTTTGCCTTTATAGGTTGTTGTTTTAGAATAGAAACAATAAATTCTTCTTTCAAAGAGCCTAATTCGTGAGGGTAGATAAGTGGACGAGAGTCTAGGTTGATTGCAGTAGTTGTATTTTTGCTATCCTCTTTTTTACCTTTGCTGATTGTTACGCTCTCAGTCTCTACACTGATGGTACCACATCTATCACTAAATTCTTTCAATGTATTTTGGTCATTTGATGCCAAGAATATATGAATATTACAGTTGTCTTTTACTGTTGAGGCGATTTGCTCACCATATTTTATATTAAGTTGGGCATAAGATTGAAGCACTAGCAAAAACCATATTTTTCTACTACGAGCAACAGTAATCATGGAATCAAATCCTTCAATTTTTGGCATGTTACCAAATTCATCTAGCACAAAATAACAGTCTCTTGGTAAACAGCCGCCGTGCGCTTTTGCTATCTCTACAAGCATCTTGTAAAGCTGGGATATAAACATTGTTGCAATAGGGTGACGAGTGGTCTTTTCGTCAGGAATTTTGATAAATAATGCACTTGGTCTGTCTGCAAAGGTTTTTAGGTCCATCTCGTTTTTACTGGTAGCATAACATATTCCTGTGTCAGAAAATATACCCATTCTGTCAGAAACTATACCCATATAAGATTTTGCAGTCTTCTCTGCATTGGTCACAACTTGATTTGCAAGTTGGGTCGCCAAAGACAAATTACCACGACCTTGGAAGTAGTCGGTAAGACTCTTGATTTGATTGTATGGGTCATTGTCTTTAAGGTTTAGTATTTTACTCAAATTGTAAAAGTTAAATTTGTCTACAGTCATACCAAGTTCGGGATTTTCACTATCCTCAAGCATGGCTAGCATTGTACCAAGTACTAGGTCTTTTGCACCACGTTCCCATACTGGATCTTGTGTGCTTTGAATTGGACATAGTGTAGAAGCAATGTCGCGCAAGTCTTCAAAAGCTTCATTCTTCAATGCTTGTTTTACACTATTAAGGTATGCATTAAGCGAATTTCTATCTGCAAATGCATATCCATCAATTTCATACCACTCAGCATAATATGCGTTTGCGGTTAGTTTTAGGCTGGTACGTCTTGGGTCTTCGTTTTGGTGAATTTTCACCATCTTGTCAAGATTAAGTGCGCGTTGGTTTAATTCGTATGCGCGGGTCATTGGATTCCAGCATGTACTCTTAAAAGGTTCTCTCAAATCAAAAACTAGTACATTGTATCCTTTCTTTCTAAGTTTTTCGCTGTGGTCTTCGTAAATTTCACCTTTTGGGTCGGTGATTACAAAACATGGCTTTTTGCCGGTCTCACTCAAAATCTGCATTACTGGGTCTACAAACTGTGTTGTTTTACCAGAACCTGTAGTACCTATTACTAGTGTGTGTATATTGTCGTATAGAGCTACTTCTATATTTCCGCCTGTTGCTTCGGCGCGAACAGGGATACCGCATTTGTTTAGGTTCTTTAATTCGGAGTATTTACAGCAAGTAAATTGTCTTATGTCTTTCATTTGTGCTGCAGTCAGCCAATTGGTGTCATAAAATTTCTTTACTTTTCCTTTTGCCTTGACTCTTGCTCCGCTGTCTTCCTTTTTAGGTTTTGTCGCACTTACCAAAACAATAAGTATATACACAAGGAAGAGTAGTCCTAGCACCGTCAAAAAACTTCCTTGCATGAGTACGCTCTCGTCAAATTGCAGTTTTCCTGTCGAGATAAAACTCGTGATTACAAATGCCAATACAAATATTCCCACAACAGCAAGAATAAATTTGAATATGCCCATTCCGAGTTTTTCAGCGACGCTTTTTCCTTTATCTTCCTTTTCTGCCATTTTCATTCTCCTTTTTTGAGATATTGTTGTCTCATATTTCTTCTATCTTACATTATATATTTTTTGACGAGTATAGTCAAAATAATAAAAGCATTTTTGTTTTTTTGTTTTGCTAATTGTGTGTCTGTGCACATTGATGATGTAGCCGCTTTTGTATACTTATATACAATTTGTATATAATAAATGTAAAACTATTTACAATGTTGTCTTATTTTGTTGCTTTAAAAATTATATTGTTGTAAAATGAGAGCAATATTAAAGACATTGAGAGGTGTTTTATGGCTATTGTCGCTGCCGGAATTATTGTTGGTCTGATTACTCTTATTGGTATATCTCTACCTACATACTTTGTTCAAGCTATTGGTGAGATGTTGTATGGTATTGCAAAACTTATTCTTGACCTTGCGGATTTTATGCAAATGATATTCCGTCGTCTTGCTGGTCTTGACGTATATTGGTTTAGAGACGGACTAGAAGCTTCTTCAACAAATGAGCAAAGCGGTGACATTTTGATAAAATTATTCTCTTCGAATGTGGTAGTGGAAGCATTGATAGCTATGACTTTGTTTGCGGTAGCCCTTCTTCTTATTGTCACTATTGTCCAAATCATACGTGTAGAGTATACTACTGAAGGTAGTAAGAATAGTAAAGGCACAATAATCGGAAAGGCACTTAAATCACTAGCTATGTTTATTCTTGTGCCTGTAGTATGTTTTCTTGGTGTATTTGTGAGCAACAAACTTCTTGCAGCGGTAGATTCAGCTACTGCTCAATCGGGTGCAACAACACTTTCGGGTTATGTATTTATGGCAGCAGCTGCTGACGCTAATGTTATACGAAATGGTAATCCTGAAAAGATTGGCGGTACTTTCTTTGGAATTGGTGCTAATGCCAATCCTCCTCAAAAAGCAAATCTTAACTCAGCTGGAAATGGTCTTGAAGGCTGGAAAACCGCATATTTCTCGTCAAATAAAGCATCTGCAGAGTCTAGACGAGCAGATATAGCCAATGATATTGACCAACTTTTTGTAAGTATGTATAGTAGTCATTCTGCTCAGCAAAATACCGCTATTAAGATAAGTGATGCGAGTGATGGTTCTGTAGAGTTTAAACAATTAAAGGATAACAGAGTCTTACATTATAGTTATACAAATGCAGTACAATATTTTTACAATTTGTGGGATATGAATTACCTTATACTTTATTTTGGTGGATTTATGACTTTATTGTCACTGTTTAGAGCAAGTTTTGGTCTGGTTTTGCGACTTTATAAAGCTGCTGCATTGTTTATTATCTCTCCAGGTGTGACAGCACTTACACCGATTGATGATGGAAATGCATACAAACAATGGCGAAAGTCATTTATCGCCAATGTGCTTGGTGCATATGGTTTTGTCATTGCAATGAATTTACTTTTCTTACTTCTGGGTGTTATCGATAATATTTATTTATTTGATCCAAATAATTTCTTCTCAGCAGCACCAAATGCGCTTGTTCGTGCTGTAATGGTAATAGTAGGTGTCAATATGCTAGAAGATCTTGCAAAACAAATCTCTGGATTTATTGGCGGAGCTGATATCCTGTCTGAAGGTAAAACTGCAAGTGAAAAAGCTGGTAAATCAATAGGCAAAATTGGTAGTGTTGTAGGTGCTGGTGTAATGATGGCTGGCGGTGCGATAGGCGGCATTGCAAGTAAAATGTATGCCGGTATGGCAAAAAATGCAACAGCTACTAAAAGGTACGACAAGCATAGTGATAAATTGAAAAAATTAAAAGAAACAGACACTAAAGGAATGACTGATGACCAAAAGAGACAGCATGAAGCTGCTATACAAAAACATGAAAAATGGTTGGATGACCATAAGGATCAATCTGCTGAAAGCAGGGCAGAAACATATCGTCAAAGAGCTGCTTATGGAGAAAGAGCAAGGATTCGTGGAGCTGAAGTATTAAAAAATACTTGGGAAGGCTCAGCTCTTGGCTCTTTCCTAAATACAGCTACAGGTGGTTATATACCTGCTTTTGGTGGAAAACAAATAAAAAATCTTGATGATAAATTGTATGATGGTAACGAACAAGTATTCAACATGGCTAAGAAAAGCGATGGAGGTATTATTAATAAAGTTTTAGGTGGAGTTGGTGGGTGGACTTTAGGTCTTCCAGGAAAAGGTATTGAAGGTCTTAAACATCTGTTAAATAAGGCATTACCAGAAACTTTTGAAAATGTACAAGAGGAATTTGAAGCAAATAAATCAAAACATGAGATAGTAGAATCCCACAGAAAGTATTATCATAATGAATTCACTCATGAAGTAGAGACAGATGAAGTGGATCCTACGACAGGGCTAAAGAAGACAAAAAGAGTAATGAATGAAGGTGATCAACTAATACTTGATGATTACAAAAACAGAGACATGGCAAGAACTACTGCAAACAATACTATTGAGGCAATAAAGAGTACTATTGCTGGATTGTCCGGCAATGCTCCTGCAGATTTAGCTACAATGAAAAATTTGATGTCTGGTATAAGTCTTGAAGGGCTAGACAATGATTCACGAAATGCGGTGAGTGCATTACAATCAAAAATTGCTTCCGTAACAGATCCAAATGCTTTAAAAAATGTTTTGAAAGGCTTTAATGTCGGAGAACTTAAAGCTGAAAAGATTGATACAGAGCAAGAATTGTATGCTAGATTGATTGAAGGAACGATGAATTACGGTGAAAACTTTAGAAATCACGGTTTTGCTGCTACTGACGATCTAGCTGAAAGAATGCAGGCATATGAAGAGTATATGCGTCGAAGACCAAGACCTGCAGAGTCTCCTTCAAATACAGGTACTAGTGGAGGAGCTTCTAAAGATATGAATATCAAAGCAGGCAATGTTAAGATGGACGCTGATAAAATTGATATGAAATCTGACAATACAAAAATCGATGACGGAAATCAAATTGCAAATAAAATGGCTCAAACGTTGGATGAAGCATTTAAGAAAGCTAATCAACAAAAGGATAAAGACGCCAAAGAAAACCGTACTTACGAAATGCTTGAGAAAATTCAAAAAATTCTTAAGAATGTTGAGAAAAACACTAAGAAAAAATAGTAGTAAAAAGCACAATGTAATATTGTGCTTTTTATTTGTTTATTTTTCCATATTAATATATAATATTTAAGTAATAGTAATTTGCACATAATAAATGCAAGTGAAATGAAAAATGGGAGAAAAACATGAGATATATTCCTAGAAAGAGTAAGATTAAGACCGAAATATACAATAATTTTGGCATAACCGACCTTATCATTGCGATTATCGGGCTTGCGCTTGGTGTATTGATATTTACGAGTACACTACCATACAAGATATATATCGGCATTAGTTTTATATCCATTTGGGTATGTTTGTTTATCCCGATGGGTGACGGAATAAAACTTTATTATGCAATATTTTTGATGTTTTTATTTTTGGCGTACAAGAAAAAATATTATGTCAATCCAAAACATTCTCAAGATGATATCAAACGTATTATACCTTTTGACGGAGTGAGTACTGACAAATTTATTAGTTTTAATGGCTATTATGGTATGGTTATTGAGCTAATGCCTACTTCATTTTTCTTGCTGACCGAACAAAAGCAAGATATGGCAATAAATTCGCTTGGACAAGCACTTCAAAGACTTCAAACAAATCAAAAAGCGACAATAATCAAGACTAGAAAACCAATGGTCCTTGATGAATATGAGCAATATGAGGACTATAAATTTAATACGCTTGTAGAGATGAGCGATAGAGGTCTTTATTCGGAAATGGAGGTTGAGTCAAGAAGTCCGGTTTTCCAAGAAAGACTTGATGCAATAAAATACTTAAACAATGAAAGTAAGATAATAAAAGATCACTACTATTTGGTGGTTTATGATAGTGATAGAGAGGCGCTTGAGACTACTGTAAATGGTATTGTAGGTACTTTGGAGAGCAGTGTAACTCCAATGTACACAAAGATTGTTACGGGTAATCAAAGATTTGCTTTTCTAAAATCGACATTTACATCAAATTTTGACGAGAGAGAACTTGAGCTTTTGACTCCTGAAAATCAAGTAAAGTGGACTTATCCTAAAAATGTATTTTTCCGCAGCAACAACCTTGTCATTGAAAACGAGGTTATGCGTACATTCACTATTACTGACTATCCTTTGGAGGTTCCTAATGCGTGGATGTATCCGCTTTTCCATATGGAGGAGAGTAGGGTCGTAGTAAATATCGAGCCTATGGATAGATGGAAAGCCGAGAAAATGCTGGATACTGCATTGATGGAAATGTCAATTCGTATGCGTAAAGAAGCAAAAATGAGTAAAGAGATTGAGAATCAAACTCAATATGATACTTTACGCGACTTATTACAAGGCATTAAAAACTCAAATGAAAACCTATTTGATGTTAATGTGCATATTGTTGCTAATGAAAAACTCAAAAAAGAAGTAAGGGCGGTTTTACGTCAAAATGGATTCCGTTTTACAGAGAATTTTGGACGTCAAATTGATGGTTTTGTGTCATCAAATATTAGCCGTCTTGACAATATGAAACACTACAAACGCGGTATTCAGACTTCTGCACTTGCTGCAATGTATCCTTTTGTAAGCAATTTGCTTCAAGACGAACACGGAGTGTATATTGGCTACAATAATTACCCTGTTTTTGTCAATTTTTTCCGTCGTGATACGACCGAACGTGTAAATAGTAATATGATTGTTATTGGTAAATCAGGTAGTGGTAAGTCATTTGCTACTAAGACTTTACTTGCCAATTTTGCTGCAGACAATACTCGTGTATTTATCCTAGACCCAGAGAATGAGTATGAGATACTTTGTCAAAATCTAGGTGGTAAAATGATAGACGTAGGTAGTAGTGTCAATGGTATCTTTAATCCCTTCCATATATATACATCGCTTGAAGCCGATGAGGGTGGGGAAGCGGACTCATTTAATACTCACTTACAATTCTTAGAACAATTTTATAAAGTTATTTTGCCGGGCATCTCCACTGACGCTTTTGAGGCACTAAACTCCCTTACTGTAGAGCTTTATCATAGAAAAAACATCAATGTAAATACTGATGTGAGTACTCTTAGACCTAAGGATTTTCCGATATTTGACGACCTGATGAATTTGATAAATGAAAAACTTGCGACTGAGTCTGACGAGTACATGCTTCGAAACTTCCAAGTTGCGAAGACGTTTATTGAGAAATTTGCGTCTGGTGGTCGAAACAGCAACCTTTGGAATGGTCATACTTCAATTGAAACAAACGAAAACTTTATATGTTTTAACTTCCGTAGTCTTATTTCCAATCGTAACGACACGATTGCGAATGCGCAAATGTTGTTGATATTCAAATATTTGGATAATGAGATTGCTAAAAACCGTGACTACAACTTAAAATATTTTGCAGATGCTGATTTTGAGGAAGACCATAGACGTATAGTTGTTGCGGTTGACGAGGCGCACGTATTTATCAATAAGAAGTTCCCGATTGCGCTTGACTTTATGGCGCAAATGGCAAAACGTATAAGAAAATACCACGGAATGCAAATAATTATTACGCAAAATATTAAAGACTTCGTAGGAAGTGAGGAGATTGCGACTCAAAGTACTGCCGTAATCAATGCGAGTCAGTACTCACTTATTTTCTCTCTGTCTCCTAATGATATGACCGACCTTATCAATCTGTATCGAAATGCAGGTGGTATAAATGAGGAAGAGCAGGACTCTATCGTAACTGCTCGCCGTGGTCAGTGTTTCTTGATTACTGGTCCTATGAATCGTACTACTGTTCAGATTGAAGCTCTTAATATGGTACGTGCACTATTTGAGAAAAAAGATATAAATTGATAACAATATACTGTTATGTTTTCATATCAAAAATACATAAAAATTACTGATTTTAAGGTCAGTAATTTTTTTTACGCAAAGGCTAATAAATATTGAAATTTTCTATATTTTATGTTATAATTTATTTATAAATATAAATATTGCTTTTGTGTTTGTCGATTAAATCTGTTGTAATTTGGCAAAACACATTCGGTTTTTTCAAGTTTTTTCATATCAAAGACTTGAATCCAATTTAAAGGAGATAAGAAAAATGGCAAAAAATACAATGAGTAAGTGGCTGCAAAATTATGTGAATCAATATCATGAGCAGGTCAAGAACAATTTTTCATTTGAGAGTATTGCAGATATTGCTGCGCAAAAAGGCCGTCGCGACAATTTAAATAAAGCTGAAGAAATTGTAGAGCGCAATACAAAAAGAGTCAGAAGGACTGAAAATCATTCTGAAAACGAAAGCCTTATCGATAAGGAGAGAACAGGGCTTGATGTTTTGGAAGGTCTAAATAGTGATATTACAGAACTTTCTTCTTTCAATAATGTCATCTACGATCGTGTAATGCAATCAAATGACAGAATATCAATATACCAAATTCCTGAGAAAGTAAGACGTGGAGTCGCTGATATATATTTACGAGATAGATTATCAAGTATTGAATTAGGAAAAGAGGAAGTAGACTCAGATACACCTTTTTCTCCTCACGAAGTGCAAGAAATATCAGCTGCTGATTTATTGCCAGAACTTTATGAAGACCATGCAAAAAGAGCAGTCATAGATATACTTACAGAAACCGATCAAAAATCCCCATCTATACTCAAACGTCAAAAGAATACTGAATTTGCAAAAAATATACAAATAAAAATTGCAACTGTGTTTTCTGAAAATGAAGAGGCTAAAAAATGGCTTGAGGAAAATTGGGGCCTATATATAGTAGAGATTGGAGCAGGTGCTTTTAAATCATACACTCTTGCTACTATGGCGAAAGACAAAAACAAGAAAAACCCTTCTCCTATAGGTAATGGTCGAAATGTTGTTGAGATAATAACTAAAGTTATTGATGAAAATGGATTGCCAACAGATAGAATTGGTAAATCTATTTTGAGTATAATTTTAAATCAACCTATTGATCATACAGATAAAAATAGTGCCAGTGTAAGTACATTGTTTACTGATAAATTTATGGAAGTTCCTGAGGGCGCTCCTCAAATAAATGTCGACCCTGTAAAAGTAGCAAACACCATAAATGAATTGCGTCGTGATTTTGAGTATAGGGAGTCTATTTATGGAGATAATGTAAATTATCAAGTAGGCAACCAAGAAAATATCCAAGAAAGCGCTCGAAATGCCATGACAGCATCTATGGAGAATATGAGCGAAATATATGCAGGCGTACTGACTCAAAGTATTCTTGATACCCTTTCGGGACATGACGACACAACAGCTCGTCAATTAAAGAGAATTTTCGAAAAAGATGGTAAGATTTTAATTAGAGCAATCAAAGAAGTTTTGCCAGAACAAAACCTTTCTTTCATAGAAGGAGAGTTTGATCTTATAATGCCAGAATCAGGACCTATTGTAAAAGCAATTGTGGAGAAATTGGCAGAAACAGGAAAATCACAACTTGAAGTTGAGAGAATTGCAGATATACTTGGTTATAAGGTGACTTTCGATGCGAAGGGTAACCCTATCGTTGAGGGTGAAACTAGCCCACAATTGACTGATAAGATAAAGTCAAGCTATGAAAAGGCATCTGAAAACGAGATGAAACTTTATGACAAAAATAAAGAAATACTTTATGGGGCAAAGTTTGAAGAAGAAAGTCTTCGTAATGAGATTGCAAATGAAAAAACTGATAAAGGAAGTCTTATTCGAAATCATCAATGGACGCTATATTCCACAGTAGCTTTAAAATATATTGATCCTATTAGCCAAGAAATTTCATTTTTAGAAGGCTTTATCAATGGAAATCAAACATTCCAGGACGAAATGCACGGGGTTAAAGTGAAAGTTGCTGAGTGGTTTAAGGAAGATATAAAAGTAATGCTTGAAATACGTCAAGAGTTTGCTGATGAGGCAGAATTTGTTCGTTTTGCAGCACAACAACGTATCGAAGAACTTAAAGTAATCAAAGCCAATACCACAACCATGATTGCTGCCGGTATCGAAAAGGCATACGAGGGTATACCTGGTTTTGATAGAGCGACAATTGATATGATGCTTGGAAGTGAGGTAGAAGGTCTTACTCTTTCTTCTCATGAAGATATCCTTAATTTTATCGCTACAGCAGGTACGCCTGAAAATACTCAATATAGATTGGATATGGTAAATGGTATTTGGGATAGAATAATCAATGATCCAAATATGACAGATGAAAAACGTGAAAAGCTTATCAATACTTACGAATACAAAGTGGGCGAGGGCCAACCTTCATTCTTTGTCGAGATATCTAGAGATGAAAAAGGTAATCTTGTTACACACTACCGCACACAAGAAGAGCAAACAAGATACAACAATGTAAAAATAGGTATCACAAATGCAATTGAAAATAATGATTCTAGTTTCTTGACTGAAAATACCTTTACTGAGGAAGGTATCAATTCTGTAAAAAGGCTAGGAAATGGATTTATCAATTTCCGACCTGTTTTGCAAGCAGATGGCACTTATAGAATCGAAAATGTAGAGGTTGTTCCGGGTCTTACAGAAGAAAGGATTACTACATGGAAAACCAATAATAATATCGGACCAAAATATAATATTTACAATCCGAATGACACCACTACAAGATATACCACAGGACCTATTATTGAAAAGGGAGATGAAGTAGTGCTTACTGGTGATGATGGTATAGATGTAGACGCTTCGAAAGGTGAAATTAAGGTTTTGACCCGAGAAGAAGCGGAAAAAGGCGAACTAGGGGTAATCAATCTTATTGGTGGTCCTGATCCAGAACATAGATACTGTCTTGTTTTGCCTCCTGAAATGGTCGCAAGTATCAATGCTGACTTAGATACTATAGCTACTTATGATGCACAATACTATGTTGACCTTGCAGAAAAGGGTGAAGATGAGGCATACACTACTTATGAATCTCATAAAGAAGAAGTAAACAATAAATACAACGGTAGTATAACAAATACTTCTGCAGCTTTGGAAAAAGCATACAATGAGTCATCTGACGAAGTAAAAGCAGATTTACAGAAGTCTGCAATGGTAGGGTTTGACTTTATAGCAAGCCAACCAGTCTTGCCTGAAGATGAGTCTGAAGAAGGTATACGTAATAGAGTGATAAACAATCGTCGTAAAAATGTACTTGCGATTGCAAAGGAAGTTCTTGGAGAAGATGTATATAGTACAATAGTAGTTACTTCATTAGATGAGACGGGTGCTAGTGTTACTACAATAAATAGTGAAGTTCTTGCTGCAAAACTTGAAGAAAAAGGAAAAACTGATGAGTTTACTTTAAGAATTTTGAGTGCAGTAGGAAAATCTGAGATTGAGAGACACAGAAATCAAAAATGCAGAGAAAAGATTGTTGAGATGAATTCACCTAGAGTTGATCCTGTGTTACTAAGCACTACTGGTGGTGAGGATAAAAATCCTACTACTGCTTGGAAATACACTCCAGTAGCTGTTGCGGGTAGTTATGCTACTAAAGACAGCCGTAGAAAAGCCATAGATAAGGCATATGAATGGTATTTAGGATTGGCTAAAAGGCAATCAGAATACTTTGATAAATTGGCGAAAAAAGAAGTCTTGAAAATGCGTGAGAATATAAAAAACAATACTTATCCTGCATATGATAGACCTATCTTTATGGAAACAAATGATAGAATAATGGACAGAGCTACACTAGATAAGTATTCTGATATATTTGTTTTACTAGGTGAAGATTTGAATAATGAAAAAATACTTACTGCAATAATAAGTGACCCTGAAAACATAAAAGAATTTAAAGATCCTGAAGTGCGCAACTTCATTATTAAATATCATAAAAATGGCCCTGAGTTTTATGAAAAACTTGAAGAAAAGGGTATCATTAGTCTTACAGATGCGGAGAAAAAAGCCCTTGAGACTAAAAAAGAGTTAAATTCCAAATTGGCAGCAATACCTACTACAAACCCTGATGGTACTCCAAGAAGTCTAGGCGACTTGGAGGCTGATCGTAAAGCAGTGTATATGGAGGTTTATGGTAGTGATAAGATGTTGTCATATGAAGAAATGGTAGCAATTGAGGAGGCAAAACTTGCCGGTCCTGCCGAAGAAGAAAAACCTCGTACCATTGAAGAAAAGAAGGCATATATACTTGGACAGGCAATTCCTGCAAATAGAGCTGTATTGGAAGAAAAACTTAATACATTATCAGAAGACGAAATTGATATGTGTTATACTATTCTTTCTTCTGATGGATCAGAGATTAGAGAGTCGGGAATGACTGACCAACAAAAAGCATTGTACAATAATACAAAACTTATGAGTATAATTGTAGAAAATACTAAAGAAGGTGTATTGATCTATGGTGCATCTCCAATATTTGACAATATTACAGATAAGGCTGTAGTAAATGCAATTGAGCCAATGACTACTATTTCAGGGAAATTAGGAGATATTAATCCTGAAAATGAAGATGGAACTCCAAAAACTGAGGATGAAATAGAAGAAGAGCGTAAGGCTAAATATAAGGAAGTATATGGAGAAGATGTGTCTTCATTTGATGATATAGTAGAACGTGAAAGAGAAAAAAGTTCTTCTGCAGACCCAAAACCAGTAAGCCCAGGTAGTGAAAGTACTAGGGAGGAAAATTTAAACAAAATAAAAAATAGCACATTTGCAATAAATAAAAATCGTGTAGGAGATCTATTCAATGATGTATCCGATGAAAAAATGACTGAATATGCACATATTATCGAAGTAGCATCTGTTGGCAATATTACCGGTTATGATGGTCTCAAACGAGAAGAAACTGGCAAAGATATGTTGAATATATTATCACATAAGTACGATCAAAATTATTTTATGGATAGAGATAATATGAATATCGTTATTTCTGCGAGTAGACATGGTACTTTGCTTTATAAAGCATTATTTCTTAAAAATGAGGAATTGAAAGATAAACATCCTGACATAAATCGTGCTCTCCCTGGCTATGAAAGACTTCAACAAAAGCTCGAGAAAAAGGAAGATAAAACTAAAACTGATGATGAAATCACACAAGAGCAAAAGAAAGTATTGGAGGAATATGGTTTGGATCCAAATCAACCAATAACTTTTGAAGAGTATTTAATAAAAAGCAGAGTGGAGCATAGCCTAATAAATGGCAACTATGAAAAACCTGATATTCCAGTTCATGAAGAATTTAATCAATATAGTATATCCGAACTAATGGCATTTATAGATTATAGGTATTCAAATCCTGGAATGGAGGTTCCGGAGAATATAGAAGAGATGTTGAAAGATCCAGAAATCAGAAATTTCATTGTGACATATAATAAAAATGGTGCTCAGTATTATTTAGAACATGCTGAGCAATTAGGATTGGTCGATGAAAATGGCAAGCCAGTAGATGAGGAATCTGCTTTAATTATGGAAAATTTGCAACAACGTAATAACTATAATCTAAGAGTTAATGGAAAAATTTTGAATAAAGAACAAATAGATGAAATAGCAGAAGAGGAATTGGGCAGTAAAGAATTTATTACTTTTGATCAAATGGTAGAAAATGATAAAATTGCAGCAAAAGGTGGTGGTTCTCCAGTTGCACCTTCAGATTCGGGTAAAAGTGACGACGGAATGGGCAAATAAAAATTACCTCTTGAAAAGTGGAAAAGTTTGAGTTATACTATGAAAGTATAAAGGAGATAGAGTTATGAATAGAAATACCAATATCTACAAATTTGAAATAATCGAACGTGTTATTTGTGCGCGTCCTTTCACTACAAAAGAAGAGGTAGTAGAGCTTGCTAAAAAAATGCGTGATATTGCTCTTGATAATGACGAATATTCGCAAGATATCAAAGATGCTTTCAAAAATGCATATAAGGAAATTAGAGACGAGCTTACTCTTGCCAATCTTCAAGAAATCAAGAAGATTATTGACGAACAAAACTAATTTGTAGTTTTAATTGATAGACGAAAAGAAAAATATAATCATTTCACTGGTCCTCGGCTAATGCCTGCGGAATCGTTTAATGATTATATTTTTCTTTTCTAATAATCAATCAAAATCTACTGCACACGAAACTTTACAAGGTCGTTTTATTCAAGATACACTATAAATATATCCCTCGCTGGTCCTCGGCAGATGCCTGCGGAATCGCTCGGTGATATTGTTTTTTTGTTTCTAATAATCAATCAAAATCTACTGAATATGAAACTTTATAAGGTCGTTTTATTCAAGATACTCTCTCTATATATATCAATCAAAATCTACTGCATACAAAACTTTATAAGTTTGTTTTATTAAAAAAATATAATCATTTCGCTGGTCCTCGGCTAATGCCTGCGGAATCGCTTAATGATTATATTTTTTATTTTCTGATAATCAAATAAAGTATAGAAAATTTTTATTTATTGCTACTATTAAGGATGTTTTGCATTTTATAAGCCACTGTTTTTGTGATATACTTCTTGCCATTAATATTGTACTTTCTTATGTCAACATCAGTAGGGTTTTCTGCCAAATACTCGCGAATGCCTGCAGTATAACTTATACGCAAATCGCTATCTACATTGACCTTACATACATTGTAATCGTGGCATGCTTTTTTTAGTAGTGTCTCAGGTACACCATTAGCTTTATCCAATTTTGCTCCATATTTGCAGGCAAGCGATACCATGTCTTGAGGGATACAACTTGCTCCGTGCAATACAAGAGGGAAGTCAGGCAATAATTTTTGTATTTCTTCTAGTATATCAAAGCGAAGTTTTGCTTCACCTTTAAATTTATGTGTCCCGTGGCTTGTTCCGATTGCTATCGCAAGAGAATCTACTCCTGTGCGCGAAACAAAATCATACGCTTGTTTTGGGTCTGTATATATATTGGCACTTGCGCTCACTTCGTCTTCGACTCCCGCAAGCACTCCCAATTCGGCCTCGACAGTAACATTATGGCTGTGAGCATATTCGACTACTTGTTTTGTAAGTGCGACATTGTCTTCATATGGAAGTGACGATGCGTCAATCATTACATTGGTAAACCCATTGTCGATTGCACTTTTGCAGTCTTCAAAGGTTTTGCCGTGGTCAAGAGATAGTACCACAGGGTAGGGCGTATCAAGCGCAGAAACAAGGTTGAAAAGAGTTTTTGCACCAGCATATTTTACTGCGCCAGTACTACATTGTACTATCACAGGACTTTTTTCTTCTTTTTGTGCGTCGATAATAGAGTGAAGTGTCTCCATATTTACAAAATTAAATGCGCCTATTGCATAATTGCGTTTTATGGCATCTTGAAATAGTTTTTTTGTATTGATTAGTTTCATATTTCCCCCAAAATTCTTTATAGACATTTTATATATTTTATATGTTTTTGACAAATAAAAAAGGCACAAAGGTCTTTTTTTATTGCGAAGATTTTTAAAAATATATATAATATCAAAAAATATAATAAGCGAGAGTATTATGAAAAAATTTAATAAAGACATGACTTTGGGTGAAGCCCTTAAAAATCACAAGAATACGGATAAAGTACTTATGGGTTTTGGAATGCATTGTTTTTCTTGTCCTTTTAGCCAAATGGAGACAATCGAACAAGCGTGCATGGTACACGGGCTAGAACTTGACCTTGTACTAGGAAAACTTAATGAATTGACAGAGGCTAAAATGCCTGAAAAAATCAAAATTTCTAAGAATACAAAAGGTTGTAAAACAAAGAAATAAAATGAAAGTAAGAAATATAATTTGTTTTCTTATTTTAATATTTTGCGGGGTTTTGACGGGTTGTGGAGCTGAGAAAACCGAAAAAGACATAAAATCGGTAGACTTTCTCAATATTCGGTTTGAAATTGACGAAAATTTATATGTAGGGGATAGTTTTAGACTTTTTGATTATGCGGAAATTTCCACAAACATGATAAATCCCGAAATACAATTTGGAAGTGACGACAAAAACATAATAAGTTTTGACGGCACAACTTTTTCGTGTGAAAAGGCCGGAACAACAAATATTTATGTGCGTGGAAAACTAAGTGAAGGAAAATATGTATATGCACGCGAGAAAGTAATTGTAGAAAATAGACCGACTTACTTTGAAACATTCTCATTGCAAAAGAGTGTTGTTTTGGTGGATTATCGAAATCGTGACAATATTACAAACATTGCGCATTACGAAGGAGAGACTACATATCCTGTATTGGTCGAGTATTCGAGCGATAATGTAAATTATGACTACAAAACAGGTAAAATTGATGTTTTGGCGGTAGGGGAATGCAAGGTCACACTAAAAGTGCCAGCGTCTCGAGATGAAAATAAAACCATTCATTACGATACATATACATTTGATGTAATTGTCAATAGATACATCACTGAGGTTACACTTAAAGGCTCTGCGGGTGGCATAAACTTGAAAGTGGGTGAAATCGGAGATTTTGTATTGGATATATCTCCACAAAAATATACTGTAAATGCGCCTACACTTAATGTTGCAGGCGACATACTTGTGCTTGATGGTACAAGATATACTGCGGTAAGTGCCGGTGAGTGCTCTCTTACCTTGACATACGAGAGAGGTGTTGGAGACTGGTACACAAAAGAATATAAAGTGCGAATCTATGACGAGCCGACATCGCTAAATTTGGAAGTTTTGGACAATGGTGTGAGCGTAGACGGACATTTGGAAGTAGGAAAAGAATACAAACTTGTAGTATCTGCAACTTGCGAATTAGGTAAATTTACGAGTATACTTGTCAATTCAGCCGACTCTACTACTCTTGACTATATTACTTTATCTGAGGCCAATCTTATAGACGGTAAAGTAGTGTATACATTTACTGTTGACAGAGAAATGGATATCAATTTTCAAGTGGGGTATTACAAGCAAACATACTCAGATACTCTTGAGTGTATTGATGCTATATTGACCAAAACGGTTGTTTTGCCGTAAATATGTATAATTGCGCATATGATATTACCCAAACGTTTGACTTTAATACGTAATTAAATATATAATTATTTTGTAAAAATATACTCATACTAATTTTAGATGGTATACTAGAGAAAAATGGGAGAACTATGAAAAAATTTTTAAAGATTTCTGGCTTTTGTATGCTCGGTCTTTTGGGTGTCGTGGTTTTGGCACTCGGAATTGCGTGGATCACGGGGGCATTTAGTCAAAAAGCCGTCTACATAACCAATTTAAATATTTCGCAAGATACAGTTGTTTGTGACAATGCACCTGTTCTTTCGCTGTCGGATAAATCTATGGAAGTGGTTGTGGTCGGAGATACTGATATTACTGCTACTGTTTCTCACGAGCCTGCTGAGGCTACTGAGAAAGTGCTGTCTATAAAATATATTCATGGTAAAGACATTTTGGCTGAGACTCCTGAGACAATCATTTCGGGAAAACCATTCACTCTTAAATTTAAGAAAGATGCAAGCGGACTACCTGTAGGTGGTGAGGTTGAGATAAAATTTGTAAATAGTACACGACTTGTAGACTATACGATTAAGGTATTGGTAGACCGTCCTTTGCTTTCCAGCGATATTCGTTTTTCAACTTCGGATTTTGTTGATGTTACATCAGGAAGCAATATAGGCAAGATTGTTACGCCTAGCAATCCAAATGCTGTAAAAACTATCACTCTAAATACTCTAAATTCAAATGCGATTGCTCCTAAAAAGGGTGCGGTAGTGTTTACCAATAGCGAGATTTTAGAATACAAAAACAAAAAAATGTTGTATGTAGTGTCAGGAGACACAAAGAAATTTGTGAAAGAAATTGATTCGGCTACAAATAGCAATGTGGAGACTATTTCAAAATTAAATGGTACTATTGATTTCAAATACTCATTCCGTGCTCTTGGTGCTACACAAAATGTAGGAATGAAGACCTATATCCACAAAACTTTTGCTATGCAAAAAGAATTTGTTGAGAGTTGGCTTTATGATGCACTCAACAACAATCTAACCAATTATCCTATTACAGAACTTAATGCATTTATAAATAAGTACTACCCATATATTGCATATGGCAGTCATAAAGAATTTATGGACACAAATACTGTCGTGGACGAAAGTACAGGGGTCCGAGTACTTCTTGACACTGGAGATATGCATGCGCGCCTTATTAGAGTTATGGATGCTATTTTCGCGACATGTGAGCAAGGTATAATAATTTCAGATGTTGAGATTGCAAATATTTCATGTAAGGATCTAATTACATTTAAAGTATTTGATGAGAAGGGTTATACAGAGGAGACAATAGGTGATAGTGACACCAATCTAAATTATCTTGGTGTTGTGCTAAACTCATCTACCCAAACAGACGCAGACAACAAACTTTTGAAAGATAGTATCGGAAACCTTACAGTTGCGCCATACACTAAATATATTGTTAGTGATGGTGCTAAGGTGCCAGGCGAGCATTCGCAATGGCAATATGAGGTTATAGATAATGGTGGTGAAATACTAGAGGGTGAACCGATTATTGAGAGTGGTCCAAAAGTGACTGGACTTGATGGAAATCAATACCTTGAGTATATTAAATTTGATGAAGTGGTAGATGAAGAAACCCAACCAGTATGGTATAAATATAATGAAGATTATGTTACTATTAAAAAACAACCTCTAGAAAATGGAGGTACTACTTGGTCAATTCGCACTCTTCAACCTACAAATGAAGCAAATGTAAATTCTTTACATATTATCTATTCAATTGAATCAATAAGTAGCGACGGCAATGCGACTTACAAATATGCAAAAAGCAAATTAAAAATTGATTATTCGACTCCTACAAGTTTTAATTGGAACAATTTTAATGACAATAAGATATTGCTGCACAATAACAACAATATTGGTAAAGATAAGATTATGCAAGCAAACGCTTACACGATTAATGCATTCACTCTAAATAAATCATTAGTAATAAGTGAAAATGCTCTAAATGAATTGGAGTATAAAAATGTACGTTTTTATATGCTTGCTGAATCCAATGTGTATGAATATGAAGGAATAAAATACGAAATATTTGACACAAGCAGTTTTGACGATAAAGATGAAGACGGATTGGCAGACACAGTAAAACTTGTAAATATGTCTGATAATAGTATTCTAAAAATAAGTGATAGGGACACCTTCTATGATTTAGGTTCAAATCCGACCCTTACAGCAAAAAACGTAACATTACTAAATAGTGAAGAATTTGCAAGCAGTGTAAAAATATTTGCATGTATTCTCCAAACAGATGCTAATGGCGAATTTGTGACTTACACAACTCCAGAAAAAGATACTTATAGAAAAGTTGTTGCGTATACATCTGCGAAAGAATATACAGTGTCATATTTTGCACAAAATCTTTACTCTTATTATATGGGAGAGGGTGAGGATGGTGCTGAAGAATTTGTTTCTTCTGCATCTGGAAGTAAGTTGTTTGTAAAAACAGGCGCTACTGCACAAATATATCTTTCAGCTTTCCCTCTTGATAAGGAAAAAAAGGTAATAGATGAAATAGATGCTGAAAGTGGAATTGATGTAGATGGCGTGTGCAATGCTATGTTAAATATATCAGCGCTAAACAATTATTTCACGCTTTATAATGGCACATTATCATACACCTTAGATTACACACAAGGTACTTACAAGCCAAGTGATGGAAAACAAGCATCCTCATTTGTACAATTAAACAAAAAAGATATTGTGTATGATATGCAAATGGAGCCACAATATATTTTGATAGGTATCAATATCAATGCTATGGATGAAAATCCTGTATACAACAATGGTACAGAAAGCAATACTGAAGATGATATTGTGCTTGCTACAAGTACAAATCCTATTCAATTAGATTTCATTGTGTATCTTACTCCACAAATATATTCGAGTATTTACACTACTATCCCATACTACAATCTTCAAAATCCAGCTATTACTTCTATTCGCATAGAGAAAGCTGCGGAAGAGGAGCCGGGCAGTGGTGGCGAATCACCTGACCCAGATGGTGGGCAAGAGCCTATACCAGATGGTGGTGGAGAGTCGTAAATTATTAAGTTTTTCGTAAAATAACAAAAATTTGATAAATATATTTGGTAAAAAGAAAAAATGTTGTTATAATTAACGTAAATATGGAGGTCGTATTATATGACAAATGTTGTTAGTAAAAACGGTATGGATTTGATCAAAATCTCTGCTGGTAAATTGAAAGGTAAGTTTGGTAAAGCATTTGTAGGTACACTTGTTGCTTTCGCGCCACTTCTAATTTTGGCTATTGCAGTACCTTACTATATTGGTTTTGCACTTGCAGTTCTATTGTTTGGTGTTATGCAAACAGGTTATATCCGTTTTATGCGTGCACTTATGAATGGTGAAAATCCAAGCCTTAAAGTTATTTATTCAGAAATCAAGACTGGTTGGCTTGAGACTTTCCTTGGCACCGTTATGATTATTATGTTCTTACTAGGCGGTGTACTTTTCATTGTTCCGGGAGTAGTTCTTTATGGCTTCTTCGGAATGTCACTATTTGTTGCTGAAAAAGAGAGATGCGCTTCTTTGAGCGTTGCTCTAAAATCCACTAAGGATAAGATGAACAAAAATATTGTTTCTATGTTCTCTTACAAATTATTCTTCTGGGTTTTCTATATAATTTTGATTGCTGGCGTATTGCTAGGTTATTTGGGAGTTTTGGCTCTAGCTGAGACTAATCTTGTACTTGCAATCTTGGTAGGAGTAGTTGGTGTTTTGGTACTAATAGTACTATATTCAATCCTAAATGCTTACTATCACGCTGCAAATGAGACTTTCTTCCAAGAAGTTTTGTACTATGAAGAAAAAACAAAACAATCAAGAAAGAAAGTAAATGTTGTTGCTGAGGCAAAACCTGAAGTAGTTGAGCCAAAAACAGAAGTAAAAAAGGAAGTAAAAGAAGCTCCTGCAAAACCTGTTAGAAAAGCTCCTGCTAAAAAGACTACAAAAACTACAAAAGAAGATAAATAGTAGAAATTAAAAACACCCGTTTGGGTGTTTTTTTGTCGCACAAATTTTAATTTTTCTGCATAATAAATTCTCGAAATATAGATACTAAATATATAACGAGGATAATATGAAAGATACAGGAATGATAAGAAGAATAGATAATTTGGGACGAATAGTAATACCAAAAGAAATACGAAATTCTATGCTAATAAAAGAGGGTTCTCCATTACATATAACGATAGAGGGAGGTAATATAGTCCTTACCAAATATGATTCGCTAAATAGTATTGCGGAGATTGGAGAAGAACTTTGTGAGGTCTTGTATGATTGTCTGCATTTTCCTATCCTTATGACCACAACATCTATGCCTGTTGTGTGCGTAGGTGTGTCAAAAAAAACTTACATAAATAAAGCGCTAAGCAGTGAAGTAGTAAAACTAATTCATGCGGGACAGAATTATATTGCAAGCAAATCCAATCACACTACTTTAATACCAATAGTAGTAGATGAAGAAATCAAATTTTTCTCGCAGGTTTTGTTTCCTATAGTGAGTGATGGAGTATGCGAAGGAATGCTTGTTGCATTGTCAAGTGACGAGAAAGAAATAACACAAAGTGATATAAAGGTTTTGCAAGCAATAGCATGTTTTGCGGGTAAACAACTAAAAGTATGAAAAAACAATCCTTTATTATGGGTGCCGTGATTTTGACAATTGGTGGGATTGTTGCAAAAATCATCGGTGCTTTTTACAAAATACCACTGACCAATATACTTGGAAGTAATGGAATGGGAATATATTATCTTGTTTTTCCATTATATTCCATAATGCTAGTGCTAGCGTCAAATGGATTTTCTTTGGCGCTTAGCAAGTGTGTCGCACATGAGCGTGTCAATAAAAACAAACGAAACGAAACGACATATTTTCAAATGGCGGTTTTCCTCTCTTTTACAGTCAGTTTTTTGTGTGCTCTTGCGATTTTGATTTTTTGTCGTGATTTTGCCACCTTACAACAAAATAGTAATGCGATACTTGGTTATATTGCAATAGCGCCAGCACTTGTATGCGCGTCCCTAGTAGGTGTGATTAAGGGGTATTTTCAAGGAATAGAAAACATGATTCCGTCGTCAATAGCCATGATTTTTGAGCAGATTGTAAAACTAGTCATAGGTCTTATATTATCGGGTGCATGGTTGTATCGTGGGGTGGAGTATGCGGTACTCGGTGCGATTTGTGGTGTAACTATATCAGAACTTATTACACTTTTCATTATGGTTTTCAATTATATTTGGTATAAGAAAAAAGAGGACTACAAGTTTTTCATGAGGGATAGTGAGGGACGGATAAAAACTATAGATTTCAATGAGAAAATTATAGTAAGAAAAATATACAAAAAGTACTATACTAAAAGAAGAAAGCACTTTAGACAAAAATTGACGATACAATATTTTTATACTAATAAAGATTATGTATCAAAGAGAGTTGCGGTAAAAAAACTTGTTGCATTTTCCCTTCCTACGACGCTGTCTTCATTGATTTTGCCACTTGTGTCGCTGGTGGATAGTTTTGTCGTTATCAATATCCTCGAAAAATCGGGGGTGTCGTCCATGCTTGCCACATCTTTGTATGGTTTGTCAAATGGTGTAGTCTCGTCACTTATATCTTTGCCTGTTATATTTACAGTTGCTTTTTCTACCGCTGTTATGCCTAATATATCAGCGCTTGTAAGTCAGCACAATAGAGAAGAATTAAGCGAACGTAGCTCATTTTTCATAAAAATCACTTGGATAATTTCACTACTTTTGTTTGTTGGTTTTATTGTATTTTCCTCGGATATTATTGGTATCCTATATGGTAAAGGTTTGAGCGGGAGGGTGCTGGACGAATTTGCGTACTCAAATAGACTGCTAATTGTGGCTAGTAGCACCATTATTTATAATTGTCTACTCTCTACACTAATTGCACTCCTGAATGGTCTTGGAAAACCTACTATACCTACTGTTGCACTAATTGTAGCAATGATAGTGCGTTTTGCAATATCTTATACACTTATTTTAGTGCCACAAATCAATATATTTGCTGTTTATATTTCTAATAGTATTTTTATGGCTTTGGCATGTTTGATTTGCACTGCAAAACTAAGAAATTATTTGGATTTATCTCTAGACTTTGGTAGAAGTGTTGTTTTGCCATTGATTATTGCAGGAGCGTCAGCAGGAGTAGGGTATGTTGTAAAAGGACTACTGAGGGATATCAATACATATGCAAATGTATTCATAAGTGCACTTATTGTAATTATCGTATATTTGTCAGGAATATTATTGCTAAAAGTATTTACTAGGCAAGAAAAAAAACATTTCCCAAAACTCCCACTTCAAAAATTTTTGCGTCCTTCTAAAAAATAGGTATGAAAGCGGAAATATAAGTTTATACTTAAATAATTTAGGAGGCGAATATATGAATAAAATAGAACTTATCAAAGAACTTAGCAAGGATACAAAACTAACTCAAAAAGATTGTTGTCTTTGTCTAAATGCATTGACTGAAATCGTAGAAAAAACCTTAAAAAAAGGTGACAATATCAATCTTGTTGGATTTGGTAAATGGGAGGTAAAACAACGTCCGTCACGCAATTCTTACAATCCAATACTTAAAAAGCAAGTAAAACTGCCAGCATGTAAAATGCCTGTCTTTAAAGCAGGTAAATGTCTAAAACGTGCCATTTCTTAATAATACGATGCAAAAACCCCTTAAATTGCGGGTTTTTTGTATTTTTTTGCAAAAAATATTTGGTGAAAACATATAATTTTGGTATAATTGGGTATCAATTTGATAAGGAGATAATAAAATGAATAAATCTGAATTGGTAAAAGTTATCGCAGAAAATCTTGAACTTACTCAAAAGGACGTTGCTGCAGTTGTTGACGAATTAGTAGCAGTAGTAACAGGTGCTTTGGCTAAAGGTCAAGAAGTTGCAGTTGCAGGACTAGGAAAATGGGTAGTAAGCAAAAGAGCTGCTCGTACTAGTATCAATCCTCGCACAAAAGAGCTTGTAAAAGTTCCTGCTAGAAAAGCTCCTGCTTTCAAAGCAGCTAAAGCTCTTAAAGACGCTGTAAACAAATAATAATTCAGTCTTTAGAAGGTCACGCTTTATGCGTGACTTTTTTGTTATGTTTTTAGCACTTGTTTTTAATAAATATTTTAATAAAATGGGTATTGACTTTAGGCACAAATCGTGGTAATATATGCATATCAAAATATGTGAGGTATAAAGATATGGCAGATAAATATTTGAAATATGATTGGTTGTTTACAGAAATGAATAGAGGTAAAAATTTCGTAAATTCTACTCTTATCAAAGCTTACAATGACCAAAAAGAATGGAGAAGGGATAGAGAATTTGTAGAGAGACTTTCTAATGACAGAGAGATAATGTTGGCAGTTGCTAATTCAATTGCACTTACTCCTGCACAAAAAGAATTTTTCTTTGGCTATATGAGCCCAGAACTTAATAAGGACAAGGATTTCTTAATTAAAGTAATGGTAGCTAATAATCGCGCTGAAAAGACTCGTGCTAAAGAAGAAGCAAAACTTGGCAAAATAAATGTAAGTAGAAGATATCTTACTAAAGAAGTTTTGGAATCTTTGGTAGAAATGAAATCTGATGAATTTACTACTTATTCTGCAGGTCTTGATGTGGATCTATTTAAAGATATTATCGCAAAAGATGCTGTCCAACTTAATAGAATTGCAGGCGAAAATAAAGAGAATCCAAGATTTGTAAAAGCACTTATAGAAGTATTGGTAAAAAGCGATGAAGAAGTATTTAAACTTCCTGCAGTACTTGCAGCAGATTTAAAATACTGTGAAGTATTACTTACCGATGAAAAATATGTGAAGACACTTAAAGAAAATCTAGGAACTCAAGCTCACAACAGAATAAATGCACTTAGTGAGGACTTTAATCAAAAGACTCTTGCTTTTAGAAACCTAAGCGAGAAAAACGCTAAAACTTACTATGATTATTTCAAATTGTTGGATGAGCTAAAAGAAGACAAGTTGTCTCTAGAAGAAGAGAACGGCAAACTTATACAACTTAACAACGAACTAGTTCTTTTGACAGATGCTAAAGAAATTAATGCTAAAAATAAAGAGATTGTAGCACAACAAAAAGCTATTGAAAAACTTGAAAAGACTATTGATACAAAAGAAAAAAGTTGTGGCTCGAGTCGTTTTAAAACTCTTAATGATATGAGAGTAGAGGCAATTACTAAAGGTAATGCTATTGCTGAAAAATACACAAAATTGATTAAAGATATTGCACCTGTTGTTGAGAAAGCAATGGAGTCTGCATTGGCTAAGAAAACAGCAAAAGAACTTGAGAAAATAAACAATGCTAAATTGAAAGAAGAGGCTAGAAAACGCAAAGAAGAAGAAAAGACAGCAAAAGAAGCAGCTAAAAATAGAGAAGGAAGAAAAGGTGTAGTTGTTGCCAAATATCTAGCTGACCAAATGGAAGGCAATATGATAGAACTTGACAATGTTTCAAAAGGCAGATAGTTTTGGAGGTGTATGAGTATGTTGTATGAATTGGAACAAGCAAAAAAGAAAGTAGATATTGCTTTGGATAAAATGGAAAAAGACCTAAATGCTACTGCTAAAAAGCATGGCTACAAAAAATAACTATAAAAAGAGGGGAGGTTCTCCTCTTTTTTGTTGTTTGACTAAATGTGAATATATGGTATAATGAGCAAGTAAATATATTGTCTTAGGATACGCTAAGAAGTAAGTAAAATAGAAATTTTTGTAAAAGGTTATACATGAAAATAGGAAATATTAAAGTACAAAATCCGCTTATATTGGCTCCGATGGCTGGAGTTACGGATGTGGCTTTTAGAAGTATATGTGTGGAGTTGGGCGCTGACTGGGGAGTGGGCGAATTGGTATCAAGCAAGTCGCTAAAGTACGGCAATGAAAAATCCCTATCTCTACTTTATACTGCTGATAATGAAAAAGTAAAGATTGCCCAAATCTTTGGAAGTAGCCCAAAGATTATGGCGGAAGCTGTCAAAAATCCGGCACTTGCAAAATTTGATATAATTGATATAAATATGGGTTGTCCTACGCCTAAGATTGTAAAAAATGGTGAGGGTGCAGCCTTAATGAAGGATATCGACCTTGCAGAGAAAATTATTCGTGCTTGCGTGGAGGCTAGTGAAAAACCAATCACTGTGAAATTTCGCAAGGGCTGGGATGAGGAGCATGAAAACTATATCGAATTTGCTAAGATGTGTGAGAGGGCAGGGGCTGCAGCAATCACTATACATGGCAGGACTGCAAAACAAATGTATAGTGGAAACGTGGATTTGGACGCGATAAAGAAAGTGAAAGAGAGTGTGAATATTCCAGTAATCGGTAATGGAGATGTAAGGGATAAGGCATCATACCAACATATGCTAAATTATACAAAAGTAGATGGGGTTATGATAGGCAGAGCTAGTATGGGAAATCCAAAAATATTTAGCGAGCTAAAAGGTAGCGAGTGTGCACTATCTCAGTATGATATAATCGAAAAACATATCACACTTCTTAGAAAATTTTATCCTGATAGATTTGTCGCAAAACACATGCGTAAGCATATTTTGTGGTATATAAAAGGTCTTAAAAACATCAATGTATTTAAAAATGAGATTTCTAGAGAGACCAATATAGAAAAAATATTGAAGTCACTTAAAGAGGTCTATACAAATCAATAATTGGTTTTTGAGTCATAAATAGATATTGTTTGTGGCAAAAACGCTGGAAATATGGGAAAATTTAAAAAATTTCTCATATTTTTTTTAGAATGTTTGCGTTATTTTATTATTAAATATATAATAATATTGTGGGTTATTATGCCCTAATGGAGAGATTATGAATAAGAAAACCTTATTAGATATAGATGTTTATGGAAAAAAAGTATTGCTTAGAGTGGATTACAATGTCCCTCTTAAAGACGGAAAAATAACTGATGACACTCGTATTACTGAGTCATTAAATACTGTTAAATATTTGCTTGAGAAGGGTGCAAGTGTGGTACTTATGAGTCACCTTGGTCGTCCTGATGGTGAAGTGGTAAAAAAATACTCTCTAAAACCTGTTTGTCAAAGACTTCAAGAATTGTTGCCTAATACAAAAATTGTTATGGCAAAAGATGTCGTAGGAGATGACGCGATAAAGAAAGCGGGCAAACTTAAAATGGGTGAAGTTTTGCTTTTGGAAAATACTCGTTTTGAAAAAGGTGAGGAGGAGAATGACCAAGAGTTTTGTAAAAAACTTGCAAATCTTGGTGACATGTATGTAAACGACGCTTTTGGTACTGCTCATAGAAAACACGCCTCTACTTATGGTGTGGGAAAACTTCTACCTTCTGCGATAGGATTTTTGATTGAGAAAGAATTGAATGCGATTTGCGGTGCAATTGAAAATAAAAAACGCCCTTTTGTAGCATTGATAGGTGGTGCAAAAGTTGCTGACAAACTTGGCATCGTGGAGTCTATGTGTGAGATTGCCGATACTGTAATTATTGGTGGTGGTATGGCGTACACATTCTTAAGAGCAATGGGATATAAGATGGGTGCATCAATTGTAGATCAAGAGAAAATCCAATTGGCTCGTGAAATTTTAGTTAAGGCAAACGAGAAGGATGTGAAGATATTGCTTCCTTGCGACCATGTAGTAGGTAAGGATATTAAAGACAAAGAAGGCGTGTACATTAAGACAATCAATATCCCTGAAGGTTATATGGGACTTGATATTGGAAAACAAACCGTAAAACAATATGCAAAGGCAATTAAAAAGGCACGCACTGTGATTTGGAATGGACCAATGGGAGTATTTGAAAATCCGGCTTTTGCTGATGGAACATATAAGATTGCTAAAGCTGTTGCTAAGTGCAAGGGCACAACCATTATCGGAGGCGGCGATAGCGTAAGTGCAATTGTTAATATGGGATTTGGTAAAAAAGTAACTCACATGTCTACTGGTGGGGGTGCTAGCCTAAAACTTTTTGAAGGCAAAATTTTACCAGGTGTAGATGTAATTGAAAATAAATAGAGGTATCAATGAGTAAGTTTTTGATTGGAAACCTTAAAATGAATATGACAAGAGAAGAAATTGTTGCATATTTGAAAGGTCTTAAAAAACAAGCAAAGAAATCCAACAACAAAGTGGGAGTGGCAGTGCCATTTCCATATTTGTATTTAGCGGAAAAATATTTGGCTAAGTCCAATGTGTACTATGGCGCGCAAAATGTAAACGAGTACTCTAAAGGTGCATTTACTGGTGAAGTCTCAGTGGATATGCTTAAGGATTTTGGTGTAAAATTGGTACTAGTAGGGCATAGCGAAAGACGTGCGTACTACAATGAAAATGATACGGCAATAAACAAAAAAATTAAGGTGTTGTTGGAATGTGGAATTGTACCTGTATTCTGTTTTGGCGAGAATCTAGAGCAAAGGGAGAGGGGCGAACAAAACAAAATCGTAGATAAGCAAATAGTAAATGCATTGAAAGATATTGATGGAGATAAAATTGAAAAAATCGTGTTTGCGTATGAGCCTATCTGGGCGATAGGTACAGGTGTAAGCGCTACTAGTGACCAAGCGGATAAGATGGCAAGACATATCAAGGATTTTGTGGCAAAGCGATATACTATGCAAAGAGAGAAAATATGCGTTGTTTACGGCGGTTCATTAAATGATAAAAATGCAAATGAAATTTTGTCAAAACCTAATATTGATGGCGGCTTGATTGGTGGAGCAAGTCTTAAGGTGGAGACTTTTGAGAAAATTTTTGCTTATAAATAAATTGAGGTAATATGGACAATAAATTTGTTGGTTTGATTATACTTGATGGCTGGGGAGTAAAAAAAGGCGGAGAAGGCAATGCTATAGAACTTGCCAATCCTGTTAATTTTTTTGACTACTATAAAAACAATCCTTCTACGACTCTTCTTGCGAGTGGTGAGAGTGTCGGACTTCCTAAAGGTCAAATAGGTAATAGTGAAGTAGGGCATCTAAATATTGGTGCAGGGAAGATTGTTTATCAAAATCTACTTAAAATCAATAAAGCAATCGAAAGTGGTGAGTTTTACAAAAATGAAAATTTGACAGCTACAATGCTTCATTGTGTAAAAAACAATAGTGTTTTGCATTTGATGGGCTTGCTTTCCGATGGTGGTGTGCATAGTCACATCAAGCACCTTTTTGCTCTTATTGATATGGCAAAGAAATTGGGTGTGAAAAAAGTAAGCATACATGCTTTTCTAGATGGCAGAGATACTTATCGTGAAAATGGTGTTGATTACATTAAAGATTTGCTTGAAAAAATCAAGGATGCTCCGGGATGCTATCTAAGCACCATAATAGGTAGATATTATGCTATGGATAGAGAGCAAAATTACAATTATACTAAAATGGCTTATGATTTGATTGTCGATGGTAAAAATCCAATCAAGTCAAGTGATGCAATTAAAAGTGTAAAAGAGAGTTATCAAAAAGGCATATATGACGAATTTGTAAAGCCAATTTTGCTTGATTCACCTTATTATGAAGGAATCAAGGATAATGATGGCATTATACACTTCAATTTCCGTGAAGATAGAGGTCGTCAGCTTACTTCGGCCTTGATAGAGGATTTTGATAAATTTGAGACTCGTAAGCTTAGAAAT
This sequence comes from Clostridia bacterium, assembly GCA_045654505.1. GTDB lineage: Bacteria > Bacillota > Clostridia > Christensenellales > UBA1242 > UBA11490. Next base: position 32,079 of record JAZONM010000017.1, on the reverse strand, counting down.
GTGAAAATGTGTACATTTGTTAGTTTTGATGAAAAATTTAAGAAGCCTATCATTGCATTTCCTGTGAAAAGTGTAGAGGAAAATCTATCTGCAATTATAAGTAAAGCGGGATTAAAACAATTTAAAATAAGTGAGACTACTAAATACGCTCATGTCACATATTTCATGAATGGTGGCATTGAAAAACCCTATAAAAATGAAAGTAGGTTTTTAGTTGAAACGATAAAAGGCGTGCCTTTCGAGCAAGTACCTGAGATGCGAGCCAATGAAATCACTGATATTGCTATTCAAAACATTTTGAGTAAAAAATATAATTTCATGGCGATAAATTATAGCAATACGGACATGATAGGGCATACTGGTGATGTTGGGGCTGCAATAAAAGCTGTAAAATGTGTGGACAAAAATCTAAAAAAACTGGTAGATGCTATTTTATCCATTGGTGGTTGTGCATTGATTATTGCTGACCATGGCAATGCAGAGGAAATGCTTGAAGGAGGAAAGGTCCTTACCGATCACACAACCAATCCAGTTCCTTGTATTTTGATAGGCGTGGACAATGTAAAATTGGAGAGGGGTGTTTTGTCAAATGTAGCGCCTACTATTTTGCATTTATTAGGTATTCCTTGTCCCGAATCATTTACTCATAAATCCCTAATTAAAAAAGGCTTAAATCATTGACAAAACAACTGTTATGGTCTAAACTATATATAGGTGAGGAAGAAAAATGTTTAAAGCATTGTGGAATAATTTTTATTCAAGCGTAGTAAGAAACGTATCAAATGAAGTAAAGGGCGCTATTATAGGTGTGCTTGTGTTTATTACACTTCTTAGTATTCTTGGTGCCTTTAAAGGTGGTAAAGAAGGTAAACCAATCAAAAACTGGTTTTTGTTTTGGGTTGCGGTAATAAGTTTGATATTGTTGATTGCTTATATTATATTGCTGAGTGTATAGATTGCTTTTTTAGACGTCCAGAGGGCGTCTTTTTTTGTTTTAGTGTTTAGTATTAATTGTCTTATGAAAATATGTTCATTTGTGCAAATAATAAGGCTTATATGTCAGGTGGTGTTTTCAAATTGCATATTGACTTATGCATGTATCTAGTTTATAATATTTAAGCATTATATAGGAGTATAATATGGGCGTTTTTGATGACATAAGAAAGTATATCAATAGAAAGCTTGCAAAAAGTGAACCTTTGGAAAGTAATCCCGAACTTTTGAAAGAATTTATGTCTTGGAATCTTAGAGAATCACGTTATGTTTCGAAAGAACTGTTTGTGCCAGGAGATATAAACCAAGAGAGAGTATTTAAGGTTTTGGATTATATGGCGAAAATTCATCCTAATATAGTGAATAGAATTTCGCATATAAATTTTGAAAGCAACATAACCTTTATACCAGAAAATGCTTTTAATGGCTGGAAGATAGAATTTGTAAACTTGAGTAGTAGTCCTAGATTGACGATATCAAAGAACGCGTTTGCAAACACTCCAAACCTTAGATATATCACATTTTTCGATGGCGAAAAAGCCGACGATTTAGAGAATGCGCCACATTTGGATATACAAACAAATGCATTTGTAAATTCTGCACTGCAAAACATAATTGTTAAGACCCCATGTACTTTTCATATGCCAATCATAAATGAAGTGGGCAGAAAAGAAGGTTTTAAGATTTTCCTTGGTTCTCCGGATATTGAAATTGATGGAGATGAAGAGGAAAAGTATCATAATGTCAGATTTGACTTAATAAATGAAAGATGTGTAGAAAACAATCCTTTATTTGTTATGTTTAAAAAATATAACTATGAGTATGAGTTCGGGCAAGTTTATAGTGAAGTAAAGTCATACTTTGTGGATGAATACAATATTAAGAAAATGCTTAAAGAGGCATTTGATATTGAAAACAAAACTCTTACTATTGATGACCAACTTGCAGATATGATTGAAGACACAAAACTTATTAGTAGTATGGTTTTGAAAAGCAAAGGATTGACTTTAAATAGCACTAGAGAAAACTTTAATAAGATAGTTTTTGATATTGTAAAGGATAATAATTTTGTTCATGGTGATTTAAGAAAACTTGTATATGCCGTAAACAATACTGATTTGCCGTCATTCTGCCTTGCTGGAAATGAAAGAGTGAAAGAGGTTGAGATTAAAGGCAAGAAAATAGGTATTGATAGATTTGCGCTTGCCAATTCATCTGTCGAGAAAGTGTATGGTAATTATGTTGATTTGGGACACAGGGCTTTTGCTGGCAGTAAGATAACAAGTCTCGAAATTCCGTCATCATGTACGCAAATAAGCACAGACATAATTGACCATCAATGTAAGATATATATTGATAATACACTTGATACTAAAGTTGATAGTTATTTTGTAAATCCAAATTATTTGGCTAATGAACAACCTAAGAGAATAACAAGAAGGCATGTAAAGAGACCAGTGCTACATTTGAAATATGATAGCGGTAATTATCTCAATGAATCGATAAGAAAATATCTTAGAGTGCATAAAGTAGAAGCAAAACCTGCAGAGGAGACCGTATTTAGTGATATGAAATCTTCGGGTAGGGGAGGAAGATAAAAGAGTGTGAAAGCACTCTTTTTTCACGTACGCATATGTGCATGCGTGTACATTAGATAAAATAAGGGCTTCATAAGGCTACTGGCTACTGATATTTGCGAGTAAATTATTTGAATTTATTTTAATAAAAAGTGTTGACAAGGGTGACAAAATCGGGTAGAATAGTGTTGCTGTATTATGGGGCGAAGCGTGAAGTTACCTTTATATAAGCCAAAATATAGGGAGAATTTACGCCTACCAAGTGTTTATACATCGAACATAAACGACTAACACTTAAGCATATTTTTTTTGTTTTACAGCGCGAAACACACGGAAAAGTGTTTTTATATTATAAGTTATGCAAAAACACAAGTGTTAGGTAAATTAATTTAAACGGAGGAAAATTAATGGCAACTCAAAAAATTAGAGTAAAACTACAAGCGTATGACCACAACCTAATCGACCAAGCTAGCAAACGTATCGTTGATACTGCATTGAAGTTTGGAGCAAAGATTAGTGGTCCAATTCCACTTCCTACAGACAAAGAAGTGGTAACAATCATTCGTTCACCACACAAATACAAAGATAGTCGTGAACAATTTGAAATGAAAACTCACAAAAGGTTAATTGATATCTACAGCCCATCAGCTAAAGCAGTAGATGCTTTGATGAAGTTGGACCTTCCAGCAGGCGTTGATATCAACATCAAACTATAACAGTTAAGGAGGCAAATTATGAAGAAAGCAATTTTAGGCAAAAAACTTGGTATGACTCAAATCTTTTCTGAAAATGGTTTAGTAGTTCCTGTAACTGTTGTGGAAGCAGGTCCTTGCTATGTTACACAAGTTAAGACAAAAGACAATGACGGATATGACGCAGTTCAAGTAGCTTATGGCGACACTCGTGAAAATCTTGTTAATCGTCCACGTCTTGGACAATTCAAAAAAGCAGAAGTTGCACCAAAGAAATATCTTAAAGAGTTTAAACTTGAAGGCGAATACATACTTGGCGACACAATTAAATGTGATGTATTTGCAGAAGGTGATTTGGTAGACGTATCTGGTCGTACTAAAGGACACGGATATACTGGTACTATCAAAAGATGGAATTTCCATCGTCACAGAATGACCCACGGTAACGGCCCAGTTCATAGACACGTTGGTTCTATCGGTGCTTGTGCATACCCTGGAAAAGTATTCAAAGGTAAAAAGATGGCTGGTCGTTATGGCAACGAAGCAGTTACTATCCAAAACCTTAAAGTAGTAAAAGTTGATATTGACAGAAATATTCTTCTTATCAAAGGCGCAATCCCAGGTCCTAAAGGAAGTTTGGTTGCGGTAAAAGAAGCTGTCAAGGCAAATTAAGAAGGAGATAGACAATGGCTAGTGTAAAAGTATTAAATATGGCTGGTGTAGAGTGCGATACTCTAAAACTTAAAGATAGCGTTTTCAAACAAGAGTACAATGAAGCACTTATTCACCAAGTAGTTGTTGCATATTTGGCAAACCAAAGACAAGGTACTAAGTCAACTCTTACTCGTAGTGAGGTTAGGGGACATGCTAAAAAACCTTGGAGACAAAAAGGCACAGGTAGAGCAAGACAAGGCTCGACTAAAGGCCCACAATGGAGAGGTGGTGGAGTTGTATTTGCTCCAAAGCCACGTGATTTCTCACAAAAAGTAAACAAAACAGCAAAAGCAGTTGCATTCAAAAGTGCTATCAGTACAAAACTTGCTGAGAAAGAAATTGTTGTTTTGGACAATTTGACTGTAGATGGCAAGACCAAAAATATGGTTGAATTGATGAATAAGCTTGGTCTAAACCGCAATACATTGTTTGTTACTAAAGCAAATGACGAAATGCTTATGAGAGCTACTGCAAATATTGCAAATGCAGACGTTACTACTGCAAATCTACTTAATGTATATGATATTGTAGTAAGCAATAAATTGGTTTTGACTGTAGAAGCTATCAAATCAATAGAGGAGGCTTACGAGAAATAATATGAAAGAATTTGATGTTATAATTAAGCCTATTTTAAGTGAAAAAAGTTATGCAGATATAGCCAACAAGAAATATACATTCCAAGTTAGACTTGATGCAAACAAAACTGAAATCAAAAAGGCAGTAGAAAAAGTATTTGGTGTAAAAGTAGACAAAGTAAACACCACTATTATTAGAGGAAAATTGAAAAGACAAGGAAAAACTCAAGGCTACACTTCAGACTATAAGAAAGCGTATGTTACTCTTAGTCAAGATAGCAAATCTATTGAGTTCTTCGATAGTTTGTCATAGGAAACGGAGGATATTATAATGGCGATCAAAACATATAAACCTACCTCTCCTGCACGTAGATTCTACACAACCGCTTCTTACGAAGAGATTACCAAAAAAGAGCCAGAAAAATCCTTGTTGGTAGAAAAGAAGAAACATGGTGGTAGAAACAACAACGGCAGAATCACTGTAAGACACAGAGGTGGTGGAAACAGAGTTAAATACAGAATTATTGACTTTAAAAGAAATAAAGACAATATTCCTGCTAAAGTTGTGGGTATTGAATATGACCCAAATAGAAGTGCTTACATTGCACTACTAAATTATGCTGACGGTGAAAAGAGATATATTCTTGCACCTAAGGGACTAAATGTAGGTGACGTTCTTATGAGCGGAACAGACGTAGAAATCAAAGTTGGTAATAGCCTTCCACTTCGCGATATGCCAGTTGGTGCTGTTATCCACAATATCGAGCTTACTCCTGGCAAGGGCGGACAAATGGTTCGTTCGGCTGGTATGGAAGCTAGATTGATGGCTAAAGAAGGTAAATATGCCACAATCAAATTACCATCGGGCGAAATGAGAATGGTTCTTGCTGCTTGTAGAGCTACTATCGGTACTATCGGCAACAACGAACACGAAATCGTTTCTCTTGGTAAGGCTGGTAGAAAAAGACATATGGGTATTCGTCCTACTGTTCGTGGTTCTGTTATGAACCCAGTTGATCACCCACACGGTGGTGGTGAAGGTAAGAGCCCTGTTGGTAGAAAATCTCCACTTACTCCTTGGGGAAAACCTGCTCTTGGTATGAAGACTAGAAACAATAAAAAACACAGTACAAAGCTTATTATTAAGCGTGCTAAGTAGGAGAGTGTGTTATGAGTAGAAGTTTAAAGAAAAAACCCTATGTAGAACAACGTCTTTTCGACCGCATTGTAAAAATGAACAATGAAGGAAAGAAACAAGTTGTTAAGACATGGAGTCGTTCATCAACTATATATCCAGAATTTGTTGGACATACCATTGCAGTTCATAATGGTATGAAACATATTCCTGTGTATTGCACTATCGATATGATAGGTCACAAACTTGGCGAATTTGCACCTACAAGAACATTTAGAGGTCACGCTGGGGATAAGAAAGCTGCTAAAGGTAAGAAATAAGGAGGGTAACAATGGCTACTAGAATGAGAGAAAAAGCTGCTAGAAAACAAGCAAATAAAGAAACCCGTCCTTATGCTACCGCTAGATATGTAAGAATGGGAGCATCTAAAGCTAAAAGAGTACTAGATGTAATTAAAGGAAAACAATATGTAGAAGCATCTGCAATCCTTGACATTACTCCAAGTACTGCTTCAATGGCTGTTAAGAAAGTGCTAGATTCTGCTGCAGCAAATGCAGAAAACAATAAAGGTCTTAGTAAAGACGAATTGTATGTTGTAGAAGCATACGCAAATCAAGGTCCATCTTTCAAAAGAGTTGCTTTTAGAGGAAGAGGTGGAGTTGATACAATAATTAAAAGAACATGTCATATCACAGTTGTGCTTGACGTTTTGAAAAAATAAAGGAGCTAATATATAAGTATGGGACAAAAAGTTAATCCACACGGTTTTAGAGTTGGTGTTAATAAAGATTGGAATAGTTCTTGGTTTGCAAAAAAGAATGATTTTTCTGACTTGCTTGTCGAAGACAATAAAATTAGAACCTTTATTAACAAAAAACATGCACAAAGCAGTGTTTCTAAAATAGTTATTGAAAGAACTGCAAACCGTGTTATCGTAGACATTTATACATCAAAACCTGGTGTTATGATTGGCACTAAGGGAGCTGGTGTAGAAGAATTGAAAAAAGATTTGGTAAAACTTTGCGATAATAAAAACGTAAACGTTAATATCAAAGAAGTTAAAAAACCTGACCTAGATGCACAACTTGTAGCACAAAGCATTGCACAACAACTTGAAAAACGTATGTCTTTCAGACGTGCGATGAAACAAGCTATGCAAAGAGTTATGCGTGCTGGTGCAGTAGGATGCAAAGTAATGGTAAGCGGACGTCTTGATGGTGCAGAAATCGCTAGAAGTGAGCACTATCACGAAGGACGCCTTCCACTTCACACTTTGAGAGCAAATATCGACTATGCAACATACGAAGCACACACTACATTTGGTGTAATCGGTGTTAAAGTTTGGATTTGCAAAGGCGAAATTTTAAGCAAAAAACCTTCAAATGAAGTAGTTGAAGGAGGTAACTCTAATGTTAATGCCTAAGAGAGTAAAAAGAAGAAAACAATTTAGAGGTAGAATGACAGGTAAAGCTACAAAAGGAAATAAGATTTCTTACGGCGAATACGCACTTGTAGCTACTGAGCCATGCTGGATGACTTCAAATCAAATCGAAGCAGCCCGTATTGCAATCAACCGTTATAACAAAAGAGGTGGTAAGTTGTGGATCAACGTATTCCCTCACAAACCAGTATCTAAAAAGCCTGCTGATACTCGTATGGGTAAAGGTAAAGGTGCTCCAGAATATTGGGTAGCTGTTGTAAAACCTGGTAGAGTTCTATTTGAATTGGCTGGGGTAGGCGAAGCTCAAGCAAGAGAAGCTATGAGACTTGCTAGCCACAAATTGCCATGTAAAACAAAATTCATGGTAAAAGAGAAAGCCGAAGAAACAACTGAGCAAGGTGGTAACGAATAATGAAAGCTAAAGAATTAAGAGAAATGACCAACGAAGAGCTTAATGCAAAACTTAAAGCATTGAAGCAAGAAATGTTTAATCTTCGTTTTTCAAACGCAACTGGTCAATTGAATAATCCTATGCAACTTGTTGCTTGCAAAAAGGATATTGCTAGAATTAAAACCTTACTTACTGAGCGCGAACTTAATAAAAAGGCAAAAGCGTAAGCATATAGGAGGAATTTATGGAAAATACAGTTGAAAGAAATAGACGCCATACTTATATTGGTACAGTAGTAAGCGACAAGATGGACAAAACTATCAACGTTGCTGTTGTATCTAATAAAAGACATCCACTATATGGCAAAGTATACAAATCTACTAAAAAAGTTTTTGCTCATGATGAAAACAACGAAGCAAAAGTAGGCGATAGAGTAGAAATTATGCAAACACGTTCGCTTAGCAAAGACAAACACTACCGTCTAGTAAAAATAATCGAAAGGGCTAAATAAGGAGAAATATTATGGTACAACCTCAAACAATATTGAAAGTCGCTGATAATAGCGGCGCTAAAAAGATTATGGTTATCAGAATATTGGGTGGTTCTTTTAGAAGAAGCGGTCACGTAGGTGACATTGTTGTTGCTTCTGTAAAGACTGCTACTCCTGGTGGCGCTGTTAAGAAAGGTGATGTTGTTAAGGCAGTTATCGTACGTACTGTTAAGGGTATCCAAAGACCAGACGGATCGGTAATCAAATTTGACGACAATGCAGCGGTTATTATTGATAACCAAAAACAACCAAAAGGTACTCGTATCTTTGGACCTATTGCAAGAGAGCTTAGAGATAAAGGATTTATGAAAATAATATCTCTTGCTCCAGAAGTATTATAAGGAGGAATAGAATATGGCATTGCATGTTAAGAAAGGCGATAATGTAGTAGTTATTGCTGGTAAAGACAAAGGTAAAACTGGCAAAGTGTTGACCGCTATTCCTGCTGATAATGCAGTTGTAGTTAGTGGTGTAAACATTGTTGCAAAACACACTAAACCAAAATCAGCACAAGACAAAGGTGGCATTATTAAAAGAGAAAATAAAATCGATTCTAGTAATGTACAAATCATTTGTCCTGTATGTAATAAAGCAACACGTATTTCTTATGCTGAAGAAGGCGGAAAGAAATATCGTAAATGCAAAAAATGCGGAGCTTCTCTAGATAAAGCTGTAGCTACTAAAAAAGAGGTTAAGAAAGAAGTAAAAACTACTAAAAAAGCCGAAGTTAAAGCTGCTCCAGTAAAGAAAGAGACTAAAAAAGCACCTGCAAAAGAGACAGTAAAAAAGGCTGCTACTAAAGCACCTGCAAAAAGCACTGTAAAGAAAACACAAAGTAAGGGACAATAAGGAGAATAATAATGGCAAACGAAATGAATAGATTACAAGCTTATTATAAAGAAACCGTTGTTCCTGCAATGACTAAGGAAATGGGATACACAAATCCTCTACAAGTTCCTAAAATTGAGAAAATCGTTGTAAACCGTGGTCTTGGTGACTGCAAAGACAACGCGCAATCTTTTAATAAAGCTGTTGATGAATTGGCAGCAATTACTGGACAAAAACCAGTAGTTACTGTTGCGAAAAAATCAATCGCAAACTTCAAACTAAGAGAAGGAAATAAAATTGGTGCTAAAGTTACACTTAGAGGAAAACAAATGTACGAATTCCTTGACAGAGTAATTTCAATTGCACTTCCTCGTGTAAGAGACTTCCAAGGTATTTCAAATAAGTCATTTGACGGAAAAGGAAACTACGCTTTTGGTCTTACAGAGCAATTAGTTTTCCCAGAAATTAGTTATGAGAAAATCGATAAAATCCGTGGATTGGACATTGTTATAGTAACTTCTGCAAAATCTGATAAGGAAGCCAAACTTCTTCTAGAACTTATTGGCTTGCCTTTTAAGAAGTAGGAGGTCTGGAGATAATTATGGCAAGAAAAGCATTATTAGTAAAACAACAAAGAAAACAAAAATTTTCTACGCGTGAGTATACTCGTTGCAAACTTTGCGGACGCCCACACTCAGTTTTGAGAAAATACGGCATTTGCAGAATTTGCTTTAGAGAATTGGCCTACAAAGGCGAAATCCCAGGCGTTAAGAAGTCGAGTTGGTAAAGGAGGAAATATATATGGTAATAGATCCAATAGCAGATATGCTTACAAGAATGCGTAATGCATTACAAGCAAAACACAAAAATGTTTCCGTGCCTACATCTAAAATCAAAATGGCTATTGTAGAACTTCTTCAAAAGGAAGGATACATTGAGTCATATAAAGTTGAGGGTGAGGGTGTAAGAGCCAACATCGTAATTGATTTTAAATTTGGTCCAAACAATGAAAAAGTTATCCAAGGATTGAAAAGAATTTCAAAACCAGGTCTTAGAATTTATGCAAACTCTGAGGATCTTCCAAGAGTACTAAATGGACTTGGAATTGCAATTATATCTACAAGTAAAGGTTTAATGACAGATAGAGATGCTCGCAAACTAGGTATTGGTGGCGAAGTATTGGCTTATGTATGGTAGGAGGAAGATATGAGTAGAATTGGTAAAAAAGAGATTTTACTTCCTGAGACTGTTACAGCCGAGCTTAATGGCAGAACTCTTACTGTAAAAGGTCAACTTGGTACACTTTCTCGTGAAATCGTTCATGATGTTAAAGTTGTTATCGACGGAAACAAAATCTTAGTTCAAAATGAAAACAACAATAAAGAACTTAATAAATTCCATGGTCTATATCGCCAACTTATCAACAATATGGTTGTTGGTGTAAGCCAAGGATATCAAAAAGTTCTTACCGTTAATGGCGTAGGTTATAAGCTTACTCAAAATGGAAATGATGTAACAATGAATATTGGTTTTTCACACCCTGTTGAGATTAAAGCTATTGACGGTATCACACTAGCTATTGACAAAAACAACCTAATTGTTAGAGGAATCGACAAGGAATTGGTTGGTAAATTCGCTAGTACTGTTAAAGATATTAAGCCTGTTGAGCCTTATCACGCTTACGGCATTTACTATGCAGACGAAACTGTAAGAAGAAAAGAAAGAAAAACAGGTAAGAAGTAGGAGAGTAGAAAGATGATAAGTAAGAAGAATAAAAATGTAGAAAGAAAAGTTCGTGCTCTTCGAATTAGAAAAAAACTTTCAGGTACTCCTGAAAGACCACGCCTTAGCGTATTTAAGAGTTTGAGTCATATTTACGCTCAAGTTATTGACGATGTAAATGGTGTTACTATTGCTAGTGCATCTACAATGACAAAAACTATTGCTAACAAACTTGAAGGTAAAAATAAACAAGAGGCCGCTTTTATGGTAGGCGAAGCAGTTGCTAAAGCAGCTATGAAGAAAGGTGTAAAGACAGTTGTATTTGATAGAGCTGGTTACATCTACACTGGCAGAGTACAACAACTTGCTGAAGGCGCTAGAAAAGCCGGACTTGAATTTTAGAGGTGTATTATGCAAAAAGATGAAAGAAAACCTGCTGAAAGAAGAGAAAGACGTCCTCAAACTCGTGAGGTTGACCCTATTGCTAGCAAATTAGTTGATGTTAATCGCGTAACTAAGGTTGTTAAAGGTGGTCGTAATATGCGTTTTAGCGCTCTAGTTGTTTGTGGAGACAATCAAGGTAGAGTAGGTATTGGTAGCGGTAAAGCTGCTGAGGTACCTAATGCTATTGATAAAGCAACTCAAAGTGCTAAGAAAAACATGGTAAAAATCGCTCTTTGCGGTACAACAATCCCTCATGAAGTTGTTGGTGTATTCGGAAAGAGTATGGTAAAACTTCTTCCAAGTAGCGAAGGTACTGGTATCATTGCTGGTGGTAGCGTAAGACCAGTAGTTGAGCTTTGCGGAATCAAAGATATCACTGCTAAAGCATATGGTAGCAGAAATAAAATCAACGTAGTAAAAGCAACTCTAAATGGACTTCAACAATTGAAGACTAAAGAAGAAATTGCTGCACTTCGTGGAAAAACTGTTGAGGAACTATAGGAGGGTATTATGGCAGAGACAAAAACAACAAAAACTACAACTTCTAAAGCAACTACAACAGCAAAAACAGCTCCAAAGGCTACAAAAACTACCACTACAAAAGCTGCTGCTCCAAAAGCAACAACAGCAGCAAAGAAAACTACTGCTCCTAAAGCAGAAGTAAAAGAAGAAGTTAAAGTTGTAGAAAAAGAAGTTAAAGCAGTAAAAACTGCACAAAAACAATTAAAAGTAACTCTAGTACGCAGTACTATTGGTTATAATAAAAAACAAGCACGTGTTGTAGAAGCACTAGGTCTTGGAAAACTAAATTCATCACACGTTCTACCTGACAATCCATGTGTTAGAGGAATGATTTTCCGTGTAAAACACTTGGTTAAGGTAGAAGAGTTAAACTAAGGAGGATTATATGAAACTACATCAAATGTCCCCTGCACCTAATTCCAAGAAAGAAGTAAAGAGAATTGGTCGCGGAATTGGTAGCGGTACAGGTAAGACCGCTGGTAAAGGTACTAAAGGTCAAAACTCACGTAGTGGTGGTGGAGTAAGAGTTGGATTCGAAGGCGGTCAAATGCCTTTGGTTAGAAGACTACCAAGACGTGGTTTCAACAACAAAAACTTTAAGAAAGTGTACAATATTGTTAATGTTGCACAACTTAACAGTTTTAAAGAAAACACTGTCATCACAGTTGAGCTACTAAAAGAGAAAAATCTTATTAGTAAAGTTGCCCCTTATGGTTTGAAAGTATTGGGTAATGGGAACTTAGATAAAGCATTGACTGTTAAGGCTGCAGCGTTCTCTGAATCAGCAATACAAAAAATCACTAAGGCAGGCGGAAAAGTAGAGGTGCTATAATGTTTAAAACAATAGCGGACGCTTTTAAAGTAAAAGAAATTAGAAACAAAATTTTCATTACACTTGGACTACTTTTGATTTATCGCCTTGGTTGCTGGCTTCCAGTGCCTGGTATCAATCTAGAAGCATTCCGTACATCTGTTGAGGGACAAGATTTCTTATCCCTTATCAGTAGTGTAAGTGGTGGTGCGCTTTCAAATGGTGCAATCCTAGCACTTGGTATTTCACCATATATTAGTGCATCAATTATTATCCAATTGCTTACAATTGCAATCCCTAGTCTTGAAAGACTTTCAAAAATGGGTGAGGAAGGTAAGAAAAGAATTGGACTTTACAATAAAATATGCGCACTTGTATTAGCAATTGTACAAGCTGTAGCAATAGTAATAAGCTATTCAGATTCTCTTAATACTGTTACTTTGCCAGCTTGGCTTGTAGGTACAATGGTTGTGCTTATACTTGTTGCGGGCTCAATGTTCACATATTGGCTTGGTGAGAAAATAACTGCTGTAGGTATTGCAAATGGACTTTCAATGCTTATCTTCGTAGGTATTTTGTCAACATCCGCAACTTCAATCTATAATGTAATTGTTAATATCTTCTCAGGTAGTACAGAGAGTATTTGGGAGTTGGTACTATTTATACTTGCTCTTGTAATAATCTTCGGATTTATCGTATTCTTTGATTCTGCTGAGAGAAAAATCCCTGTTCAGTATGCAAAACAAATTAAGGGAAGAAAAATGTATGGTGGACAAAGCACATTTATTCCTATCAGAGTAAATGCTACTGGTGTTATGCCAATTATCTTTGCAATGTCACTACTAAGTTTTCCACAACTTCTATTCAGTATTTTCTGGCCAAATAGTGGATTCTATAAATGGTATTCTACTTGGCTTGGTGCTGGTGGTTGGGTTTATATTATCCTTGTGGGACTACTTATTACTTTCTTTGCATATTTCTGGACACAAATCACATTCAATCCTGAGGATATTTCAAAAAATATCCAACAAAATGGCGGTTTTATTCCAGGTATCAGACCAGGAAAACCAACTGCTGAATATCTAAAGAAAATATCAAATCGTATCACACTATTTGGAGCATTGTTCCTAGCAGTTGTTGCTATTGTTCCTTCAATCGTATTTAAAGCTTTGAGCTTTACTGGCGGTCTTGTAGGTGCATTTAGTGCGACTGGACTACTTATTGTTGTTAGTGTTGCGATAGAATTTGACAAATCACTTAGCAGTCAATTGATTATTAGAAACCATAAAGGCTTCTTAAATAAATAAGAAGGTATGTGTATGAAAATAGTTTTATTAGGCATCCAAGGAAGCGGAAAAGGAACTCAAGCAAAGTTGATTAGTGAAAAGTATGGTATTCCACATATTTCGGTGGGAGACATATTTAAGGGAATCATTGCTAAGGGTGGTAAACTTGGCGAGATGGTTGCGAGTTATGTCAATGAAGGGAATTTGGTTCCTAATGACCTAACTGCAAAAGTAGTATCAGCAAGACTCAAAGAAGATGATTGCAAAAAAGGTTATATCCTTGATGGTTATCCTCGAAATATGGGTCAAGCCAAAACTTTTTTCAAAACCAATAATCCTGATCATGTCTTATTCTTTCATCTTGATGAAGATATTGTACTTGGCAGAATTATAAATCGTAAAGTTTGTCCCAAATGCGGTGAGATTTACTCGACAAGTGCACATTCAAATAAAAACTGTTTGAAGTGCAATACGCCACTTATTGTAAGAAGTGACGAGCACGATATAAATTCTATTAAGAAAAGAATAGAGATTTATAAAAATGAAACTTTGCCACTACTTCCACTTTTTGAAAAGAAAGGAATATTACGTTTGCTTGACTTAAATAAAACTGCTAATATGCATTTTGACGAAAGTGTAAAATTTGTATTTACAGAAATCCAAGAGATTCTAGGTGATGTAAATGATTAAATATAAGACTGAAGATGACCTTAAAATTATGCGTGTTGCTTGTGAAATAACTCGCGACACGCTAATAGAGGTTGAAAAACATATCAAACCAAATATTACTACTAAAGAATTGGATAAGATAGCCTTTGACTATATTGTTAGTAGAAACGCTACTCCGTCTTTTAAAGGTCTATATGGATTTCCTGCATCAATCTGTGCTTCAATCAATGAAGAGATTGTACATGGAATACCAGGGGATAGAGTTTTGAAAGAAGGGGATATCATTAGTGTAGACGTTGGTGCGTGTTATAAAGGTTTCCACGGCGACGCTGCTAGGACTTTTCCTGTAGGCAAAATTGATGCTAAAAAGAAGAGACTTATTAAGATTACTCAAGAGAGTTTCTTTGAGGGAATTAAAGGCTTGAAGGCGGGTTGTTATGTTGGAGATATTTCACATAGGATTCAAAACTATGTCGAAAAACATGGTTATTCGGTTGTAAGAGAACTTATTGGTCATGGAGTAGGACGCGAACTTCACGAAGAGCCAGATGTTCCTAATTTTGGACGCGCTGGAAGTGGAGCTCGACTAAATGCAAATGCTACCATTGCTATAGAGCCTATGGTTAATATGGGTGAGAAAAATGTAGTATTTTTAAGCGATGGTTGGACCTGTGTTACTCGTGATGGCTTGCCTAGTGCTCATTACGAAAATACTGTTTTGATAACCAATGAGGGTGTGGAAATTTTGACATTGTAAGGTGATATATGAAAGACATTCAAATTGGAAGTATTGTTTTATCTACATCTGGTAGAGACAAAGGAAACTACTATATTGTTGTGGAAAAACAAGGCAATTTTGTCAATATCGTCGATGGTTATGCCAAAACAATCGAAAAACCTAAGAAAAAAAATATAAAACATCTTCAATTAGTATGTAAAAATTGCAATTTGCTCTTTAAAAATATACACAATTGTGATATAATACATACAATTAAGAACTATAAATCAACTTCAAAGAAGTTATTGGAGGAATAAATAGTGTCTAATAAAGAAGACGTAATCGAAACCGAAGGCACAGTAGTAGAGGTTCTTCGTAATGCAAATTTTAAGGTAAAACTTACAAATGGATTTATTATTACTGCATATCTTTCGGGAAAACTTCATCTAAACAACATCAAGATTTTGGCTGGAGACCAAGTCAAAGTTGAGATGTCGCTTTACGATTTGACCAAAGGACGCATCATTTGGCGTATGAAATCTAAATAATATTAGGAGAAAAAATCATGAAAGTAAGACCATCTGTTAAAAAAATGTGTGACGCTTGTAGAGTTATTAAGAGAAACGGCACAGTTATGGTTATTTGTTCTAAATATCCTAAACACAAACAAAGACAAGGCTAATATAATCCCTTAAGCATTTAAGGGTGTATGACTTTAAAAACAACTGTAATGAGGCGGCTGTATGTGAAAACATATCTCATTGCATCAATATATATTTTAAAATTTATGGAGGAATAAAATGGCTCGTATTGCTGGTATTGATTTGCCAAGAGAAAAGAGAGTAGAGATAGGACTTACCTATATCTATGGTATTGGCAGACAAACTTCAAATGAAATTCTTAAAGCCACTAATATCAATCCAGACACTCGTGTAAAAGACTTGACTGAAGAAGAAGTTAATGCAATCAGAAATTACATTGAGAAAAACTGTGTTGTAGAAGGTGACCTACAAAGAGAAGTTTCATTAAATATTAAGCGTTTGCAAGAAATCGGATGCTACCGTGGTATCCGTCACAGAAAAAATCTTCCTGTGCGTGGTCAAAACACTAAGCAAAACGCAAGAACTAGAAAAGGACCAAAGAAAACCGTTTCTAAAAGTAAAAAAGCCAAATAAAAAGTAAGGAGTTAAACAATGGCTGTAACAAAGAAAACAACTACTAAAAAGAGAAAATCTACCAAAAACCTTGATAAAGGTAAAGCATTTATCAACGCTTCTTTCAACAACACTATTGTTACTATTACTGATGAAGCAGGAAATGCAGTTGCTTGGTCAAGTGCAGGTAGTCTAGGATTAAGTGGTAGTCGTAAGAGTACACCTTATGCTGCCCAACAAGCAGCCGAGATCGCTGGCAAAAATGCTAGAGAGCAAGGCATTAAGAGTGTAGAGGTATACGTTAAAGGACCAGGTAATGGTAGAGAAACTGCTATAAGAGCAATCCAAACAGCAGGTATTGACATTACGCTTATCAAAGACGTATCACCAATTCCACACAATGGTTGTCGTCCACCAAAACGCAGAAGAATATAATAAGGAGAAATAAAAAACAATGGCAAAATATACAGGTGCTGATTGCAAACTATGTCGTCGTGAAGGTTGCAAATTGTTCTTGAAAGGCGAGAGATGCTTAACTAAGAAATGTGCATTTGAACGTAGACCAAGTGCTCCTGGCGTTCATGGACAAGCAAAGAAAAAACAAACTGAATATAGTATGCAATTGCGTGAAAAACAAAAAGTAAAAAGAGCATATGGATTGTTGGAAAAACAATTCAGAAAATATTACGATATGGCTAATAATATGAAAGGTATTGTCGGTGAAAATATGTTGTCTCTTCTAGAGCGTAGACTAGATAATGTAGTATATCGTATGGGTATCGGCGCGTCTCGTGCTGAAAGCCGTCAAATTGTAAATCATGGTCACATTACTGTAAATGGTAAGACAGTAAATATCCCTTCTTACCTTATTAAAGTAGACGATGTAATTGCAATTAAAGAAAACAAAAAAGAACTTGAAATGTTTAAAGAACTTAAAAACGTTAAAGTTGTTATGCCAAAATGGTTGGAGTTTAATGCTGAGAAATTAGCAGGCAAAATCAATGCTCTTCCACAAAGAGATGATATTGACCTTAATATCCGCGAACACTTGATCATTGAGTTGTACTCGAAATAATAACTAAATTTATATAAAGTGAGGAATTTTCGTATGATGGAAATCGAAAAGCCAAAAATTACTTGTGAAGAAACAGATAATGGTACATTTGCAAGATTTATTGTCGAGCCACTAGATAGAGGTTTTGGTATAACTATCGGTAATGCACTTCGCAGATCACTTCTATCTGCGCTTCCTGGTGCAGCTCCTGTTGGAATCAAACTTAATGGTGTCCAACATGAATTCAGCACTATGAAGGGTGTTGTTGAAGATGTTGTTGATATTGTACTTAATATCAAAAACTTGGCTGTTAAGAGTTTTGATACAAACAAAGATTTCACTACAGTACTTCGCATCAATAAATATGGTGCAGGAGATGTTACTGCTGCTGATTTCGAGCCAAATGATTTGGTAGAGATTCTTAATCCAGAACTTCATATTGCAACACTTAATGATGGTGCAAAATTTGAAATGGAAGTATTTATTGGTCGTGGAAGAGGTTATGTGCCTGCTGACGCTAATAAAAATGACGATATGCCTATTGGATATATCGCTGTTGATAGCATCTTCACACCAGTAAAGAAAGTAAACTATTTTGTTAGCAATACACGTGTAGGACAAAGTATTGATTATGACAAACTTACTATTGAAGTTGAGACTAATGGTACATTGTCTGCTCGTGAAGTTATTAGCCTTTCAGGCAAACTTCTACAAGACCATATCAATCTATTTGTAGAACTTGTAGAAAACATGGCTGAAATGGATATCCTTGTAAGCAAGGAAGAAGACCAACAAACAAAAGTTTTGGAAATGACTATTGAGGATATGGACTTGTCAGTTAGAAGTTTTAATTGCCTAAAGAGAGCAGGAATTTCTACTGTAGAAGATTTGACTAAAAAATCAGAAAGCGATCTTGCTAAAGTGAAAAATCTTGGCAAACGTTCTCTTGAAGAAGTACAAGAAAAACTTAACAGTTATGGTCTAAGTTTGAGAAACGATGAGGAATAAGGAGACATTATGAAAGCATTAAACAAACCAAGCGATGAAAGAATGGCTTTAATTAGAAGTCAAGCTACTAGTCTTCTTTGGAATGGTAAAATAGAAACTACTTACGCACGTGCTAAAAATGTAAGAAGTTTTGCTGAAAAGATCATTACTCTTGCTGTTAATACTTATACTGATAGCGTTAAAGTTGTAAAAACTTCTGTTGATGCTAAGGGCAATAAAGTAAACAGAGAAGTAATAAATGATGGTCCAAAGAAACTTGCTGCAAGACGTGCTATTATGTCAAAACTTTACATTGTTAAAGAGCAAAGAGCTGCGAAAGAGTCTAAGACTGATTTTGTAAACAGAACAAAAGATATCAAATATCCTTTGATTGAAAAATTGTTCAATGAAATCGCTCCTAAATATGCTCAAAGAAAAGAAACTTTGGGTACTGGTGGCGGTTATACTCGCATTATTAAACTTGGTACTCGTAATGGCGACTCTGCAGAGATGGCTATTATTGAATTAGTATAATTAAAAAAAGAGTGATTTTCACTCTTTTTTTGTTTCTTTTTGTCTTACATAAAATTACAATAAATGCCTATATAAAGCCATTTTGTATAGCTTTACATAGTACTATGCAAGTGTGTGTTATTATTACAATACATTATGGATATTAAAGCTCATTATCCGTGGGCTTTTTTCCGTGTATTCTTTTAGTAGTCGCACTTCTGTGTATGCGTCCTCATAATCATTTACTCGAGTGTAAGAGGATAATTTGCTTAGTGAATCAGTTATCATTGACATGTCTCTGTGATTAAAAATATAACATAATATTGCCTCGTTCTTTTTCCATTTATCTTTGACTTTATCAAGTTCTGGCAAAATAATTGTTATGTCATCTTCATTTTTTTCGTATAGGATCACCAATTGACCTACATCTTTGTCTATGTCTCTTACTATATTATTTACATATATGATTTCCACGATTGCAAGTGTAAGAAGAAGTAGGGCTATTATTATTACTGGAAGTGCTTTTTTCACCATTCACCTCCACTCAAATCACTTTCAAAACTTATATATGCCTTCTTATACGGCTGAATATACATTTTGCCATTATTGTCAATTGTCGCAAACATAACGTCTTTAATTGTCCCGGCGTTTGCTTTCATTAATGCCTCTTTGATGTCTTCTTCTTTCAATTTACTTATTGTAAGATTTTCTTTCACGAGTTTTCCTTTAGAAACTATTATAATTGGTAGTGCATTTTCATCTTTTTCTATTTTCATATCATTGGGAGTCAATGGAGCATATATTGCACGAGGAACGACAGTAAGAGAGCCATTAGTCTGAACAATCGCGTAAAGGACCTCATCTACATTGAAATAGTTGCAAGTACGTAATGCTTCCATTAGGTCATTAAAATTCATGTTTAGCCTTTGAAGTGCCTCAAAATCAATTCCATCTGGATTGATTACAATAATGGGTTTGCCATTCAATAATTTGCGAAATCTAAGGCTTTTTCGTGCAATAAATGATAATAGATAATGCACACAAACAATTGTGAGAAGAGGTATAACTCCGTGTATTAGAGGTAAAGCTGTTTCTGCCATTGGTATAGTCGCTAAATCAGCTATAACAAGAGTTATGACAAGCTCAAAAGGTTGCATTTCACCAATCTGCCTTTTGCCCATCATTCTTATTAACATAAGCACAACTGCGTATATAATTACGCTTCTAATTATCAATGTAAACGTCATATTACAAGTATTTCATAGTTTTGGACTATTTATACTTTATTATGGCGTTTTTTTAACTTTAATTTATTGATTTTTACCTTTTTAAATAGATTCTCTTTAAATGTATTAAAGTATTCGATATTGATGATATTAAATGCAAACATAAGCAACATTGTGGCGATTAAAGAGATTATGCATATGAGACCAATTGCAATTATGTTTGGAAAAATAATAATTAGTAATTTGTACATGTATCTACAAAGTAATGTAATAGGTATGCTTAGTAAAAGCAATATAGCGGTGTTGGTAATAGTTTTGTTGTCTATTGATACTACACGCTTAATTTTGATGTAATTTAGCACAAAAACCAAAAGAGAGTTTAGTCCAAGAGACAGAAATAGTGCATTTATACCCATGTACTGAGGAAGTACTAGCACACCAAGTATCAAGATTATTGAGCTAATTCCGTATGAAAAGAAAGTGTACTTTTCGTAGCCAAGTGAATTTAGTATTGATGTGCTTATCATCATTATACCATTTGGCACCATAATCCACGCAAAAGTATTTAGAATTTCGCCGGCATTTGTACTATTAAACAAAGTCTCGCAAATAGGTACTCCTATGCTTGAGAATATTGGAACAAATATAAAAGTGGCACATAATGTAAAAACAAATGACGAATTGATCTGGCGTCTAAGTGTAAGAAATTTTTGTTGTTCTTTGAGTACATTTAATTGAGGAATTAGAGCCATGGATAATGAACCAATGACGGTGGACGGAACAGAGAGAAGGGGGAGTACCATTCCCATGCTGATACCTATAAGTGCTAATGATTGCTCATTGGTATAACCACCCTTAATAAGCATAATAGGAAGTAGAATGGATATGAATGGAGTAATAAGACTACCCACAAAACGCACTAAGGTCAAAGGAAGCGATTTTTTGACAAGATGAGAGAATGTACCAGGGGCTGGTTTTATTTTACCACATGCTTTTTTAAAGTAGTAAAAGCCAAGCAAAGTACTTAGAACGCATGAAATACTTATTGCCAGCCCAGGCACGTAAATATAGGCATTTTTTAATGTTTTGAATAGTACTATGCATAGTATTATTTTTATTATCTGCTCAATAAATTCTACCATGCTAACGTCAAAGTATTTTTCCTTGCCCCAAAGATATCCTCTGATTGATGAATAAATAGCGGTAGATAGAATGAAAGGGAGAAGTGTAAGTAGCACAATATAGCTGTCACTATCAGTAAAAACAAAGCCAAATAGATTTTTGCCCATTACTGTAAACAGGATTATTATCGTAGATATACCTAGAGATAAAATTATACCAGAAAATACCGTTCCGTATGAGGATTTATTACGATTATTTGCTTCATTGCTTGCAATTGTGCGTGAAATTGTGAGAGGGATACCACTACAAAGAATGGTGGTAAAAACACTACATATGGATAAAGCAATTGTGTATGCACCTAGTGTTGACGCACTAAGATTCCACGATAAAACAATTCGGTATAAAAACCCTAATAGTCGGGTCAAAACACTAAATACTGACAGGATAGCTACAGACTTTATTAAAGATTTAATAATATCACCTCAAAAACATTATTCTACCAATATTGTATTTGAGTTGGGCGTAGAATATTATAAAATTCAAATTTTTACTAATAAAATGTTTTATCGAGGCATATAGATTTGTAGTAGGTGAAATATGAGAGAAATAAAACTAAAAAATATAGACTATGAGACTTTTGACTGGAAAAATTTAAAAGATTTTGAGATAATTTGCGAAGGTAGTGATGACATAACTATCATACAAAATTACCCTCAAAGGTATCTTTATAATATTCGTTCCAATTGGGACGAAAGAGAACTTGAACTTATGGGATATAGAATAGTAGAGGGAAATCCGACGACTGATAGTGTTGTGCTTATAGAAAAGGTGGATAAGAAGTTTCATGTAGTAAAACCAGGTGAGACATTGCAGAAAATCGCCGAGAAATATAAAGTAAGTCACTTGTCCTTAAAACAATTAAATAATGTTAAAGAAGTTTTTATTGGGCAAATTATTCAAATAAGTAAATAAATTTTTTAAGATGCTTTGTAATTGACTAATTAAAAAAAAAAGATGCTAATTTAGCATCTTTTTTTATTATTTATTATCTTCATCTGGAGGTGTAATCTCAATATCCTCTTGTTTTACTTCTACATTTTCAGGTTTGCTTTCATTGGATTTTTGAACTTTTTCCTCATTCTTTTTATTAGAAGATTTTTTTGCTTGACGTTCTTCTTTTTCTTTCTTAATTTGAGCTTTGTACTCAGCTTTTTGGCGTTTTGCTTCAGCTTTTGCTTGTTTGTACTCTTCCCAAATTCTTGCTTCTTCTTTGGCAATTTCTTCAATCTCTGCATCAACACGTGCAATTTCTTCTTTTATACGCTCTTTCTTAGCTATATAATTTGCAAGTTTTGCATCACGTTTTGCGTGCAATTCTTTAAGCGCCAATTCTTTACTGCTAATAATCTTTTGTTGTTTTGCTTCTTGGCTTTCAAGCTTTTTAATGTAAGCATTAAATTCTTCTTCAGCCTTAGCAGTATAAGCATTTTTGTCTTTAGCAAGTTTTTCATTTCTCTCATGAAGAAGTTGTTCTCTTTCAGCGGTAATTGCTTGTTTTTTCTCGACATATTGTCTTTGTTGTTCGGCAATCTTTGCTTGAACAGCTTTTTCTTGTTCTCTAATTACAGCTTTGTATTCTTCAATTTCGCGATCAATTTGAGCGATTTGATCATTCAATTCTGCAATAATTTGTTGTCTTAGAGCGATACGTTCGCGTCTATCCATATCTTTTTCAAGAGTTTTTGCTCTGTCATAAGATGTTTTTACTTTGGTGTGTTTTTTCCAGTTGATCTTTCTTACCAATGTTCCGATCAAAGCAATGAATATTGCAAGGGCAGTGATAAGACTTGGGATAATAGCCCAATTAAAGCTACCGTCTAGAGGACTGTTTTCTTCTGGTTCAGTAGTGTCTTCTTCTGTGTCTTTGATTTCATTTACGATAAGTACTGCAGGATCATTATCTTTTCCTTCAATAGCTTCGTTGAATGCTGCTTCGTCAGATAGGGTAGTGATTGCAATATCATCAAAGAATACCATACCATAACTAGCATTGTCTTCACAACCAAGTCCTAGAAGTACACTAATTTCGGTATCTGATGTCGCTCTAACATAAATAGAGTACTCGGTCCATTTATTTGTATTTTCATCTAATTTTGTATTGATACATGAGAAGTTTTTGGTAATACCTTCTCCATCAATTCCAAAATATGCACCATTATTTACGTCTAAAGTCTTAATCATGGCAGAGATTTTGTAAAAACTACCAGAAGTAAGCTTGAATTGACGTGCGCTTGCTAATTGATAAACAACCTCATTATCACTATCAATTACAAGGGCAAACTTATTATTTTCATCATAAGATTTGATGCCATGATAACCACCATTTACACTCAAATCTACAATGCTTGATTTTACATTTGCAGCGTCTTGATTTACAGTAAAGAAATTTGGAGTGATATCATTAGCATTTGAATTTTCAAAATTGAAAGTGCTTAGGTCAATCAAATATTTGTGACCAGCATTGCTCAAATTGAATGCCTCAAGGCTACTAGCCTCAATCTTAACACGATCAAAGTATGCATAACCTATAGTATTGTTTTGGCTTAATTGGATTTTGATATTCTCGGAGTTTTGTCCAGTGGTGAAGTAAACTTCGATTGTTTTCCAGTCGTCGCATACAATATTGTCTTGACTGAAGATATAATAATCATCATTAAATACTTTTACGCCTACATTACCATGAGCAAGTAGGGAAAGTCTGTAAGTTTTATTTGCTTCGGCAGGAAATGAATCTGCTGTGGTAAAGCTTCCCGAAACATTTGCAGAATCACTACCAATCATCAATACGTTGTTGCTTGTCTCGTCCGATACAAGTTTGTCTACATAGCCAGGATTGTTTGGTGCTCCGCCATCATTGATTTCATATTGTGATTTATTAGCGTCGAAGTGGCTTGTGCTAGTATTGATTACGCCACCAATCATATTATCTTCATCTAAATCAGCTTCCCAATCCTTAGGAGCAAGAGGGTAGGTGATAGTGTTGTCTTCATTGACTGTCAAATTAAACTCGTAATTTGCTACATTATAGTTTTTGGAGTCAGAATTGAAGGTCATTAAAGTGCTATTGCTTTGAGATTGTCCATCGGAAGAATTTTGACTGCTCAAGCGTTGAAGTGTAACTTCATCAAAGAATACATAACCTTTTCCTTTTGTAGAAAGAGTTAGATTAAGAGTTACTTCTTTATCTTCATATGCTGAGCCATTAACATATATAGAATATTGTTTCCAGTCATTTGTAAGGCTGTTTGAATTAGAGTTTAGTGTGTTGTTGACATTTAGCGATACACTCTCAACTTCACCTTCTTTGTCATTTATTGAAATTGATGGAGTAGAATCAGAACCAGCATTGCACCATGCCCATACGCTTATTTTATAAAAACCATGTTGTTTGATTTTGATAGGTGTGGATTCAAGTGAAATACTACCTTCGTCACTCAAGTGCATAAATAGAATGTGAGTATTGTCTAAAGATGAGTTGTTGGTATAAGGTTTTACATCAGTAAGGTCATGGTCTTTAGCATCGCTTAGTGTGTGGAAGCTATCTCCCATAACACTAGCAACATGACTCAAATTACTGTCACTTTCTGTCAAGGTCCAGCCTACTGAATAGTCTTCTTCGAAAGAAGGGTTTGTTACTGGATTGTAATCAGCGCCTTGTCTTAGGTCTGTTATGCTTACGTACTCATTTTCGCCAGCGGCAGTTTGTTGAAGATATTTGTCGCGGCTTACCTCAGTTACGGATGCACTATTAAAGAAAACTGCACCGATTGTAAGTAGATCGGAAGTACGTCCACCAAGATATAATTGAAGGGTAGATGATGCAGAAACAAATTCATTTGTTGCAAGATAGATCTCGTATTCATTATAGTTGTTGTTGCTATCAATCATACTAAATTCGTCAATAACAACAGGTTTTTTGTCGTCTGACTTGTCCATTAGATAGATTGATGCACGGCTGTCCCAATCAGAGTAATTTGTGTTGTCGTCAGGATTCTCACAAGTTGTTGTCTTCAATTTTACAGTAACTACATAATACGAATTTGCGTTTAGTGTAAATTTATTACTCTCATAACCCATACGGCTCTCATTTTTTGGAGAGTTGATCATAAGGCTACGGTAAAGACCATTTGTGTCCTTATCCTCATTCTCAGGCATATTGTCCTCAACATGTCCTGGACTATTCAAAAGTTTGTAATTGTCAAGGTACTTTTCATTGTTGGTTATATTTGCTTGATAGGAAGAGAAAACACCCGACACAACTCCGTCAGTATTGGAACTATCGTCGCTGATTTTGGTCCAAGTAGAAGGAGTAGCCGGAACAGAGCTTCCGCTTGTTTGTTTGAAATTATAGTTTTCTACTACGCTATTTCCTTGTTCGGCGTAAACAACATTATTTGGTCTGTGTAAAATAAGACCTGATAGAGAGGATATACCTAGGCCAAGCGCGATTACTCCCGAAACAATTTTCTTTTTAAAGTTTTTAGTTAAAGATTTTTTAGACATTTTGCCCACCTTTTATCGTAATTCTAACTTAAAAATTATACAACATTTTACCGATTCTATCAACTATTATTACAAGGTTATTATAAATATAATAAATTATATATAGATAAGATCCGCTAAGAAATTTGGAAAAATTTACCATTACAAATATTATGCACAACAATTTGGAAAATACTCTACCAAAGTAGAATATTTAATTTTGTTTTATAAAAACTAACATTATGAAAAACATCAATTTTAGAATAAACGAAAACTGTGTTTTTGTGGAGACGAATACATTTAAAAAGGAAAAGCAATCAAAATTTCTTTTGCTTTGGCTCATTCTTTCAGGGCTTGTTATTGGCTGGATAAATGGATTTTGGGGAGGTGGTGGAGGTATGGTGTGTGTACCAGTGCTTATAAGTATATTAAAACTCCCTGAAAAATCCGCTCACGCCACTGCATTACTTATTATGTTACCTCTTTCAATATGTAGTTTTGTAGTGTATTTGCTAAAAGGCTCAATAGATGTAATGATGGCAGTGCAAGTGGGTGCAGGATTTGTGCTTGGCGGTGCAACTGGGGCAATTTTACTAAAAACCATGAGCAATGTAATCCTTAGAATTGTCTTTGCCGGCGTCATTATAGCGGGAGGTTTAAAACTGATTTTATGAGTATTTTTTGGTATATTGTTGCTGGTTTTGTAAGCGGTATAATAGGAGGTATGGGAATGGGCGGAGGTACTCTTCTTATTCCTATTTTGACTATATTTTTAGACGTAGGTCAGAGGACAGCACAGGGTATCAATCTTATTGCTTTTGTACCCATGTCAATTGTGGCGCTGATTATTCATTGTAAAAACAAACTGGTTAATTTTAAGATTGGTATACCAATAATATTGAGCGGATTGGTAACTTCTGTACTGGGGTCAATTGTAGCGCTAAGTGTGAGCAATGATCGCCTTAAAGTGTACTTTGGATTTTTCTTACTCGCAGTCGGGGTTTGGCAATTGATAGAGACTCTGATATCTTTGCGAAAAAAGAAAATGCCCAATCCTCAATTCAAGTATATAGGTTTTTTAAGATAAGAGGTTTTTTTGATTGAGAAATCTTGTAAAAGGTGGTATACTCTCAATAATTTAATAGGAGAGTAAGGACTATGATAGATAAGAAAAAGTGTATTGGTTGTGGTACTTGTGTGGGCATTTGTCCAGTAGGAGCAATCAGTATGGATAAAGACGGCAAGGCTGTTATTGATAAAAACATTTGTATCAAATGTCATGCATGTGAAATGTCTTGTCCAGTAGCTGCAATAAAAATTGACTAAAATCGCTTCAATAAGCGATTTTTTTATTTCCAAAAACATTGAAGATTTTTGTATTGAATGCAGCTATGTACTGATGGGATAAAATAAAAATATCTGAATTTTTATAATAAAAAAATCAATTTATGTGTACAAATGTTTAATTATGTGTTATAATTTGTGTAGCATGGAAGAGGTGTGTACTAAAGCACCTACCACAAAGGAGATATACTTTGGATAAAATAGCTATAGTAAAATTAAATCCTCAAAACATTGAAATGCAATTTGTCGATGTTGTGAAAAACAAGTGGTTTGTTGTTTATCGCAATGTTAGTCTGCCAGTCAATATTTTGAAAGATTTCAAAACAGACAATTTTATAAAACCAGCAATCATTAAAGAAGTAAAATCAGTACTTACTATATTTAAGAAAATGATTGATGCAGAAGGTATTACAGAGACCTTGTGTTATGCAGGGGCATTTATGGAAGAAGCTAAAAACAATAATGGCTTCTTAAATGAACTTTTTGCTGTTACTGGATTACAATTTAGCGTGCTTACAGCAGAGGAGGAGATAAATTATATCTATACTGCTGTTATCAATACATTCAACAAACCAAAAGGTCTTATTATAAATATTTCCAATTTTTACACTACTTTTTTACTATACAACAGAAGAAATATTCTTAATACAAAGACTATTCCATATGGTTATGAAAATGTGTATGAGACTCATTTCGCAAATAAATCAAACATTGATTTTCAAAACGTTTCGGACACTATCTACAATGAGATTAAAGACGAAGAGTGGATTTTGAATTTGCAAGAAGAGTTTGAGGTTATTGGTGCAGGAAATATGTTCCTAAATTTAGGCACAATTTCAAGAAAGGCGAGAAAATATCCGCTTGACCTTGCACATAATTACAGCCTAAACAAAGAAAATTTTGACAAAGTTTATGGGGTTTTGAAAGCGCAAGATGTTACAAAATCCACTAAAGTAAAAGGCGTAAGTATGGAGGATAGTCGTTATCTTCAATCTGCTTTTGTCATTATGGACGGAGTACTATCTCATATCAATAAGGATACTTTGTCAATCAGTCGTACTGGTTTTGCAGAAGGTGTATTATTTAATAATGCAATACCTCTTACAATTGAAAAACCTATTAGTGACACATTGGGTTATAGTCTTCAAGTATTAAATGACTACTATGATAGAAAACCTAATAATACTCAACATGTTTATGATGTTGCGATGATTTTGTTTAAACAACTTAAAGTTTTGCACAAACTTGGACGTCCATATGTAAAGGTGCTTAGAATTGCAAGTTATATGTGTAATTCGGGTTATAGAATCAATGTATTCGAAAATGAAAAAGCAAGTTTTGGCACTACTATGCAAAGTGACATTTTCGGCGTAAATCACGGGGATATCGTGCTTGCGGCATTTGTTGTTATGATGACAAATGCAGACAATTTCAATTTGTCGGATTGGGTAAAATATAAAGACCTTATTAAAGAAGAAGATTTGCTAATTGCAAAGAAATTGGCGGTTATTTTGAAGATTGCTGAATCACTTGATATTACTCACTTTGGAAGTGTAATAGATATCAATTGTGATATTCTTGGTGACAGTGTAATTATGAAAACTGTTGTGAAAGAGCCAGCTGAACTTGAGATAAAACATGCTATGCTTTCAAGCAATGAATTTAAAAAAGCATTCAATAAAAATCTAGAAATTCTATAATTTCTTGGAGGAAATATGACTTACAACTACGCTTTTGTAATGTCTAACGAAATAATTGTATTTAAAGTGGGTTCTGGCAAAGTTTTGCAAGAACCTTCTATTGTTGCTGTAGAGAATATCGGAAACAAAAAAAATATTGTTGCTGTAGGCAAAGAGGCTTATGATTTGGAAGGTAAGTGTCCGCCTAATATCGAGATAATTCGACCTATTATTGATGGGGTGGTTGTTAATCGTGAATATGCACAATATTTAATGGAGGGTATTGTCGAAAAACTAAACCTAAAGAAATTCTCCAGAAAAAACGCACTTTTGCTTTTGGCTTCGAGCCTTACAAAACAAGAAAAAAATGAGTTTGTAAACTTGCTTTACAGTGTAAAGATGAATAATGTGGCTGTTTTACCTGCATTGATGTCTGCATTTATAAATATGGAATGCCAAGAAAATGATTTATCGGCGCATCTTATTCTTAATATTGAGGATGTGGTAGACATAGCGGTCATTGCCAATGGTACAATTTTGCAAGCTTGTACGCTTGATATAGGAAAAGATTTGTTAAATATAGGAATAAAGGACTATTTTGAGACGGGTTATAGCACCAATATTAGTCTTAATACTTGCGAAGAGATTCGTCTAAGGCTTGAGACACTGCTTGCAAATGATATTTCGTCCATTACTGTTGTTGGAAATGATATAAATACCGCATTAAACAATGAAATTACGCTTCAATCACAAGAAATCCGTCCTTTATTTGTGGATTTTTACACAAAAGTTTGTAATGGTATCATAAGTATGTTGAGGGTGTGTAATAGTGAAATTGTGTCAGACATAAAACGCAGAGGTGTGTATGTATGCGGAAGTTTGTCTACAATTACTGGATTTGAGAAATTTATGAAAGGCAGACTTAGTTTGCCAGTGTATGTATGTGATGATCCGGAAGATTGTGTTGTTGACGGATGCAAAACTCTACTTAATGACCCAGTTTTATTAGATTCACTTTTACAAAAAAATAAATAATTTGTAGCAATTTATCACAATTTTTAATATTTTAAACTTTATTTTCTTAAACAAAGCGATTGAAATTTAAGTCGCTTTGTTTTTTCTTTTAAAGTCTGTAAAATATGTGAAAAGGTGGTAATATGGCAAGAATAATCGTAATTACTAGCGGCAAAGGTGGGGTGGGAAAAACGACAGTATGCGCCAATTTAGGTTATGCTTTGGCGGCAATCGGTCAGAAAGTACTCATGCTTGATGGAGATTTTGGCCTAAATAATCTTGATGTGGTTATGGGAGTGGAAAATAAAGCGGTTTTTGATATTGTGGACGTGCTTAATGATAGATGCAGACCGAGACAAGCTCTTGTACAAGATTTTTTTGAGGACAATCTTTATGTTTTGCCGAGTAATCACGCGTACACTTCTCAGAATATTGAATATGAGAAAATTAAATACGTGATTGAAGAGTTGGCTGAGAGTTTTGATTATGTTTTACTGGATTGTCCTGCTGGAATAGATGAGGGGTTTCATCGTGTAGTGGCTTGTGCAAATGAGGCGATTGTCATAACAACTCCACATTTATCTGCCTTGCGTGATGCAGATAAAGTGATAAATATTCTAAACAATTATTCTATTTCAAAACCAAAACTCATAATCAATCGTGTAAGAGGAGATCTTATTCTTGATGGGGATATGCTTGATATCAATACAATAAAAGAATATTTAAACATTGAGGTTCTTGGGGTTTTGCCAGATGATGATTGTGTGGCGCTTCAACTAAACTACAGTGGTAAATTGGGTAAGGATAGTGATGCGTGTAAATCATTTAACTTGATAGCAAACAATGTACATAATTCGAAAAACGAAATATTCGATTGTACTAAAAAATACAAAGGAATTTTTGGTGGAATAAAAAAATCATTGAGGCGGGCATTATAGAATGGAAAATCAAATGGTGGCGACACGACTTAAGGGAATGCTTACAAATGATAAAAAAGAAAATCCTATAAAACTTGAAAATGTAATTAAGAGTGAAATGTTGTATGTGCTAAAAAATTATATGGATATAAAAAGTGATGACATTGATTTTGCGATAAATGTTGATTGTAATGGTAAGTACGAGATATCATTATATCTTAAAGTTGATAGACTAAAATTGGTCAATTATATAGTATAAATTGATGTGATAATACATATAGATTAGTAATTGAATTTTGGAGAAAAATATGAAAAAATTACAAATCGTAAATATGTATAAAAACAATATTGTATATAAAAACCATAAAAACAAACTTAGGAAAAATACACTCATTTCCTCGGTTGTTTTTTGTCTTTTAGTGTTTACTTGTTGTTATGCAAAAATAGTCGGTGGAGCAAATGCAGGAGATTGGTACAGTGATGTCGGTGCAGTATATAATCCAATCACAAAACTATATAATGATGAAGAAAATCTCATCTTTACAAATAATGATAATGCCATTACAAGTAATGGTACATTTGTAATGCCATTAGTTAGTAGTAGTGTAAGTGTGGTAAATAATCAAATAGAAATAATGCCGATAGAAAATATTATGTGTGTTGCGCCATGTAGTGGGATTGTGGAAGAAATAGGCAAAACAAGTGATGGTGATAAATATATTAAAATCAAACATTCAACAAAAATTTCCTCAATTATTGAAGGTGTAGCTACCTTTGGAATTAACAAAGGAAATATAGTAAAACAAGGGGAGAATATTGCCACTGCAAACTATAATAAAAAGATAGTTTTATCTATATATAAAAATGGAAAAATTGTAGAAAATTTGAGGCTTGAAAAGAATCGTATTCTATGGGATTAAAAATAAAAGTAAGTCCGCTTTTTATCGTATTTTCATTTTTTGTTGTGTTTTTTGATTATTTTTCACTATATTGTACATATATAACTATTTTACTAATTCACGAATTTTCACACTACTTTATGGCAAAAAGTAAAGGCTACGTGTCACAAAGTATATGTATAATGCCGTATGGTCTTGTGATGCATGATCAAAATATTTATAATAAAAAAGATGAAATTTTAATATCTTTTGCTGGACCTATTTCAAATATCTTACTTGCTTTAATGTGTATTGCATTGTGGTGGTATGTGCCACAAAGTTATTATTATACGTACGATTTTATGTTTGCTAATATGGTACTTGGATTGTATAATCTTATACCTATTTATCCTCTTGATGGTGGACGAATAATGCTTGCATTGTGTCCATTAAATAAAAGAAAAATTGTAAGAAAATACATGAAGTTTTTCGCTGTAATTTTTGCTGTTTTATTTGGTGTTTTGTTTGTGATTTCTTTATTCAATAAAATAAATACATCTTATCTTTTTATTTCTTTTTTT
>JAZONM010000016.1:0-15248 GCA_045654505.1 Clostridia bacterium | reverse complement strand
ACTAAAAGTAGATAAATATTTACATAAAACCCGATTAATTATTGTCGGGTTTTATTTTTATATTGTTATATATAATATATAATTTATATATATAATAAATAATAAATTTATATAAATTACTTTATTATATTAAATAAAAGTGTTATAATATGGCTAGTTGATTAAATGGGGAAAACCCAACAAATAAATATAATAGGTGAAAATATGGCAGAAGAACACGTTTTAACAAAATCAATAAAGTATGATGAGGCAGATATTCAAGTTCTTGAGGGCTTGGAGCCAGTACGTAAAAGACCAGGTATGTATATCGGAAGTACCGACACTAGAGGTTTGCACCACTGTGTGTATGAGATAGTGGACAATTCGGTGGATGAGGCACTTGCTGGATATTGTAATAAGATTGTTATATCACTTAATAGAGATGGCAGTTGTACAGTAGTGGACAATGGCCGTGGTATCCCTTGTGGTATTCACAAAACCGAGAAAAAGAGTGCGGTGGAGGTTGTTTTGACAAAACTTCATGCCGGTGGTAAATTTGGTGGTGAAGGATACAAAATCTCTGGTGGATTGCACGGTGTAGGTCTTAGCTGTGTAAACGCTCTTAGTGAGTGGTTGGAAGTAAAGGTGTGTCAAAGTGGTAAAGTACACGAACAACTTTATCGTCGTGGAGTGCCTCAATTTGACTTGAAAATAACAGGTAATACCGATGTTACTGGCACAACAGTTACTTTCATGCCAGACGACGAGATTTTTGAGACTTTGGAATTCGATTACAATGTGCTTAAGGCGCGTTTTAGAGAAATGGCTTTCCTTAATAAAGGTATTTCTATTACTCTTGAGGATCATCGCGGTGAGGAACCTA
Organism: Clostridia bacterium; assembly: GCA_045654505.1. Classification (GTDB taxonomy): domain Bacteria; phylum Bacillota; class Clostridia; order Christensenellales; family UBA1242; genus UBA11490. The sequence continues at coordinate 14,386 of JAZONM010000016.1, read as the reverse complement.
TTAAAGAGACTTTCTGCTTTGAGGGTGGTATCGTAGAGTTTGTTGATTATCTAAACAAAAATAAAGATAAACTTTTCCCAGAACCAGTATATGTTGATGTTGTTAATAAAGATAATGAGGTCGAGGTAGCTTTCCAATATAATAATGGGTACAATGAGATTATCAATTCTTATGCCAACAATATCAATACTGAAGAGGGTGGTACTCACTTAAACGGCTTCAAAAACGCTCTTACAAAGATTATCAATGATTATGGCAAAAACAATAAGATATTAAAAGACAGTGAGAAATTAAGCGGTGACGACGTAAGAGAAGGTCTTACAGCGATTGTTAGTGTAAAACTTAAAGAGCCACAATTCGAGGGTCAAACAAAGACCAAATTAGGTAATAGTGAGATGCGTAAGATTGTTGAGGACGCAATGCAAGAGAAATTTGGTGATTATCTTGAAGAAAATCCTACAATCGGTCGTGAATTGGTATTGAAATGTATCACTGCAAAACGTGCACGTGACGCTGCCAGATTGGCTAGAGAAAATACACGTCGAAAAGGTATTTTGGAAAGCACAACTCTTCCTGGAAAACTTGCTGACTGTACTACAAAAGACAGAAAACAAAGCGAAATTTACTTGGTAGAGGGAGACAGTGCGGGTGGCACAGCAAAACAAGGTCGTGACCGTCGTTTCCAAGCGATACTACCTCTTCGTGGTAAAATCCTAAATGTAGAAAAAGCCACACTTCATAGAGTTATTGAAAGTGGTGCTATAAAAGATATGATTACAGCCTTTGGTTGTGGCATTAGTAGTGAATTTAATGAAGAAAAATTGAGATATGACAAAATTATAATAATGACAGATGCGGACGTAGACGGTAGCCATATCCGTATTCTACTTCTTACATTTATGTTCCGCTTTATGCAACCTTTAATTGAAAATGGACACGTTTTCATTGCCCAACCACCTCTTTATAAAGTGGACCATGGCAAACAAACATATTATTTCTATTCAGACGAAGAATTGAATGCAAAAATGGAAGAACTTGGACGTCCAAAGGTAACCCAACAACGTTATAAAGGTCTTGGAGAAATGACTGCCGAACAACTTTGGGATACAACAATGGACCCAGAGCACAGAATACTACTTAAAGTTACAATGGAAGATGCTATTGAAGCAGATGAGGTTATCTCAAAACTTATGGGAGAAGACCCAGAGATTCGTCGTGCGTTTATTGAGCAAAATGCCAACCTTGTAAAAGATTTGGATATTTAATAAGGGGAGAGATGTATGGACAATAACGAAATCAATGAGATTTTAGAAAAAATCGATAATAGTAAAGTTGTTGATATAAAACTTAAAGAAGAAATGGAAAAGAGTTTTATCGCCTATGCTATGGCGGTAAATGTTAGCCGTGCAATCCCAGATGTAAGAGACGGATTAAAACCTGTACACAGACGTATCCTTTACAGTATGGGTGAGATGAATTTGTTTAATGGCAATCCATATAAAAAATGTGCTCGTATCGTCGGTGATACTATGGGTAAATATCACCCACATGGTGACTCTGCGATTTATGATGCATTGGTACGTCTTGCTCAAGATTTCTCTATCAATTGCCCACTTGTAGATGGACACGGAAACTTCGGTAGTGTGGACGGTGACAGTCCCGCTGCAATGCGTTATACCGAGGCTCGTCTTAGCAAAATCTCTAGAGAAATGCTAAGTGATATTGATAAGGAAGTTGTTGACTTTTATCCAAACTTTGATGATACTGAAATGCAACCTACAGTACTTCCTGCGCGTTTTCCAAATCTACTTGTAAATGGTAGTGATGGTATTGCAGTAGGTATGGCGACCAATATCCCTCCTCACAATTTGAGTGAAGTTATTGATGGTGTAGTGGCACTTATTGACAATAGAGATATAGATATTGACGAATTGTGTAAATATATCCCTGCTCCAGATTTTCCTACTCGTGGTCTTATTATGGGTAGAAAAGGTATTAAAGACATGTACCATACAGGTAAAGGTACATTCTATATAAGAAGTAAAGCTGAGATAGAAGAGTATGCAAATGGTACTCGTACACGCATCGTAATTTCCGAAATCCCATATCAAGTTAATAAAGCAAAACTTATCATTCAAATAGCTGATATGGTAAAAAATAAAAAGATTGAGGGAATAAGTGATATTAAAGAGGAAAGTGATAGAGAGGGTATGCGTATCGTAATCGAAGTAAAACGTGATGCCAATGCTCAAGTAGTACTAAATACTCTTTACAAACACACTCAATTGCAAGTGTCATTTGGTGCTATTATGCTTGCACTTATCAACAATACTCCAAAGGTACTTAATCTAAAAGAAATACTTTCATCATATCTTGATTTTCAAAAAGAAATCATTGTAAGACGTACTAAGTTTGATCTAGATAAGGCCGAACAAAAAGCACATATCTTGCAAGGTCTTGTAATAGCTCAAGCTAATATTGATGAAGTTATTCGTACAATAAAACTTTCTGATGACAAACAAGACGCTATTGCAAAACTTGTAAAACTATTTAATCTAAGTGAAAAACAAGCGACAGCAATCCTTGATATGAGACTTCAAAGATTGACTGGTCTTGAAGTAGAAAAATTAAAACAAGAACTAGCTCAAGTAGAGGCTGCTATAAAAGAATATAAAGAGATTTTGGCAGATGAAAACAAGGTTTATGCTATCATTCGTCATGATTTACTAGAGATTAAAGATAATTATGGTGTGCCAAGAAAGAGTGAAATATCAATCGATTATGCAGATATTGATATTGAAGATTTGATAGCTAAAGAAGATGTTGTTGTGTCATTGACTCATGGTGGATATATTAAAAGAATGCCAGTCTCTGAGTATAAGAGCCAACACCGCGGTGGAAAAGGCGTAATTGGTCACAAAACAAAAGAAGAAGATGTTGTGTCAAGTATCTTCCTTTGCAGTACACATGACAATTTGATGTGTTTTAGTAATTCGGGTAGAGTATATACTCTAAAAGGTTATGAAATCCCAGAAGCACAAAAAATGGGTAAAGGTAGAGCATTTGTAAATCTACTTCCTCTTGACCAAGAAGAACGCATAACCACTATTATTCCAATCAAGGAAGATATTGAAAATGGTTATCTTCTAATGGCTACAAAACAAGGCATGATTAAAAAGACTAAAGTGGAAGAATTTGCACAAATCCGTAAAAATGGTAAAATTGCCATCAGCTTAAATGATGGTGACCAACTTATAAATACTTATTTCACAGATGGTACACGTGAGATTATTATGGCAAGTAGTAATGGAAAATGTATCCGCTTCAATGAAGACGATATACGTGTTACTGGTCGTGGTAGTATGGGTGTAAAATCCATAAAACTTGGCGAGGGTGAATATATCGTAGATATGAGTGTAATTGAGCCAGAATGTGATATGTTGACCATATCTTCACTAGGTTATGGAAAACGCAGTAGTGAAGATGAGTATAGGCTTCAATCACGTAATGGTAAGGGTATCAAAGCAGGTATCTTCAATGAAGTTACAGGAAATCTTGTAAATCTAAAACAAGTAAAAGAAGACAATGATATATTGCTTATTGCTGATGACGGACAAATAATCCGCGTACATGCTAAAGAAATCAATAAGATTGGAAGAAATACCAAGGGTGTGAAGGTTATGAATCTTGGTAAAAAATCTAAGATTGTAAATGTTGTTGTTGTGCCAAGCGAAGAAGATGAAGAAAATCTTGCGGAATCTCTAGTAGTAGAAGAAGAGGTAAAACAAGAACTTGATGCTTTTGCAAATGCGCAAACACAAGAAGTAGAAAATTTAGAAGAAAATTCTGCAGATAGTATTGAAGAATAATCTTTGAATTTACAGTTTTGATTTAATATAAAAATAAAAGACCAACAAATGTTGGTCTTTTTTATCTTTTGTATTCGATTTTTATTAAATGAAATATAGTATAAATTACTTAATTATGCGATAACGTCTCAAGCCCCAAGGATTACGTGCTTCTTTGCCTGAAAGACAGAAGATAATCATAACAAGTTTTGTGAAAGTGGTAAGTGCTATAATAATAGCGCCGATAGTTACCATCATAAGATAAATAGTAGATATCAATACATTGTCGCTTTTCAAAAGCCAGCCGGCTACAAGTAGACCTGCGCCAAGTATATCAAGAAGATTTAGCTCCAATCCTTCATTTGCATGCCATCTTACGAATGGATTTTTACCATTGAAAAGTAGAGGTATGAAGAATAGTATATATGCAAGCCAAGCCACGCCTTTTCCAGCTTTGATATCCTCTTTAGAACTTACGCTTTGAGGGTATTTTGCTTTTTTATCCTTGCCAGAAGCATCTTTATTGTTTACCATGTACTTTGGTTTTTCATTTTGATGGTCGTCTCCGTCAAGAACAAATTCTTGAGGAGTAAATTCTCCACCATTGCTACTTTCTTCTACGTACACAGGAGTAATATCATTGTTTTGTGGTGCTTGATTATTGTCCGCAAAATCAAATCCGCCGTATTGGTTGTTGTTTTGTAGTGGACTAGTGAAAGCAGGCGCTTCATTTCTATAATCAGGAAGATACTCGTCTTTCTTTTCTGTGATTTCAGTTCTGTTGTCAAAATCAAGGTCAGCAAGTGATATTCCTGGAGAAGAAGTGTTTGTATCAAAATTAAATACTTCAGTCACTTTATCTTCTTTAGGTGCAACATATGTAGGTTTTTTCACGACGGTCTTTTCTTGTACATTCTTTACCTCTTTTGGTGTATTGAATGCAGCTGCAGCATTGCTTCTTGCTGTTTCTTGCAAAGATTCCTCTTTCAAAAATGTGGCATTATCTATCTCGGCTTTCTTTTGTTGTCTGATTTTGTTTACCAATGCAAGAGATGCTTTTAAAGAATTGTTACTCATGTTTACCTCGTCTTTTTGAAAATAATCACTATCGTTTACAAGTACCCCGCCACTTATAAAGGGGTTTCGTTGGGTTTTCTTTTCCATTTTTCCTTCCTCGTCATGTATATAATACATATCCTTAGATATCTAATTATAATTAAAAGCAGTCTAAAAGTAAAACGTTTTGTTAATATATTTCATATATTAAATTCTACACGTTTTAAAAAGTTTTATGAGAAATTTTCTAAAATTGGTTATGAAAATATAAAAATTATAATATATTTTAAAAAACTTTGAAAAAACCTATTGACACACGTAAACTTTCCTATTAAAATATACTTACAAAAAACTCAAAAAAGGGGGATATTATGGACAAAAACTCAATAAATACATCTCCCGATATAGTGAATAAAGCACCTTCTACTCGTCGCGAAACTAGAGGTGGTGGAGCAAGTATAATTGAATACTTTCGTGGAAAAAAGAGACAAAATGGGTCAGTTAAAGGTGGAAAGAATAATAAAGTTGTAAAAAAAAGACTTTATAAAAAAGACGAAAAGCCAAAAGAAGTAGATGATGTAAATAAAGTTGAAAGAAAAAAAACTCATAGATTGGAGTGGCTAAAACAATACATAAGTTTTGTACATTGTAATTCGGCATCTCCTGTAGTAAAACAAGCATTGTTTCATGCAGGCATAACTCCTGATCTTTGCATATATAGCGATTGTTATGATTCTTGCGAACAAGAAATACATAGAAAATACGACCCAAGATATAATGATGATATAAAAGAGTTGTAATTAAAGCGAGACTTTGTCTTGCTTTTTTTGTTGACTGATATATGTGAAAAATAATATAATTTTAAAAAGTTTTGCAAATGAGGTGTATGAAATGAATAATGAGAGAGGAAAGTGGTGGGATATTTTGGGTAAATATCTTACATTTGTGGTTATTGCTATTTATCTTGTTAGTGTTTTGAATGGTATTTTTGGTTTTATACCGCTTGGCACTATTTGGATTGATATTGTTAATAATGCGACATACTATGGACCGCTGGCGGTTGTTGTTGTAACTTCGATTGAAGCAATAAAAACTCAAAAAGGTTTGTTTGGGTTTATGTTGGCGGTTTGTTGGTTGTTTATAATTCTTTTCTCCATATCACCAAATCTATTTGGTTTTATTAAAATATAGGATGATGATATATGAAAGGATTGTTTGATTCATTTATAATGTTTTTTATTGCATTTTTTGGAATAGGTACTGTATCTACAGTTGCTGCCGTGACTAGTACTATGACCACTAGTGGTGCTTACAATTATGCTGAATACGAAGAAAGTGTCTCAGCAACAGCGTTTATGCATCTTTCTGCGGAAGCTTCACAAGGTAGACTTTTAAAAATGTACACTAAATACATGGAATTGGAAGATAATAAAATTGATGGTTGGGTGCACATAGAAGAAAACACTTTTGACAATAATATGTCATACGCTTTGTGGGTTAATGAATACAAAAATGACACATATGCGCTTATTTATGCTGGTACAGATCATATCGAAGATACTTTGGATTATGTACCAATGGAGACTTCTGAAAAACGATCACCGCAAATGAATAAAGCAGTAGAAGTTGCCAAAACAATTAAGGGAACAATAGCTGAAAAACATGCTGAAAATCCAGAAGTATATGGCGAACTTAATAATCTGTATGTAAGCGGTCACTCTTTAGGTGGGTATCTATCCATGTATGTGGTTTCGGATATGGTTGATTCAATGCTTGGATACGAGAATGTACTAATAACTTTAGATGATATAGGTTTTGGTGATGTGACTACTATTGATGAATTAAAAACAAAACTTCAATGTGTTACATTTGGTGCTCCAGGTGTTTATTATACAGAGTTAAAACTTATTCCGACTACTCACTGGCAAAAACAAAAGGTAGAAGTTAATGAAGCTAAGCATTATGATGAAATTATAACTCAACACGTAAACTCACGCGATCCTGTGGGAAATTTGTTTCAATATAAAAATTTAAAAACAATGAGACATTTGGGTACTAGAAAATATTATGAAGTAGAAAAAGCATCTCTAAACACATTGACTACTTTCTTTAGAAATAATGATAATAAAAGTGTTGTGGGAATAATTGTTAATGCGGGTGTTGCGTTTACAGTAATCTACTACCATATGCCTTGGGTATACGTAAACGTATTAAATGGAAAATAAAAAAATAAAAAACAATCTGTAAAAAGTACAGGTTGTTTTTTTGTTAGAAAAACCTCACGGCAAATTTTGCAGAGAGTAATATAAAGACTAAAGCAAGAAGGTAGAATGAAAAATATGAAAGCTTGCTCTTTTTTACAATTTTGCCCATAAGCTCAATACTAAAATATCCTACTATTGAAGTGATTACAAATGCAATAATCAAAAGTCCAAAATTTAGTGTGAAATTGTTTTGATTGGGAAAAATCAATTCGTAAAGAAGTGATGCTATTATTATTGGTATGCTCATTAGAAAAGAAAATGTAGTCGCATCTTCTTTATCTATTTTCATAATAAGCGCAGAGGAGATAGTGCTACCACTTCTGCTTATCGCAGGAAAACATGCAAAACCCTGAACAACTCCCATAACTACACTTTGCCAGTAATTTATGTTTATATTGGTTATGTCTTTTTCTGCTATTGTTTTGGGTCGGTAATTGTTTTTTACTGGTTCTACAAAACCTTTTCCTTCTGCGTAATTTTGGTTGCTTTGTCGAGATTTTATATTTTGTGTACTGTTTGGATTGTTTATCATTAGAGATGTTTCTGTTTTGAAATAATCTCTTTTTGACATTTTAGTATTGTTTTCTGACAAATAATCGGCTACACCTAATACAAGTGCTGTAATTATGAATCCAAATATAAGCCAGTCCCCGCCAAATGAATTGTCGATAAATCCTTTAAATAAAAGCACAAATATTACCGTAGGGATTGTCGCAACTACTAAAAGTCGGTTTGTTTTGCAAAGTGGTTTTTTGATAAGTGCCCAGATTTCTTTACGATAATAAATTATTACTGATATTAAAGTTGCGAGATGTAGGATTATGCTTAAAAGTAGTGTCTCGCCTTTGATTCCAAAAAGATTGTAGGTGAGCACTAAGTGACCACTACTGCTTATTGGTAAAAATTCGGTTATGCCTTGTACTATTGAAATGACCAATATAAATAAAAACATCATACGTCAATCCTTTTTATATTTTGGACATGTTATATATATAGTATTTATAAATATGGTCAAATATACTCGAAAAAATACTTTTTAAATTGTCGGGCTTGTAGTATAATAGGAGAGCGAAAATAAAAACATAAGGTGAAGATATGAAACTAGGTATTGTAGGACTACCAAATGTGGGAAAAAGTACGCTTTTTAATGCGATTACCAAAAACAACATTCCGAGCGAAAACTATCCTTTTTGTACTATTGAACCAAATACTGGTGTTGTGGCTGTGCCCGATAATCGTTTGAAAGTATTGGCGGATATGTACAAAACAAAGAAAATAACACCTGCGACAATTGAGTTTGTGGATATTGCGGGTCTTGTAAAAGGTGCATCTAAAGGTGAAGGACTTGGAAATAAGTTTTTGAGTCATATACGCGAAGTAGATGCAATTGTGCATGTCGTGAGATGTTTTGAAAATAGTAAGATAATACACGTGGACGGAGATATAAACCCAATCAGAGATATTGAAGAAATCAATCTTGAGTTGGTTTTGTCTGACCTTGAAAGTGTAACAAAGCGTCTTGAGCGTGTGGAAAAAGGTGTAAAAGCCGGTGATAAATCGGCTGTGGCTGAAAAAGAACTTCTACAAAAATTGAAAGTTCTACTAGAAGATGGAAAACCAGTAAGAAGTTATGATGCCACAAAAGAAGAAAAAGAAATGATAAAATATTTCTTTTTGATTACAAGCAAGCCTGTGATTTATTGTGCCAATATTTCTGAGGTCCAACAAGGTCTTAAAGAAGATGACATAGTAAATGTTGCGCGAGTAAAAGACTATGCTTCTAAAGAAAATAGCGAAGTTGTGGTGATATCTGCAAAACTTGAGGAAGAGCTTTCTCAATTGACTGATGAAGAGGTTGAGATTTTTAAGGAGGAATTGGGAATCTCGAATCTTGGACTAAACAAACTTATCACTGCTAGTTATGGTTTGTTGGGGCTTATTAGTTATTTGACAGCTGGCGAACCTGAGGTCAGAGCATGGACAATTGTAAAAGGGACTAAGGCACCTGGCGCTGCAGGTAAAATTCATACCGACTTTGAAAAAGGGTTTATTAAAGCTGAGGTTATTGCGTATGACGACCTAATAAGTGAAGGAAGTATGACCACAGCTAAAGAACACGGAAAGGTAAGAATAGAAGGTAAAGAGTATGTGGTAAAAGACGGCGACGTAATGTTGTTCCGTTTTAATGTATAAGGTGGTGTAATATGAAGAAAGACAAAAAACAAAACATAGCCGAAGAAGACAAAAAATGTAAATGCAATGGCGAATGCACTTGTGGAGATAATTGTACTTGTGATGAAGAGCACAAATGCAGTGAAAATTGCACATGTGGCGATGAGTGTCATTGTGGCGATTCTTGTGATTGTGGTCATGAGCACGAGGAGGAAAATGAAATCAAGTTTGATGCAGAAAATGACCTTAATGTAGCTATAATCAAAAACAATAAAGACTTGCTTTTAAATGAAAACTGCTGCACTTGTATCAATATCATGTTGAGCAATGACGGCAGAATACTTACAAGCTTTTTAGGTTGTCACAATCCATATATTGTCAATCAATTGGAAAAAGCTCAAAAGGTATATTTTAAGGGTCTTAAAAAAGCACTTAAAGCACATTATTCGAGTGACGAAGGCGACCATTACAGTGGTGGTTGTGAATGTGGTTGTGATGATGAGTGTAAATGTGGCGAAAGTTGTGATTGTGGCGAAAATTGTAATTGTGACCAAAATCACAAATGTAGTGACGATTGCACTTGCAATAAAGATAAAGACACAAAAAATGATTAAAAAAAAGACACTCACCAAAGAGTGTCTTTTTATTTTACTCAAAAACTAATTACCGTATTTGTCTTTGTAGTCTTGTTCGTATTGTTGGTCGGCTTCTTCCATTAAAGAAGTATCATATGCAATCTTCAATCCAAAGAAGATAATAAAGAATGAAAACAACAAAACAAGTACAATGTTAAAAATTCTTTTTGACATAATTCCTCCTTTAATTTCACATATATAGTTTACAACAAAAAAAATTTGCTGTCAATACATAACTTGATATTTTATAATGTGGGTTTTGATATAATAATATAACCAAAAAAGAAGAAAAACTGAATAAAAATATTTTAAAAATATTCAAATAAAAAGCCAAATATATTTGTTGTAATAGTAAAGATAACAAAAAACTTGAAATCTTTGGTCTATTTGTGCTATCATATCCAAAAGGAGTTATGCTATGGATAAGAAGGCACTAAATAAGGCATTGTTGTCTTTGCAAAACAATGATTTAGATGCGCTTGAGACAATATATAAATTGACTAGCAAGAGTGTTTTTTCTGTATCTCTTAGCATAGTCAATAATTATGAAGATGCGTGCGATTTGATGCAAGCGACATATCTAAAAATCAAAGAAAAGGTGCATATGTACCGACCTAATACCAATGCGTATGCTTGGATTTTGACAATCACTCGAAATTTAAGTATCAATGAAGGTAAAAAACGCAGTAGAGAAGTGGCGACAGACTTTGACGAAACCCCTTTTGCGAGCGAAACTAGGGATTTGCAAATTCCTATATTCAGGATAGCAAAACAAGTTTTGTCTAAAGACGAACTTACAATAATCCTTCTTTACACAGTGAGTGGTTACAAACATCGTGAGATTGCTGAAATCATGGAAAAACCGCTTGGCACTATCCTTTGGTCGTACAGAAATGCCCTAGAAAAACTAAAAAAGAATCTAGGAGGCGATTATGAAAGATAAAGATATTTTGAAAATGTTGAAGTCTGAAGTGGATAGTATGACACCCAATCTTTTGCCAAATATTAAAAATCAGTCATCTCCTAAAAAACGTGTTACTATTATCAATGAAAGGTATTCCAATACCCACAAATGGCTTAGCGCTCTTGCAGGTTGTATGGTGGTAGTGGTAGCGGTACTTTGTATTAGTATTCCTATCATACTTTCAAAGGACGATTCCACAAAAGGCGGAATGCACAATCCTCCAGTAATAGAGGAAGAAAAAACAGCAGACGACGTGGAGACCAATACTCCCGATGTCCACAATCTATAATGAATGATTTTTGTGTATTTTGAAGTATATAAAAATTATTTATTGTATAAATAAAAGTGTGTATAAAAAATGTTTTAAGCAAAAAAAGACGGAAATTCCGTCTTTTTTTTAATAATTTTCCCTACCATCATCTTCAGGCGTATTTTCAACAACAACTTCTTCTTGGTCGATAATAGGCACTGGTACCCCGTCATTTATTATTTCACATACCACACCATTATAAACATCGCCATTTGGATAATAATATTTTTCACCCATCCTAATAAGAGGGAATTCGTCTGGAGTTACAATTCTAACAGAATTATTTTCATCAGAAGTTTCATTTGTATTTATATTTAGCTTTATGTTATCTGTAGTGTGCAATTGTTGGAAAAGATTGGTAGGTTTTTGATTATACGAAACATGTCCACGGTCTATAAAAGAATTGTTTTGTTTGTCAATCTCAAAAATGTGTCCGGTATATACATCTCCGTTGTGATAACAATATTCGCCATTGTTGTTTAGATAAAGAGGCTCTTGCGAATTTTTGTCGGGGCTTGTGTACATATATGTCGGAGTAAGCTCGATTTGCGAGTTTTTAAATCCTGCAATGTTTAGAGCCTCGTCCTCAAATTTCATATCCACAACATTCACCACGCCGTCTTTCTTTACAGTGGCTTTTTCATTAAATGTAAATAATGATGGAGTGTCTAGTATTTCTGAAATAGAAGCATTGTCGATATTACATGTGATAATAAAATTTAGTTGTTCGTTTGTGAAATGATTTACATCTTGAGTAAGAGTAAGCAATTGGTCAGTTTGTTTTGGGGTCAGTTCGTTTTCGTCCAAAAACTTTCTATATGTGTCATTTAGTTTTCCGAAAATTGCTTTATTATCCGTTTTATTGTAGAAATAAAGTGTAAGGTAAAGTTCGGCTTTTTTCTTCTCAATGGCTTTGTCTACCTTTTCTGATTTTTTAATAACACGAGTAGCTCTATCTGTCGACATTGAATCAATGGTGGTTATTTTGCTAGGATTTACGGGTATAATATCCATGGATTCAAGTGCTTTACAAGCACGCTCTACTGCAGTTTTAAAAGTGTATCCGTCGTGATAATTGTATAAAATCTTTTTATTAAAAGCACATAATGTGATTAGTCCATATATATTGAAAGAATCAAGCATTGTGCGGTCTCTATTGCTTGATCTGAAAAAATCATATCCAGGCAATGTGGACATCTCATTGTACACGGCAAAACTATTGGTAAATCTGTGTCTACCTTCAATGCTATCTAAAGTTTCGGCGAATACATTGTAAATATTATTTAGCGATACTGGATACATATAACTTTGGTCATAGTAGTCGTTGAAATAAAAACCGTCTGAGGCGTACAGAGCGCCTTGAATGCGTTTGTTGTTGGTCTTCAAAGCAAGGCGCAAATAAGCATGTGCCAATTCGTGTAGTAGGTATTTACGAGTGTTTTCCTTCTTTGCCATAAAAAACCTCCAAATCAATCTGATACAATTATACTATATTTTCCGACAATTTTCAATAAGAAAATTCAAAATAAAAAGCCATATAAATAATATGGCTTTAATACGTGATTTTATTTAGCCGAAATTGAGGACTGTATTCCAAGCAATGCGTTATATATAGAAGATAGGGAAGAACAATTGGAAGAAAATCGCGAGAGTAGGGTTTTCATTTGAGTGCACCACATAAAATACTTTTCCAGTTACTTGTGCAAAGTCAAAATTGCCGTAAATTGACGAATCTTTACTAACATCTCGATTGTCGCCAAGAGCAAAAACTTCATTAAATCCCACAGTCATAATCCCGTCATCATCAAAACATTCAGGGTTGTTTTTTGCAAAAACATTGTAAAAACAACTGTATGTGTTTTTATTTCCCGATACGTCATTGATATATTCTTCCTCAAGCATAACACTATTTCGGAAAATGCGGTAGTCGTCATCTACTTTCTTGATTTGGATTTGGTCTCCAGGAAGTCCGATTACACGTTTTATTATTGTCTTACTACCGGTATCGATAAGGATAATATCGCCATAATTAAAGGTGTCCTCGTGAGCATATACTGTGTCTTGCCCGCCCGACTTATTGTAAGTGGGTACCATGCTTGCGCCATCTACTGTGATACCTTCAAAGTACTGCGAAAAAAGATAAAATACTACCAATACATAGCAAAGAAAAATCAGCAAAATCCATGTAAGAATTTCGCCTAAAGGAAATTTTTTTCTTTGAAATATTGGTGTATTAAAAATATTCTTTCCCATAGTCTATCACCCATAATATACCACAAATCCCTCCGAAATAAAAGTGATAACAATATTTAAAAAGGTTTTTTCGTGTAAGTTTGCTTTAAATCGCATATTAAGACAAATGCAAATGATTGATTTTGAAAGACATGTCATGTATAATAAAAACAGTCCATGCTCCACTAGCTCAATTGTATAGAGCACAGGTCTTCGGAACCTGGTGTTGGGGGTTAGAGTCCCTCGTGGAGCACCAAATAAAAAGACCAAAATAATACAATTTGGTCTTTTTTATTAATTGTTTTCAATCTTCAAGTTTGATAATTCTGGGAAATAATCGTGAGTTAGTTTAATGTAATCTTTTTGATTAAATTTACCAAAATAATATGAACGGAAAGTTTCGCCCCTATTTTCAAATTCTATTCCTGCAAATTTAAAATTATTTTTAAAATAGAAATTTTCTCGTAATTCTCTTTCCTGAGAATTATTGCTTGGAACTTTAGAGGACTCGATGTTAACAGTTATTACATAATCTTTAAACATCTCTTTTAAAGTGTCTATTATTTGAGAACCGTATGTCTGTCTTCTTAAAATGTCTTTTACTGCAATATATCCTAAAAAAGCAATTTTATATTGTTCTTCTATTAATAAATAAGCAAAGCCAACCAAATTTTCATCTTTATAAAATGAATACATTTTAAAATTTGGAAAAGTTGATTTGTCAAAAAGCATCTCGAAAGGAACCCTTTCATTTTCTGGAAAAGAGTTTTCATAAATAGTTTTAAGTTCTTTTTGACATCTACCAGATGTGATTTGTTTAACTTTCATATTACTATTATATATAATTTTTAGGTCAAAATCAAGTTTTAGGTAATTTTTATACACAAAACTTTTAATTATGTGTT
>JAZONM010000015.1:0-31122 GCA_045654505.1 Clostridia bacterium | reverse complement strand
ATATATTTTCCAAATTAGACATTTCGCGTGATACTTTTGGTATATATCACAATGCTATAAAATTAACACTTGCAAAGAAAAATACTTTTGAAGAATTGTATGAATTTTATCAAAACACCAAAAAATTAAATCCACAAATTGTAAATATATCATACGAACAATGGATTTTTGTATATATGGTAATGTGTCAATTAGGTATTATCACAATCAATAATGGTGAGTACAAATACAACACAATTGAGAAGACCCAACTTCACAATTCGACTATTTACAATATGGTCGATGTCATTATAAATAAAAGTAGGTAAGCATGGAAGAATTATTAGAATTATCCAAAAATAAATACACAGAGTCCGAGCACCTTGAAATCGAAAAGGTATATACTTTTTTAAGCAAGTTAAAGTCAGTCGATCCAATTTACAATATCAATTTTGCAAGAAATTTAGCAATTCAATTGATTGAAAACAAACTTGACTCTAAATCAATAGTTACTGCTTTGTATTATCCATTTTATATTACAAGTTGTGTGGAATTGGAAGACATTGAAGATAAAGAGATTGTAGAGATGCTTTCCTCTTTGAAAAATTTGCTGAGCTTTACAATAACAAATAGAGAGACCCAATTATCTTCAATCAAAAATATGTTTATGGCGATTGCAAAAGATATGAGAGTCATAATCATAAAATTATTTATAGAAAGTGAAAGGGTGGGATATTTATCACAATATCCATCAATAGAGCAAGAACAAATCATGCTTCAAAACAAGGAGATATATGCTCCTACAAGTGCAATGCTTGGCATAACAAACGTAAAAAATGTACTTGAAGATGCGATTTATAAGTATTACAAGCCAAAAGAATACTCTGAATTGAAAGGCGCTGTAGACAAGTATCTTAATCAAGGAAGAGCAGAGATAGAGCAAGCAATAAATAAAATCAAATCCGAACTTACTCCGCTAATTCCAAATATAAAGGTGTATGGTCGTCAAAAACAATTGTCATCAATCGCAAAAAAACTTCAAAGTAAAAATATTGGTGTAAGCACTATAATTGATATTTACGGTAAAAATGATATCATGGAGGAGATGATTGAGGGTCAATCATTCAGTGAAGTAAAAATAGGTCATATTGTTGATATATTAGCACTTCGCATACTCGTTAATTCAATTGACGAGTGTTATACTGTATTAGGTAAAGTATTTACTCTCTTTACTCCTATTGGTAATTTTAAAGACTATATATCACATCCAAAAGAAAATGGCTATCAATCTTTGCATGCTATTGTAAAACTTGACAGTGGTAATCCGCTAGAAATCCAAATCCGTACTTTCGATATGCACAATTATGCAGAATATGGTTTTGCTGCACACTGGGCATATAAAGAGCGCAAGAAAGTCAATGAAAGTGATGTAAAAATCAATTATATCCGTCAAGTTATGGACTACTATAAAGAAAAATCGCCTGACGAATTGGTCGACATCCTAAAGACTGACGTATATAGCGGCAAAATTTTTGTACAATCGCCAATGGGCAAGATTTTAGAATTTCCAGAAAATGCAACACCAATTGATTTCGCTTACGCAATTCATTCAAAGATAGGTGATAAATGTGTTGGGGCAAAAATAAATGGAAAAATGTTTCCTCTAAACACTCCACTAAATAATGGCGATACTGTCGAGATTATTACAAATATAAATTCTAAAGGTCCATCTCGTGACTGGCTAAAATTTGTTAAATGTCAATCCACGAAATCCAAAATCAATTCATTCTTTAAAAAAGAAATGAAAGAAGAGAATATCAAGAAAGGAAAATCCATTCTTGAGGCTCAAGCCAAAGCAAAAAATGTAGTTCTTTCTAGCCTGATGATTGATGAGTATCTTGAAGAACTTTTTGATAGGTATTCTCTACAATCAATTGATGACATGTATGCTACAGTAGGTTATGGCGGACTTACAAGTGGTCAAATCCTAAACAAACTTATCGCAATAGACCACGAAAACAAGAAAGTCGAAGTAAAAAATTACCCTGATAGAGTACTCAAAGAATACAAAAATCAAGGTAGTGTTTCTGTGCGTGGATATTCAAATATGCTTACCAAATTTGGTAAATGCTGCAGTCCACTTCCAGGAGATGACATTATAGGTTATATCTCTCGAGGAAATGGTGTAACAATTCATAGAAGAGACTGTCACGAGCTTCAAAATACAGATTTCGAGCGACTTATTGAGTGCACATGGAATAGATCAGAAAACGACAATTTTATTGGAAGTCTAGTAGTTGTCTGCCAAAACACAGCCGGAGTATTGTCAAATATCACAAAGAAAATCAATGACAATAAAATCAATATTGAGGGTATAGTATCAAAACAAAACCCCAACAACACATGTACGCTTCATATTCAATTGAGAGTTAATAAAAAACAAATTCTTGACGATATTATCGCGAAAATAAACAATTTCTCATTTGTAATTGACGTATATAGAGCATAAAAAGGATAGGTATGACACTAAAGACCAATGATGAAAAATTGTACGACGAATTGATGCTTGTATTAAAACTATTCTACACTAAAGAAGAAATAGAAACTGCAAAAAATATCATAAGTCATACAATAGATATAGATTATGAAAACATAACAAATACAATAACAATCAATGGCAAAAAATGTCATACTTTTTC
The DNA here is from genome assembly GCA_045654505.1 of Clostridia bacterium. Lineage (GTDB taxonomy): Bacteria > Bacillota > Clostridia > Christensenellales > UBA1242 > UBA11490. The sequence continues at coordinate 28,444 of JAZONM010000015.1, read as the reverse complement.
GCGCGTTGATAAATCCAACGAACGTATTAAAAATAATCCATATAAGTATTACAAACGCTATTCAAAATTGCTTCTATACAAGACTCTTTCTTCTATTACCCATAAAAAACTTCCTTGGGGAAGTCTTACAGGAATAAGACCTACAAAACTTTTATATGAATTGGCCCACGAAGAAAACAGTCTTGATATAGCCACAAATAGACTTATAAAAGAATTTTATGTAAGTAAAGAAAAGGCAAAAGTAGCAAAAGAAATAATACAAAATCAAAATATCTCAAAAGACGATAAAATAATAGATTTTTATATCAATATTCCTTTTTGTCCTACTAGATGCAAGTATTGTTCGTTTGTCAGTGGTGGATTAAAAGAGTGTGGTCATCTTATACCCGCTTATTTGGATACGCTTAAATACGAAGTAAAAAAATCCCTTGACTTCATCAAAGAAAATAGTTATAAAATAAAAACTATCTATATAGGCGGTGGCACGCCTACAAGCCTTACTGCCGAACAACTTGACCAACTTCTATCTATTATAGATATTGAGGTAAGTGAGTTTACAGTAGAAAGTGGAAGGCCCGATACCATCACAAAAGAAAAACTCGATGTTTTGCAAAAACACAAAGTGACTAGAATTTGCATCAATCCTCAAACATTCTCAGACGATACACTTCAAAAAATAGGAAGAGGGCATACAACCCAACAAACATATGACGCATATGCTCTTGCTCGAAGATACCCATTTATGATAAATATGGATCTTATTGCAGGACTTGAAAACGAAGATTTTAATACATTTAAAGCATCGCTAAATCAAGCAATAACCCTTAATCCCGACAACATAACCGTACACACCTTAAGCGTCAAGAAAGCATCTCGATTGATTGAGACCAAACACGAATTGCAAAATGCAATACTTGTTGAAAAAATGACACGCTATTCGTACAAACAACTAAACAAACATAATTATCGACCATATTACCTATACAAGCAAAAAAACATGATAGGTAATCTTGAAAATATTGGTTATTTTAAAGGTGATTCAATATGTGAATTTAATATTGACAGCATGGAGGAGTGCGCAAGTATATTTGCTTGCGGAGCAAATGCTATCAGTAAAAGATATTGGAAAGACACTGACAGAATAGAGCGTTGGGCCAATGTCAAAAATATCAATGAGTACGTAAATCGTATTGACGAAATGCTAAAAAACAAATTTGATTTATTTATAAAGTAGTTATTTTATTATGACTACTTTTTTATTTGTTTCGTATTCTTACAATAATAATTTTAGGGCAAATTTGAAGCATAAACACTTTATTTTGCAACAATCCTGTGGTTTAAATTTTCGCGAAATAATCAAATTATGTTTATATAAATACTTTACAAACGCGCGGAGTTGTGCTAATATTACACTGTGCCCAAAGCTAGGGGAATAGAGACCTTCGACTATCTGCTTGGTTTTGAGGTGAATATTATAATGGAGGAAATGTAAAATGATTAAAAAAGAAACTAAACAAACTGTTATCAAACAATATGCTCGTAAAGAGGGAGATACAGGTAGTAGCGAAGTTCAAATCGCAATCCTTACAGCTCGCATTCAAGAACTTACTGAGCACATCAAGAAAAACCCTAACGACCTACACAGCCGTCGTGGTTTGACCCAACTTGTAAGCAATCGCAAAAAGCACTTGAAATATCTTGAGAAAACAGATCTAAACAAGTACCGCGAACTTAAAGCACAATTGAAAATTAGATAATAATTTTAAGCGAAAATTCTTTTTCGCTTTTTTGTAAAATAATGATAGGAGATAAATAATGGAACCAAAAATATTTAAAACTGAAATCGGTGGAAAACCTGTAGAGATTGAAGTAGGCAAATATGCAATGAATGCTAATGGTCATTGTATGGTTAAGTGTGGTGATACTGTTGTTATGGTAAATACATGCATGTCTGACCAACCAAAACTTGGACAAGACTTCTTCCCACTTAGCGTAGACTATGAGGAAAAACTTTATTCTGTCGGCAAAATCCCAGGCGGATTTAAAAAGCGTGAAGGTCGCCCAGCAGACAGCGCAATCCTTACTAGTCGACTTATTGACAGACCATTGCGTCCACTTTTCCCTAAAGGATTTTTCAATGACGTAACTGTTGCTGTTACACCACTAAGTGTAGACTATGATGTTCCACCTGAGCCAATCGCTATGTTTGCAAGCTCAGTTGCATTGACTGTTAGTGATATGCCTTTCGGCGGTCCTACAGGAAGCTGTCAAGTAGCTTTGGTTGATGGCGAATATATCATCAATCCTAATACTGACCAAATGGAAAAAAGCCTTATCGACCTAAAAGTATCAGGCACTAAAGAAGCTATACTTATGGTAGAAGCAGGCGCTAAAGAGGTTACCGAGGAGCAAATGCTAAAAGGTATTTTATTTGCTCATGAGGAAATTAAAAAACAAGTTGCTTTCCAAGAAAACATGGCGAAAGAACTTGGCATTAAAAAACGTGAGGATCTTACATTCTATACTGTACCTGAAGACTTGCAAAAAGCTGTTAGAGAGTACGCATACGGCAAGGTAGAGGAGATCATGAGTCACTTTGACCGTCATGAAAGAGAAGCTGTAGAAGAAGAAGTAAACGAAGATGTTCTTAACCACTTCGCTGAGACATATCCTGATATGCAAAGAGAGATTCTTGACACTCTTTACAAGATTAAAAAAGAGGTTATGCGTAAAAAGATCATCAATGATGGTGTAAGACCAGACGGCAGAAAACTTGATGAAATCCGCCCAATCTGGTGTGAGGTAGGACTACTTCCTCGTGTTCATGGTAGCGCAGTGTTCACTCGTGGTGAGACTCAAGCATTGACTACTGTTACACTTGGCTCTCTAAGTGACATGCAAAAGCTTGAAGGTCTAGACGAAGAAGACGAAAAACGCTACATGCATCACTACAATTTCCCTGGATATTCTACTGGTGAGGCAAAACCTCTACGTTCTGCAGGACGTCGCGAAATCGGACACGGTGCACTAGCTGAAAGATCTCTTGTGCCTGTGCTTCCTAGCGAAGAAGAATTCCCTTATGCAATTCGTACTGTTAGCGAAATCCTTAGCAGTAATGGTAGTACAAGCCAAGCATCAGTTTGTGGTAGCACACTATCACTTATGGATGCAGGCGTTCCTATTAAAGCACCTGTTGCTGGCGTTGCTATGGGACTTATTAAAGACGAGGAGAGTGGCAAGGTAGCAATTCTTACTGACATTCAAGGCCTTGAGGACTTCCTTGGCGACATGGACTTCAAAGTTGCTGGTACTAAGAAAGGTATCACCGCAATCCAAATGGATATCAAAATTAAAGGTATCGACGAAAAGATTTTGACTGAAGCACTTGAAAGAGCAAGAATAGGTCGTCTATTCATTCTTGATAAAATGCTTGCAGTACTTCCAGAACCTAGAAAACAACTTTCAAAATTTGCTCCAAAAATCATTTCATTTACTATCAATCCAGACAAAATTAAAGATGTTATTGGCAGTGGCGGTAAGACAATCAATAAAATAATCGACGAAACCGGCGTAAAAATTGACATCAATGATGACGGTCTTGTAATGGTAGCTTGTGTAGATCCTGATAAAATGCAACAAGCAAAAGAAATGATATTGAGTATTGCAGAAGATATTGAAGTAGGCAAAACATATACAGGTACTGTCGAGCGCATTCTTCAATTTGGCGCATTTGTAAATCTTGGATTTGGCAAAGAAGGAATGATACACATTTCAAAACTTTCTTCAAAAAGAGTTGAGAAGGTAGAAGATGTTGTAAAAATCGGCGACAAAGTAGAAGTAAAATGCATCAAAAACGAAAAAGGCAAAGTAGACCTACAATTACTAGGTGTATTCAACTAATATAAATTGACCACATGCATAATGTGGTCTTTTTTTGTCCTAACACTCATACAATCTAGTATGAAAAAATTTTATAAAAATCATAGATTCATAACAAATTTAATAATAGTCTGCATGCTTGCATCACTTTTTTTATGCACACTCAATGTAAAACAGCAATACACCTTTAATTATGAAAATAATGAGGTTTTGTACCACGGAAACACGGATACTAATAAGATTTGTTTTATGATAAACGTATACTGGGGTAATGAATATATAACACCAATATTGGACGTCTTGGATAAGTATAATGTAAAAACAACCTTTTTTGTAGGTGGCAGTTGGGTAAATAAATACCCACAATTATTAAAAGAGATATATAACCGTGGACATGAAATAGGCAATCATGGTTTTTTCCATAAAGACCAAGACAAACTCGACTATGATGGCAATTACGAAGAGATAGAAATCTGCCACAAATTAGTAAAAAGCACTATCGGAATTGATATGAATTTATTTGCGCCCCCAAGTGGTGCATTTAATTCTTCTACAATTAAAGCATGTAATTTTCTAGGTTATAAGACAATTATGTGGTCTTTAGATACAATAGATTGGCGAGATAAAGACTCAGACCTAATATTTAAGCGCGCTACACAAAAGGCTAAAGGAGGCGATTTTATACTAGCACATCCGACCGAAAAAACCCTTGAAGCGCTTCCAAAAATTTTACAATTTTATTCATCTAATAATCTTATTGCAACCACCGTCACCGACACATTATCTGTCTAATATTACATAAAATGGCAATACTTATTTTGCTTAATCGTTTTTACTTAAAAAATTTATATGATATAATCATATAAAAATAAATGTCTAGGGGTGTCACTTGGCTATCTATTCAAATAAAGGTAATCACCGATTAAGAGATGTTTCAAAGATTATCGGCATAACACTAATAAGTGTTTTTAGTGTTTTGCTACTAAATCTTCTTTTCAATATTATTCCATTTATCAATAAGTTTTTTTTGGGCTTTTTTGGGCTCTTTTCATATGCAATATTTATTTCTCTAATTGTGTATGGTATTTTACTTATAAAACACAAAAAAATCAGCATCAATAAAATTGATGTTGTTTTGTTTGCGTTATGGTTGTTTTTCTTTATATGTATCCTTCAAGTCGCAACCTCAACTCAGTTTTTATCCACATATGGCAAATACCTTGCTGACGTTTACTCTCATAAATACACAGCGGGAGGCTTATTATTTGGAATATTTGTTTATCCTTTGCATTATATGACATACACGCTTGCCAGTTATATTATTCTTTCAATTGCATTGGTTGTGGTTACTGCAATCATAATTGACCGTATCCTTACTCAAAAACAAATCAAAAAAGTTACATTGTCTAAGACACAAGTTGATGAAGATGAGGAAGAGGATATAGTTTTTTCAAATAGAGAAGAAATTACAGAAAATACAAAACCAAAATTTGACGATGACATTTTCGTAACAGACGATTACGATATTAAAAATGACATTGTCGAAAAGACAGTAAAAGAAAAAGATAAAGACAAAGCAAGAAAAATACTAGGTTTGTCATCTGACATGGAAGAGGATGACCAACAAACAACAATTAGCGATAATCAGCCATTCAATTTCTCGACAGCACAAAAAAGAGGCATAAACAAAACTGAATATATCCAAACACCTTACAATCCCTTCGAAGAATCCGACAATCCATCATATAATTCAAATGACAGACGTCGATCATTTGTTGTACATGATGACGATTTTGAAATTGAGGACTCATACACAAAGATCGAAGAACCTAAAAAGAAAAAAGAAGTATCCGATTCAAAACGCAAAGCACTTGAGTTTCTTCAAGCAACAAAAGGTAAATACAAACCAATGGACGAAGACATTGAGGAAGAAAAAGAAAACTTCGATATTTACGACAATAACTTTTCAATGGAAGAATACAAAGGAAATAGAGAAAAATATACTTCCGCAAACACTACAAATAATATCAATTATTTTGACCTAAGCAGCGACGATGAAGATGACGATGAAGATGATATGTTTTCATTTGATAATATTGATGCAGAAGAGGTTGATTATAAATCATATACAGCACCCCAACAACGACCATATACAATGGAGACAAAATCAGAGATTGTCAGACCAAAAACATATGTTCAGGTGGATATCAATGAGGTTAGTAGAAAGAGTCAAAAACCTAAAAAACTACCAAAACCATCAAAGTATATAGCACCAGATACAAGTATTTTGAGAGACTATGGCAATAGCGCTAATGTAGACCAAGCACGTCTTGAAATGAAGGCCAGAAAACTTGAAGAAACACTCGAGTCATTCAGAATCCCAGCAAAAATTACCAATATTATTGTAGGTCCTGCATTTACGCGTTATGAATTGCAAATGCCACCAGGAATCTCAGTAAACAAAATCAATCCACTTGTAGATAATATAGCAATGTCACTTGAGTCGTATGGTAATATTCGTACTGAAATACCAATCCCAGGAAAAAATGCCTTCGGTATTGAGGTGCCTAATGAGAAAATTACGACTGTTGGTCTTCGCGAGGTTTTAGAGTCTCACAATTTCCAATCAGCAAAAAATCCTCTTACTTATGCACTTGGTAAAGATATCGGTGGCGAATGTCGTATATCAGCTATCGATGATGCTCCTCATATGTTGATAGCAGGTAGTACTGGTAGTGGTAAATCTGTATGTCTAAATGCAATGCTCATTTCATTATTATTTAAGACAAGTCCAGAAGATGTAAGAATAATCCTTATCGACCCAAAACAAGTTGAGTTTACGCTATACAATGGCGTGCCACACTTACTTATACCAAAAGTAATTACTGCACCTGACAAGGCACTTGACGCAATGTGCTGGTGTGTAGACGAAATGGAACGCCGCTTCTCACTATTCTCACAATACATGGTAAGAAATATCAAAGAATACAACAATCTCGAAGAGGTCAGGACTCGCATGCAAGAAAAGATGCCATACATCATCCTTGTAGTCGACGAGCTTGCCGACCTTATGACCAATAATAAGAAAGAATTTGAAGAGAAGATAAACAAACTAGCAGCAAAGTGTCGTGCGGCTGGTATTCACTTAGTACTAGCTACTCAAAGACCAAGTGTCGATGTCGTAACCGGTACAATCAAAAACAACCTTCCTTCACGTATTGCTTTTGCAGTATCAAGTTTTAATGACAGTCGTACAATACTTGGCGAGGGTGGCGCAGAAAACTTACTTGGAAAAGGTGATATGTTGTTTGCTCTGCAAGGAAAACCTATGTCTCGTATCCAAGGCGCATTCATCACAAATGAGGAAGTAAATGATGTTATCAATTTTGTAAAAGAAAACAATGATGCTTATTTTGATGACGAAATTGAGGACAAAATGTTTAATCGCAATCAAGGTATTGGTGGATTTGAAGCCGAACCTACAGCAGAAATGTTTGACCCACTTATGAAGGAAGCTCTACGTAATGTAATAAAGAGCAATAATGTAAGTGTAAGCAAACTCCAACGCATGTTCTCAATCGGATTTAATAGAGCAGGTCGTATGGTAGATCAAATGGAGGCTGCAGGTTATGTATCAGCAAAAGACAACAAAAACAATCGTGTCATATTCATAACTCAACAAGAATTTGAAGAAAAATTTGGTGAGGATTTGTAATATGGATTTTAAAGATTTACTTAAGAAAAAAGTAGGATTCATATCTCTTGGTTGTGATAAAAATAGAGTTGACCTTGAAAAAATGATTAGTCACATACAAGCAAATGGTTTTCAAATATCACCAGTTGACAGCGCAGACATTGTCATAATCAATACGTGTTCTTTTATAAAAGACGCTAGAGTAGAGAGCATTGATGCTATACTTAATACATCAATGCTCAAATATATAAATCTTGAAAAACTTATTGTATGCGGCTGCATCAACAACATGAATTACGCAGACCTAAATAGTAGCATGCCCGAAGTAGATGCATGGGTAAAACCCGAAGAAAATGAAAATATAATTAAAGTCATTGCAAAACTATACAATGTCAGCCTACCAAATAAAAACAAATACTGTGATACCGATAGATATATTACCACACCAAGACACTATGCGTATTTAAAGATTGCTGATGGTTGTAATAATTTTTGTAGTTATTGCACAATTCCATTTATACGCGGTCGATTCAAAAGCACACCAATAAAAAATCTAACAACCGAAGCAAAAAAACTTACAGAAAGTGGAGTATCTGAAATAATTTTAGTGGCACAAGATGTTACGAAATACGGTGACGATTTATACGGAAAACCACAATTAGTTCAGCTTATTAGAGAGCTTAGTAAAATAGATAAATTAAAGACTATTAGACTTCTATATTGTTATCCAGACCTCATATCTGATGAGTTGATAGAGGAGATGGCAGTAAATAATAAAGTAGCAAAATATATCGATATGCCACTCCAACATATCGACGACACAGTCCTAAAAAATATGAACCGTAGGACAAATAAAGCACAAATAATATCAAAAATTGAAAAGTTACGCGAGAAGATGCCTGATATAAAAATCCGCACCACATTCATTATTGGATTTCCAGGAGAAAGTGATGACCATTTTCAAAACTTGTGTGAATTTGTTGAAACTTACAAACTTGATAATGTAGGATTTTTCAAATACAGTAGAGAAGAAGGTACAAGGGCATACAATATGCCAAATCAAGTGCCTCAAAGCATTAAATCAAAACGTCTTAGTATACTATCAAAATTGCAGTATAATGTAGTCGCTGAGAAAAACAATGCTATGCTTGGCAAAGAGATAGACATTGTTGTCGATAGTATCGAAGGCAATATCGCCGTATGCAGACACAATAGCTGTCCAGATGTGGACGCAGTGGTATTGGTTCCACATAAAAATTGCCTAGAAATAGGCAATACATACAAAGTAAAAATAACAAAAGTACAAAAATACGATTTAAGAGGAGAAATATTATGAATCTACCTAATAAAATAACATTAAGCAGAATAATTCTTTTGCCATTTATTGTTTTCTTCTATTTGGCAGAATTTTTGAATCCATACGGAAAAATAATCGCTGTTGCAATCTTCATTATTGCAGCACTTACAGACCGACTTGACGGTTATTACGCAAGAAAACTAAACATGACCACAACATTAGGGGTTTTTCTCGACACAAATGCGGACAAGCTTCTTACAAATATAGGTCTACTTCTTGTAGTATGTGACGGCTCAATACCAATGCCTTATGGCGTGCTTGTTGCTATCATATTTGTAGGTAGAGATATTGTTGTTTCTGCTCTAAAACAACTTGCAGCATCCAAAAATTATATCATGTGCGCAGATAATCTTGGCCGTATTAAAGCTGGATTCCAAATGGTGGCAATTCCTGCTGTTATGCTTTCTGCATTCCTTAGATTAGTGGTCAACAACAAAACAGCACTACTAGTGTACAATATCGTAGCATGGTCACTTCTTGGAATAGCGACTGCACTTACAATTATTTCTATGATCAATTACCTAATTAAAAATAGAAATCTTGTAAAAGAAGAGAAAAAGGAACAACCATCTGACAAATAAAAGGTCGTACAATGACAATATCTTGCATTCGAGTATCTTCAGACAATTTAATAGGTAAAAATGAGGACAAATCTTTCGATTTTCTGTCCAAAAATCTTCATAATTGTGGGGTAACGCTTAAAGATTGGAGTGTTATCCTCAATTTGCGTAAGGATATCTACAATGCAATTACATCAAGAGATTCTGATTGCATTATTGTAATTGGTGATGGAACAATAAATACTCATTTTGATATAAAAAATGTTGTGTGTGATTATCTAAACACAAGCCTTACACGTGACGACAATATGGTAAGGTTTTTGAGTCAATACTCTAAAGAGCACTCACTTCCTGACAATATTAAAGACGAATATTTTTTACCAATTGGCGCATCTGTCTTGGTAAACCCATTTACCTTTATGCAAGGTTGGATTATCGAAGATGGCAAAACTATTATTTACATTCCTGAGGGAAATAGAGTACTTGAATATATGTATAATAATAGTATTATTCCTTATTTGATGCGTCATCAAAACCAACTTTTAGAACATAAAAGCATATTGATGTTTGGTATATCCGAAGATGATATTTCTGATATATTGAGTGATAATATACCTGCACCTATAATGACTACATGTTATGAAGAGAATATGCTTTTAAAAATAGTACTCACTTATCCTTGCGATATCGATAAAAACATACTAAATAATTGTATTAGTGATATATATCAAAAACTAAGAAAATTTATTATTACTGACGATGACACGACCATATATCAATTAGCGCTTGATTTGCTTACTTTGTCCAATAAGACCCTTTGCATATACGAAACCGTAACTGCAGGTAATATTGCACAAAATTTGAGTAAATGCAAAAGCGTGGCAAAACACCTTATTGAAGTTTGTAGAGTGGGATTTACCCAAAACAATACAATAAAGGAACTTGACATACCGCAAAGCATGCTTACAAAACATGGATTTTACAGTGTAAATATGGCATACGAAATAGCCGGAGCATTACTTGATAAGACCAATTGCGACTTAGTTTTGTTGACGCTTGGAAATCTTGATGAGGACAATACATGTTTTGTTGCAGTAGGTGATAATGACGGTATACATATCTACAAAAATACTGTTAACCAACGTGACAATGCTATTGACACATTGTCAAACTCAGCAATTTATTATTTAATTAAAAAACTTAAACAAAATGATTTGTATTTTAATAAAATTATTGTATAATATTTATAGAACAAAAGTTTGATAAATTGAGGTAATAATTATGGACGAAATGAGAAAGAAACAATTAGAACAAGCCATTCTCCAACTTGAAAAACAATTTGGAAAAGGTACAGTTATGAAACTAGGCGAGGGCGCAAATACTCAAATAGAGGTTATTCCTACTGGCTGTCTGACTCTAGACTACGCATTGGGCATCGGCGGTGTGCCTAGAGGACGTATTGTAGAAATATATGGACCTGAGAGCAGTGGTAAAACTACTGTAGCATTGCACATTCTTGCAGAAGCGCAAAAACTTGGTGGCACTGCAGCATTTATTGATGCGGAGCACGCACTTGACCCTTCTTATGCTGAAAAACTTGGTGTTAATATCAACGAACTTTACGTAAGCCAACCAGACAATGGTGAGCAAGCACTAGATATCTGTGAAGCTTTGGTAAGAAGTGGTGGAGTAGATATTGTGGTAGTTGACTCAGTGGCAGCACTTACTCCAAAAGCTGAGATTGAGGGAGAGATGGGCGACAATTTTATTGGTACACAAGCTCGTCTTATGAGCCAAGCTCTAAGAAAACTTACCGGTATCACAAATAAGAGCAAAACTTGCGTTATTTTTATCAACCAACTTCGCGACAAAATCGGCGTAATTTATGGTAGTCCTGAGACCACTACAGGTGGTAAAGCTCTTAAATTCTATTCATCAATCCGACTTGACGTAAGAAAAAGCGACGTAATAAAAGATGGTAGCGAATTTATCGGAAATCGTGTAAAAGTAAAAGTTGTTAAAAATAAAATGGCACCTCCATTCAAAACAGCTGAATTTGATATTCTATATGGAAAAGGCATCAATAAAGAAGGTTGTGTGATTGACCTTGCAATTGAAGCTGATATTATCCAAAAAAGCGGTTCTTGGTATTCATATAATGGCAATAAAATAGGCCAAGGTAAAGACAATGTTGTCTTGTTCCTTCAACAAAATCCTGAGATATTTGATGAAGTAAAAAATACATTAAAAGCAAAAATGGGTCTTGGTGAATAAAAACAATATTTCGATATTACAAAAATAGATAGTGTAAGACACTATCTATTTTTTATCAGTAAAAATACCACGATAAAGTTTCATTATATTTGTCATCGTTATCTAAATCGTCCAATAATTTTTCATAAACATTTTTAGTAATAATAGATTTAGTAGGTGAGGACTTTTCTACACCATTTATTAACGTATACGAATCAATACAATAAGTATACATAGTATTTGGTAAAAGATTTTCATGCCTGTATTCTACATGACCATTCTTATTCTCTATCGTGCAAATAAGTCTACCATTACACATGATATCATATAGTACATAATCTTTAGCCTCAAATGAGATAGTACAATATGAATCACTATTTACTATATCAAAATCTATTAGACCAATGTCGCTGAATGTTGTACTTGTTTCAATTGGCACATGATTCACTGAAAATATCTCTCGTGATACATATCTTAGTGGTGTATTATTATCAGCGAGTTTTACTACATTTTCTTCTTCTAGCGCCTTAATATCTATGGACTTTTCTACAATAGCATCTGGCTTTTCAATGTCGTTTGGTTTGTTATTATAGTATAACTTTTTAAAAGTATCTCTAATAATAGTAGTTGCATATGTACCACCATTATTACTACCTTCAAGATTATCCTCTGTATTGTAAGTATAATTTCCGTACCACACACCCATTGTATGAGCTGAAGTATATGCAATACTGAGTGCATCAGTATTTTGATTTGTACCTTTTACCGCTACAGTACCAGTCTTTCCGCCTATTTCAAAGTCAAGATTTTTAAGTCTTCCACTAGTACCATTTTTGACTCCATATTTTAATAAATCATGCGTAAGATAGGCAATATCTTCGTCGATAATTTGCTTTTTATTTTCATTTTTTCTATATACGACAATATCATCTCGTGTTCGTATTTCACGCACGAATCCACTCTTAATCATTTGACCATTATTACTGTATGGTACAAATGCATTTGTCAATGTCTGTAATGTTATGCCATCTGTAAATCCGCCTAGGGCAAGAGATAGTCCTGTATCTTTTTCGCTAAATTCTATTCCAAATCTTTCGGCATATTCCTTGCAATTTTTTACCCCCAAACAATTCATCAATTTTACGGCTGGGATATTAAGACTTTTAGCTACACAATCCTTGATACTTACATACCCATAAAATTTATTACCAACATTATTTGGACTGTATCCATCTATATCAATTTTTTCATCTAATATCACCGAACAATTATATATCATACCTTCATCAAGAGCAGGAGAGTATACCATAATAGGTTTTATCGCACTACCTGGCTGTCTTTTAATATCAATCAAACTATATTTGCTATCACTATAAAAACCCTCAATTCCTCCAGTATCATTGTTTATTACAATCGCAAGTCTTTCACAAGCATTGCCATTATCATTTAGAGGTATTTCATTCTCTTCAAAAGTTTTTACCAAATTGTTTTGCACGTTTTCTTTTTGATATGTGTAAATCTTGTATCCATTTAGACCAAATTCTCTTTCCGAAATTTGCAATATTTCACAGGCTTCATTTATTGCACTTTGCGTATAGATATCGTAAGATGTGCTTTCTTTCTCTGATATATTGAGAGGGATAGGTAATTCCTTCATATAGTCGTAATTATCAATATATTCATCTGCCTCCATCTGTCTAAGTACCAGATTTCTTCTCTCAAGACACTTATCATAATTATGTACAGGAGAGTAGGTATATGGAGATTTTATTGTACCTGCCAATACCGCACTTTCATCTACTGTCAAATCCTTTGCATTTTTCCCAAAATAATGTAGGCTTGCTTCTTCTATTCCATAACAACCATCACCAAAATAAATTACATTAAGGTACATTTCCATAATTTCATCTTTATTAAAAGTTTTCTCAAGTTTTTTAGTGAGTATCATTTCCTTAATCTTTCTTCTAATTGTCTTATCGCTAGAAAGATGGGTGTTTTTTATAAGTTGTTGGCTGATTGTACTTGCACCTTCTTTAAAACTCATACTCTTAATGTTGTTTAGCATTGCTTTAGCTATTCGTTTATAATTTAGTCCTTTATGTCGATAAAAATCCTTATCTTCTATAGATACAAAAGCAGCAATAGTATGATCATTCAGATCATCGATTTTTATCATATTGTGACCAATAGCATTAGAGCTTGTGAGCAAATTGTCACCACTATCATACACGAGCATTGGTGATGTGGATGCAAGCAATTTATCTTTGTCAAATGGTACATCTTTTACTTCTTTCACAATACTATTTATGTAAAAAAACGAAAACGTGCTTAGTGCAACAAACAATAAAAGTCCTATAAATAGCGAAATTTTTAAAAATTTTCTCATTTCTTCCTCATTTGATTTAATTCTAAATTATTTTGCTACTATTTAAAAATTTTATAATTTTTTGTAGAAAATAATTTTAATTTGTATAATTTCAAAATGACGCCAAGTCAATTAAATCAAAAACAAACTCATACGTCCATATAAATTAAACTTGAAAAATTATATTATATCTAGTATAATATAACCGGTGAAAATTATGGCAAAAGATAAATATTATATAAAAACATATGGTTGTCAAATGAATGTGCATGAAAGTGAAAAACTTGCTGGCATGCTAAAATCATTGGATTATGAAGAAACTAATGACATCAATAACGCTGATGTTATTCTTTTCAATACCTGCTGTATTAGAGATGGTTGTGAGAAAAAAGTATTTGGAAATCTGGGCATGCTTAAAAAATTAAAGAAAGTTAGACCAGGTATTATCGTAGGTATTTGTGGTTGTCTTACACAAGCAGAAGGAAGAAAAGACTATATTGCAAAAAGATTTCCTTACGTCAATATTGTATTCGGCACACACAATCTAAACGAGTTTAAGGATTATCTTCTTAATTACAAAAGTTCGAAGAAAAACATCTATGAAATTTGGGAACAAGAAAAGCCTATAAACGAAGACGTCGACCTTTACCGCACAAGTGGTTTTAATGCTTGGGTGAATATTATGTATGGTTGCAACAATTTCTGTAGTTATTGCATTGTTCCATACGTAAGAGGTAGAGAACGCAGTCGAAACATGGACGATATTATAAGGGAAGTAAAAGGACTTATTGACGAGGGTTACAAAACCATCACACTCCTTGGACAAAATGTAAATAGTTATGGAAATGACCTCAAAGATGATAATGTAAGTTTTGCAAAACTTCTTGAAGCATTAGCACTACTTGAAGGTGATTTCCGTATCAAATTTATGACATCACACCCAAAAGATCTTACCGACGAAGTTATTGATACAATTGCAAAATATGACAAACTAGCTAAGGTTATTCATCTTCCAATACAATCGGGAAATAATAAAGTACTTAAAGAAATGAATAGACGTTATACCCGCCAGCATTATTTAGGTCTAATACAAAAAATACGAGAAAAAATGCCCGATTGCTATTTATCTACAGACATAATTGTAGGTTTTCCAGGTGAAACAGAAGAAGAGTTTTTGGATACTTACACCCTTATAGAAGAAGTAAGATATGATGGTGTTTTTGCATTCATGTTTTCACCTCGTACAGGCACTGTTGCTGAAAAGATGGAAAATCAAATACCATTGGATATCAAAAACGACAGAGTAAATAGACTACTAAAATTATCAAAACAAATATCAAAAGAAAAAACACAAGAATTGATTGGTAAAAACATTGATGTTCTTGTTTTGGATAAATCCGAAAACTATGTTGGCATTTCTGAAAGTGGTAGAGATATTGAAATTATAACCGACAAAGAAATAACAACCAATAAATTTTACAAATGCAAAATAACCAATATTTCAAATAAAAAAATATACGGAATGTTGGTGGAATAGGAGGTTGCCATGGCTTTGAGCCCAATGATGCAACAATATTTACAAACAAAAGAAAAATACAAGGACGCCATTCTACTTTATAGACTTGGCGACTTTTACGAGATGTTTTTTGAAGATGCCGAACTTTGCAGCAGAGTGCTCGAGCTTACACTTACTGGAAGAGACTGCGGACAAGAAACAAGAGCACCAATGTGTGGCATTCCATTTCATGCAGTGGATAATTACATACCAAGATTACTAAGTGCTGGCTATAAGGTCGCCATATGCGAACAGCTTACCGCACCTAAAAAAGGTGTAAAACTTGTCGAACGTGATGTAATAAGAGTTATTACCCCCGGAACAGTAATTGACACATCTCTAGTAAAACCAGATCGAAATACATATTTGATGAGTCTATACAAAGAAAAAAATAATATCGGTATGGCATATATCGATGTTTCTACAGGTGAATTTTATCTAAGCGAATTTGTAGGTGATAATATATTGACTCGATTAAATGATGCACTGATAAGAATTCGTCCTAGCGAAATTATCTGTAATAGCGAAATGTTTAGTTTGAGTCACGATCTTTCAAGCGTAAAGGCTGAGTATGCACCACAATTTAGTTTGTATGACGAATGCAATTATGAGTTTGCTGTAGCAGATTCTATTATTAAAAAACAGCTAAACACCACAAGCCTTAGACAATATGGTTGCTTAAATAAAAACTACGCAATATGTGCCGGAGGCGCAATTATTGCATATATCAATGAAACACAAAAAAGATCTTTATCTCATATCAACAATCTTCAATATGTAGTGAATGAAGAGTACATGCAAATAGATGGCAGCACAAGACGCAATCTTGAGATAAGTGAAAACTCCAAAGATAGAAGGAGACATGGCACACTTCTTTGGTTGCTTGACAAAACCAAAACAAAGATGGGTCAACGTACTCTTACAAAAATGGTCGAACAACCTCTATACAATATCCCTGCAATCAATTACCGTCTTAAAGGTGTGGAAGAACTTGTAAAAAATATTATCGCAAGAGAGAATATCGGAAATATTCTTTACAAAATCTATGACATAGAAAGACTATGCGGAAAAATTAGTTACAACAACATCACTCCTAAAGATTGTGTTTCACTAAAAAATTCGCTTCGATTGCTCCCACAATTAAAGGATGGAATAAAAAATTTCAGTAGTGAAATCATATCCGACTTAAGAGATGGAATTGAGACATTTGACGATATTGCAGAATTGCTTGACAAAGCTATTGACGAAGATGCGCCAGCAGTTATTAAGGATAGCGGATTTATAAAGACTGGTTATAATGCCGAGCTTGATGAATTAAATAGCATATCAACTAGTGGTCGAAATTGGATACTTCAATTGGAAGCAAGTGAAAGAGAAAAAACAGGCATTAAAAACCTTAAAATTTCCTACAATAAAGTCTTTGGATACTATATAGAAGTACTAAATAGTCAAAAAGACTTAGTACCTTTCAATTACATCAGAAAACAAACAGTAGCAAATGCCGAAAGATACATTACCGAAGAATTGAAGACAATTGAGGACAAAATAACACATGCTGAGGAAAATAAAATAGCTCTAGAACAACGACTATTTGCTGAAATAAGATCAGTATTACTAGGTTATATAACATCTCTTCAAAAGACAGCAAAAAGTATAGCAATGTTGGATGCTTTATTGTCTCTAGCAAATGTCGCTGTCGAACGCAATTATTGCAAACCATTACTAAGCAGAAGTAATGAAAACATAGAAATCATAGGCGGTCGTCATCCTATTGTAGAAGCAATCAATAAAGAGGAAGATTTTGTACCTAATGACACAGTACTAAATTCATCCGACAGTCGCATTATGATTATCACTGGCCCTAATATGGCAGGTAAGAGCACATATATGCGTCAAGTGGCTCTAATTACACTAATGGCGCACATTGGTTCATTTGTGCCAGCTACAAGCGCAAAAATTGCACTTACTGACCGAATATACACACGTGTAGGTGCGAGCGATGACCTAAGTTTTGGTCAGTCGACTTTCATGGTAGAAATGAATGAAGTAAGCAATATTATCAAAAATGCCACACACAATTCTTTGATTGTTTTGGACGAAGTCGGTCGCGGCACAAGTACTTTCGACGGATTGTCAATAGCATGGAGTGTTGTGGAATACATATCAAAAAATCTTAATTCAAAAACATTGTTTGCGACACACTATCACGAATTGACCGATCTTGAAGGACTTCTTGATGGAGTAAAAAATTATCAAGTAAGCATTAAAGAATACAATAATAATATTATATTCTTGCGTAAAATCATACGAGGCGGAGCAAATAGAAGTTTTGGTATTGAGGTTGCAAGTCTAGCAGGACTCCCAAAAGATTTAATCGAGCGCGCACGCGAAATACTTCATACTCTTGAAGAGAAAGATCTGAATCGCATACCTAATAAAGAACAACTCTCCACCAAGAAAGAATATCGCAATGCCAATGAAATAATCAATATATTAAAGGACGTCAATGTAAACACATTGACACCACTAAATGCTTTCGATATTCTGATCCAACTTAAAAATTATATTAAGGAATAATTATGGGTAAAATAAACATTCTTGACAAAAGTATATACAATCGAATTGCCGCAGGCGAAGTTGTTGAAAAACCAGCTAGTGTCGTAAAAGAACTTGTAGAAAATAGTATAGACGGCGGAGCGACAAGCATCACAATCGACATTAAAAATGGTGGAATTTCACGCATTAGAGTTAGCGACAATGGCTGTGGAATTGAAAAAGATGACTTTGTACCAGCTTTTATGCCGCACGCTACAAGTAAAATACGAAATGTTAATGATTTAGACAAAATCGGCACTCTTGGTTTTCGTGGCGAAGCTTTAGCATCTATCTCTTCAGTGAGTAAAGTTACACTCACAAGTAAAGTAGGCCTTTCGGATGAAGCTTATACAATGCACGTAGAGGGTGGTGAGATTGGTGAAATAACACCAATTGGCGCTACTTCTGGCACCACAGTAGTAGTCGAAGATTTGTTTTTCAATGTACCCGCTAGAGCAAAATTTTTACGTAAAGCAAGACAAGAGGAAAGCGAAATAACCAATTATGTTTCGAGACTAATACTTGCAAATCCCAATATTGCAATCAAATATATAGCTGACAACAAACAAATATATCAATCCCACGGCAATGGTCTCTATGAAGCTATCTACAATATTTATGGAAAGTCAGTTATTGACAATCTTATCGAATTTGAACACTCTGAAGACGATTATTATTTTAAGGGTTATTTGGGGCTTCCTACATTTTCAAAACCAAACCGCACATACCAAACTCTTGTTATAAATGGAAGATATGTTATCAATCAATCTGTCTCTACTGCAATATATAAAGCTTACGAAAACTATATAATGAAGTCAACATTCCCATTCTTTGTTATACACCTTACAATACCACTAGATAGAGTAGACGTAAACGTACATCCTAACAAACTTGATGTAAAATTTGAAGAATATAACAAAGTATTTAATATGGTATATACCAGTGTAGCCAACAAACTTGCCGAAACTACTATTATTAAGCATATTGAAGAAAAACAATCCACATTTGAAGAAATAGAAGAAGATAATTCGCCTATTGTACACAATCTTAGAAGGGTAGACAGAAATGAGGGCATGTCATATAGAGAGGACCCGACTCCACACATAAATGACGATATAAAAGAGGTTAGACTAAACCACTCACCATTATTCAGAGAAAACTTAGAGTCAATTAAGGGATTTTTAAGCGGAAATGAAAAACAAGAGTTTGCAGTAGCTGACAATGATTTTGCAGTAAAACTAGCAGAGCGAATGACCCAACAACAAATGGATATACTTCCAAAGGCATCTGAGCAAACATCACTAAGATTGGATATAGATAATTTCAAAATTATCGGCACACTATTCAATACTTATATCATGATAGAAAAAGATGAAGAACTTTATCTTATCGACCAACACGCAGGTCACGAACGCATACTGTACGACAAATTCATGTCCCAACTTGAATCATCACAAATCAATGTCCAACCACTACTTATTCCTTATATTCTTAATGTAAACAATCAAGAATTTGAGTATATATTGACTAATATAGATCTTCTAAATAATATGGGCTGGGAATTAGAAGAATTTGGCAAAAATTCATTTAAGGTAAATACAGTACCTGTGCTACTTAAAGAAATAAGTTTTAATTCTTTCTTTAATGAAATATTGTCAAATTTGAATACAAAACTTATCACATCAAATAATACCGTTTTAAAAGATTATATCGCAAAATCCGCGTGCAAAGCGGCTGTTAAAGCAAATGACATCTTAAGCGAAATGGAAATAAAAATATTGCTTACAAAACTTTCTCAAGAAAATCAAGTTTTGCTGTGTCCACACGGCCGTCCAATCATTTTAAAAATCACTAAAAAGGATATTGAAAAATGGTTCAAGCGAATAGTATAAGTAAATATAATTGCATAATTGTAGTTGGACCGACAGCAAGTGGCAAATCGGATATAGCACTCAATCTAGCATTAAGATACAAGGGCAAAATAATAAATTGTGATAGTCAACAAATATACAAAGGCATCTCAGTAGGCACGGCAAAACCATCAAAGAGTGACTTTGCCATGGTAAAACATCATCTATTTGATTATGTTAATCTTGGAGAAGATTATTCTGTAAGTAGATATAATGAAGACGCCACACTTGTTTTTGATGAATTGATATCAAAAAATATACTACCAATTTTTGTCGGCGGAACAGGTTTTTATGTGGATTCGCTTATATACAATCACGACTATGGATATTCAGACAAAAATGGCACTATTCGTGAAAAATATATCAATTTAGCAAAAGAAAAGGGTAATGAATATATTCATAATTTATTGACGGAAGTGGATCCTGAGACAGCAAAAAAGCTACATCCCAATGATACAAAAAGAGTAATCAGGGCCTTAGAAATTGCGGAATCAGGTACACTAAAATCCCAACAAGTTTTGACAATAAATGAAAAAATAAAGCCTTTCATAATCCATGTTGATATGGATAGAGAAAAACTCTATGAAAGAATAAATACTCGTGTAGATATGATGATACAAAATGGTCTTTATGACGAAGTTGAAGAATTATATAAGAAAGGATTTTACCATAAAGAAATCACACTACCAATTGGCTACAGTGAATGGAAAGAATACTATGCAAATAGACTGTCTTTCGATGCCACTATTGACCTTATAAAACAACATACTAGAAATTATGCAAAA
This sequence comes from Clostridia bacterium, assembly GCA_045654505.1. Taxonomy (GTDB): domain Bacteria; phylum Bacillota; class Clostridia; order Christensenellales; family UBA1242; genus UBA11490. Next base: position 7,491 of record JAZONM010000015.1, on the reverse strand, counting down.
CGTCAAAAAACGTGGTTTAGAAGGCTTAATTCGACGATAGAGTATGACCCACTGCATAATACTATGCAAAGTCTCTACAAATCGCTTGATAATTTTTTTACAAAAAACAAAAATATCTAAAACATAGATTTTTCACAAAACTAAAAAAGATATTATTAAAAAGATACTAGCAAATGTATCTTTTTTTGTTTTTATTATACAATAACATCAATCTTATGATATAATATGATTATAAAGGTGGTTTTGCTATGAAATTACATATATTAGGAACAGGTAACGGCGGAGCGTTAAATTGCTATAACACTTGTTTTGCAATTGAAAACAATAAAGAGTATTTTTTGGTAGATGGTGGTGGCGGAAATCAAATACTTAATCAATTAAAATTTGCAAGTATTGATATTACAAAAATACACCATGTTTTTTTATCACATAATCATACAGACCATATTCTTGGTGTAATATGGGTACTTCGTAATGTTTGTCAAAAAATGAAATTTGGCGGAAGTTATATAGGCAATCTTAACATTTATGGAAGTGACGAGAGCATGAAAGTGCTTAAGCTTTTAATTGAATTGCTGTTTCCTGTGGCTAAACAATTTGAAGATAGGATTTTCTTTAATATTGTAGAAGATCATCAAACAATAAATATAAACAATATGAATGTTACTTTCTTCGATATTCATGCTAAGAAAGATAAACAATTTGGTTTTGTCATAGAAGATAAGTTGGCATTTTGTGGAGACGAACCTTTAAATGAAGATTTGTTTGAATTTACTAAAAATAGGGAATGGCTGATTCACGAAAGCTTTTGTTTGGATATTGAAAAAGAAAAATACAAGCCACATCAAAAAGGCCATTGCACTGTAAAAGAAGCAAGTATCACAGCACAAACTATAAATGCCAAGAATTTAATTATTCTTCATACAGAAGATAATGATTTAAAAAACAGGAAAAAACTTTATACAAATGAGGCAAAAACTTATTTTGAAGGAAAAGTTTTTGTTCCTAATGACCTAGAAACAATAAAATTATAAATATCATAAAAGTAAAAATAGTTGAGATAATATCTCAACTATTTTTTTACTTAATTACAAATCTAATAAGATTACTTTTAATTTATGATTGAATTTTAAAATTTTCTTACCAGTCCAACAACCTTACCAAGTAATTCCAATCGATCTACAATAATAGGCTCCATTGTGTCATTTTCTGGTTGAAGTCTAAAGTGGCCGTCTTCACGATAAAATCTTTTTACTGTAGCACAACCATCAATAAGCGCTGCTACAATTTCACCATTATTAGCATAAGACTGCTGACGAACAATAATCTTATCACCATCATATATTCCCGCATTTATCATACTTTCACCACGTACAGTAAGCATAAATAAGCCGTCACCTCTGAATAAATTTGGGGATACCATAAAATATTCATCATAATTTTCTACAGCAAGAATTGGTTGACCTGCAGTAATTGTACCAAGAATAGGGATACAAGTATAATCTCCGTCAATAGATGGAGTAGAGATTTTATCATTTTTAGACAAAACTTCTATTGCTCTATTCTTATTTTGCGTCTTTCTTATACAACCCGAATTTTCCAATTTTGCAAGATAATAGGCGATAGTGCTTGTACTACTTACGTCTATAGCCTCACACATTTCTCTGACTGATGGCGGAAAACCTTTTTCATCTTGAAAGACTCTTATAAAATCCAACAACATTTTTTCTTTATTGTATCTTTTCATAATCCAACCTCTCATTTTCTATAGAACATTATAAAACAAAACTAGAACAAATGTCAAACATTTGTTCTAGTTTTATTCATCTTTTCTTAGTTTGATTACATTTGCGGCATTTCGTCTAATGTCTTCTGATATTGCTGCATAATGTTTTCGAGTGGTATTTACATCTTTATGTCCAAGCACATCCGCAACAATATAAATATCATTCGTTTCACGATATAGATTTGTACCAAAAGTACTACGTAATTTGTGTGGCGTTATTTTTTTAAGAGGCGTCACAAGCTGACTATATTTTTTAACGAGGTTTTCTACAGCACGTACAGTTATGCGTCGATTTTGCAAACTTAAAAATAGGGCATGTTCATTAGGATCAACTTTTTCATTATTAAGTCTCTCATTCATATATATTTTTAATGCATCAGCTACTTCATCATTAAAATACAAAACAACTTGATTTCCACCTTTTCTTGTAACCCTAAAAGCATTTTGACTAAAATCAATATCTTCAAGATTTAGTCCGACACATTCCGAAATACGTATACCTGTACCCAAAAACAAACTCAACATCGCAAAATCTCTTTTCTTTGTGTGTTTGTGAAATCCTTTTTGCATCTTAGTAAGTTTGTCACCATCTTCTGATTGATCAAGTAGTTTTACCACCTCATCAACTTCAAGCCTAATAATCTCTTTATCGTGTATTTTAGGAGTATCTATTTTGCTTGCAATATTAGATGATATCTTATCTTTTTTAAAAAAATATTTTAGCAATGATCTTACCGAACTTAATTTTCTATTCCTTGCACGCTCACCATTATGTATCTTTTTTCCTTCATAAATATATAAATTAAGATATTCCATAAAATACTCTATATGAGTAGCAGTCACCTTGTTCAAATCATCTAAAGTTAATTGAGTTATTTCTTTATTTGAGAATTCAGGTATTTCCCAGGTCAGAAATTGGAAAAATATCTTAAGGTCTCGTGCATAACCTAGACGTGTAAGGGGAGTTGTGTAAGGTTCAATACCCATAAAATATTCACTACAAAAAGAAGGCAACTCACGTCTAAGCTGTCTTATTTTAAGGATATTGTCGTCATCTCTTGTCTTAAAATAACTCTCAGTCATATCCAAAACCTCAATATAATTATACCTCAAAGCTCTACATTTGTAAAAATAAATGACAAAAAAAATAAAATGTGTTAATATCAAATCAAGGTGATATTTTATGGAAAATAAATTTAGAGAATGGGCAAAAGAATACGAAATAGAAAATAAAGATATTGTTCTCGATTCTTTTAAGGACAGTATCCAAGAACTTGTCTTAAAATACTTTGAGGACAAGAATATGTTTTCGCCATCTGACCTAAAATTGTATTACTATGACGAATATAAATTGCGTACCAATACATGTAAAAATACATGTGCGACATTATATTTAGAAATAAATCAAGTAATGAACATAAAACCCTCTGAAAAGTCAAAACTGATAGAGGATAGGTATCTCACTCTAAAACAAATTAAAAATGACATATTTGAACTTTCTGTATCTACTTTTGATTCAAACACATTGATTTGGCAAGAAAAGTATTCAATAAATTATGCTATAAACGTATTTGACGAGGAAGACAACAAGTTTACTCATTATTTCAAAATTATACCTTGTTTTACTTATGTAAACGAAAACAATATCAGCGGTGTTATTTATTATACAAACGATAAGATACTTACAGAAATAGAATACCCAAAATTAAGCATTAGAAATTTTAAATTGAAAAATAAGTCCACCAATGATTTATTTGCTCAAACAATTTTGTTGTTTAAAAGAATTTTTATGTACGAAAAGCAAGAAAAAGATTTACCTTTTGAAATATTTGAAATTTTACTTTATACAGTCCCAGATGAAATGTATCAAAATCTTAAGGCACAAACATTAAATAATATTATTGATTATATCAGACGTTGTGGAATCCAAACTTCAAAAACAATTGATCAACAACAAGAAGCTTTTAAATCAAAATACAAATCATTGTCTTCTATATACGCTTCAATGGCAATTAAGAAAATTGACAGATATTTTAAATCATTGAAATAAATCAAATTTAATCCAACAATTCAATCTAGTAAAAACCGCATAAAAATACAGCGGTTTTTATTTTTTGCATAGCACCACGTATTCAGGCCGTTTTTTACACATCACTATTCGTAAAAGTTGTCTTTTGCGAATAGTTTATAAATATAATTTTATACTACAAGGACCTCCCTGTAGTACAAAATAAATAATTCAATCCCCTAAAGTTATCTGAAAAGCTCTAATAAATAACCATATTTCTTTAAATCTTTATTAATGCTTTTATATTTAGGCATAATACATTCTATTATTTTATAAAATTTCTTTGAATGATTAAATTCTATAAGATGTGCGAGTTCGTGCACAACAAGATAGTCTATTGTATTAGGCTTTAGCATAGCCAATCGCCAATTAAATTTCAAATCCCCTTTTTTAGAACACGTCCCCCATCTTGTCTTGTTGTTCATTAGACTTATCGAATTAAATGATAATGACATTAGTCTTGAAAAGTATGATACTCTCTCAATAACAATATCTTTAGCGTGTTTTATGTAAAAATTTGATATTTTTTTGATAAATTCAGCTTTTGTGATACCTAATGGTAGATATATTTTTTTATTTGTGGTATCCCACTCTATTTTCTTTAGACCGTCAATATCTTCCCTACTGTACTCCACTCCCATCAACAATATTCTTTCATAATTATTTATCGATTTATTTTGCTGGTTAATAATCTCCATTTGTTGTTTTTTTAGTTTTATCCAACCTTCTTTTTCTAGCAGAAATTTATTTATATGTTCTATCGAAAGTCTCTTAGGAGCACGTACTATCACCTCACCTTTCTTATTTACAGAAATGCAAAGTGTCCTTCTATAACTCCTTAAAATATAATCAGGTTTTATCATTTTTCTCCACCTATCCATTAGACTACTTTAGTGATTGAATTATACACTTATTTTGCATAGTATATCACTAATAATATATCACAAATCCCCTATTTATCATAGTTTTTTAGAGGTTGTTTTGCATAGTACTATACTTTTTTTATAGTTTGCATAGTATTTCATTTGACATATTTTGGCGAATTTTATATTATAAAATCAATTATATTATTATATAACTATATTTGGAGGTAACTTATATGGCTAGAAGAGCGAAAAGTGTTGCGTCTAGAGGCTCTATAAATAACATTATTTTGGATAGCCTTGCTTCTGGACAAAAATATGGTTACGAGATTATTAAAGAAGTCGAAGAAAAAACAAATGGAAAGATTAAATTAAAACAACCTTCCCTATATAGTAGTCTCAAACGTTTTGAAACAAAAGGTATCATCACTTCATACTGGGGCGATAGCGATATTGGTGGACGTCGTCATTACTATTCACTTACAAAACACGGTCAAGAATATTATAATAAATTAAAATCCAAGGGCGAAGATATTGATGAAGATAATGATATCGATGAAGACATCCTACCGACTGAAGAAAACAGCATAGAAGAAAACCAAGTCGACGAAAGTGAATATATAATAGATGATTCCCAAAACGATAACATGGATTTGGAAAAGCGTTATTCAAATTTCAGCGTAGAAGAAAAAATGAAACAACTTCTTTCTCCAGACAACGATGAAGAAAGTGCTTTATCTGAAGAACAAAACTCATTTGAATCACACGAAAATGAAACTATCTCGCAAAATAATGACGAGGATGATAAAGAAGAACTACTTAATCAATTATACACTGAAATAGAGGAAGAGCCTGAAGAATATATTAAAGATGAAAAAGAAGAGATCATTCCGGACCACAATTTTTATAAACAAGTACCTCTTTCTGAGTACAAAAACGAAAAATATGAAGAAAGTTATATAAAACTTTACGGAAAAGAAGCTGAGGAAAGACCTGAGCAAAACACAACTGAAGAGAAAGAAGCGAAAGTAGTCGAAGACACACCTCCTACTCATCAAAATAAAAAACCAAGAATCATAACTGACGAACTTGGAATAACAAAGCTAGTATATGATGACGAAGATACAAAACGTCGCCAAAATACTGTTATCGACAATGTTGTTATTCGTACTAATCCTACAAATCTCAATAATGACTTAGCAAAAGTACACAACAAACAAAACATAAAGACACACAATATACTTGACCATCTAAGTGACGAAGAACGCGAGGAGCGTAATCAAAAATTTGTTAAAAAATTCAATGACATAACAAGCGAAAGAATGACCGCCCCTTCCCCACAAGAAAGCAGCGAGTACAAGGAAAGACTAAACCGATTAGTAGAAGAAAACGAAATTGAAGAAAACCTTTACGAAAAAGACTACAGCGAAGCAGTTTATTTAAAAGAAGAACAAAAAGAAGAAATCGACAAAAAAATTATTACTAAAAAATTTAATGAGATTATCGATGACGAATCTATAAATGTAAAAGTATATTCTCAATCCAGCAAAACAACCAACGACAATAAATATCTTCTTGTAAATAAAGCAAAGTTTGCTTTCGGTCTTACAATGCTTATATTGATGCTTCTCGAACTTACCGTAGCAATGATTATATTGAAAAACAATGGTACATTATATAAGGATAAGATGTGGGCTTTTGAAATCGGTTATGCAATTATCGCATTGGTTTGCTTGTATTATTGTATTCCTGTATTTATTAGTCCAAACAAACAAGCCACATCACCTTTTAAATTAAATTACTCAATAATGTTTGGTCTGCTTGCATTCTTTGTATCACTTATACTTGTTTACACCATAAATACATTTATGGGTCTTGACTTTGAAAATATTAAGTACTTCACTCCTACTCTTGTAGCCCCTGTTGTACTTGCATCCAATTTTATTTTAGGACCACTTCTTTACAAAGTAATTACACTAAATAAAAAGTTTTATTAAAAATAAGGCATCAATTCGATGCCTTATTTTTTTTAGGTTTAATAATAGATAAAATCCAATTTTCAATTTTTTCTTGGTATTTGTATGTACAAAAAACAACAATTGCCATGATTATTGCAATTAGAATCCATACATAGATACCCCACCCATCAAAAGGAATAATATATCCACCGCCAAAGAAACACATACAGATTACACCAATCGGTCTAGTAATAGTAGTAGCGAAAAAGAAAAAACTATAATTCATTTTTGTCATACCTGAAATCAAACAAAGAATGTCATCAGGAAACATAGGAAGCAAAAACGACATAGGCAAAAACAATTTTCCTTTATTATTTAAAATACTGCTATATTTTTCAGCATTTCCTACGCCCGCTATCCACGAAACCAGTCTATACCCAAATGTACGCCCTAAAAGATATGAAAGATTGGACCCCAATAATACACCAATCGAACAATATACCCCACCTATCAATGGTCCATAAATGATACTTCCTGCAATAGCAATAACAGCTGCTGGAACAGGCAAAAACACTACCTGGGCTGCTTGAACAATAATGTATATAAGTATACCACTGCTACCAGTAGATAAAATAAAATCCCTAAAAGTATTTACTGAGTAAAATATTGAAAGCATGTTTTTACTACTCAAATACATAAACCCGCACAGTATAATTGTACCAATAATATCCGCAACTAGACACAATTTTGCAAGAGCAATCTTGTTAAATCGCAATAAAACAATAAACAATACCCACAAAATAACAAAGTCGGATC
>JAZONM010000014.1:0-80000 GCA_045654505.1 Clostridia bacterium | reverse complement strand
TGGGCTCAAACCATTTTATGACATCGCCGGTCGTACGCTCCCCACTTTGGCTAAAAATGTGACCACTGGCACATTTTTTATACGCGTCGTGCCTACTCGAGGCGCCAAAAGAAGTAAGTCATAGTACTTACTTTTTTTTGTTTTATATATTAGATATAATTTAATGCAATAATTGATTTAATGTGATATAATGCTTATGTGGATTTTAGTAGTCATTTTTCTATTAAAATAAAGAATTTTAAGGAGCATAAGTGAAAAAAACAATAACTCTTTATTCACTAGATATTGATGAGTATCCAAATATTGATATTGAGGTGGATATCATAGATGATATTGTATCTCAGATTGATTTGGTATCTGATGGTAAGACTATTTCAGCAATAAAAAAGTCAAATATTAAGGCAAGACGTGCAAAAGTGGGAGAAATAGTAGATACAAGGCCAAGAATTGAATTGGGTGGAAGATTTTATGTATTTACGGAAACCAGACGTGTTGTGTCTCAAGAAGAAGAAAATAATGGTGCAATGATAGTAGTCAATCCCGATGGTGAAGAATATCTCATTGATACATTTATACAATTTTGCAGAGAATATAAAAAGATTCGAAGTGGCTACATATCTATTGATGGAGTAGAGACTTTTGTGCGTTCGAATGGTAATTATATTTTCAAAACGGCTTGGGGAGAAGAACAGGTTGTTTTGAAAGATTCGTATTTTCGTATTAAAAACAAAAACGATATTTATTCCATAACCAATGTTGCTTTTAATAAAACTTATACCACAAATCCAAAGCAAATACAAAACTTAGTAGATAAAATCAGACAGATTTAAAATTTTTGAACAAAAACCTATTAAATTTTTTAGGGCAGCATATAAAAGACTATGTGCACTTGAAAAGGAATTAAACAAATAAAAAAAGACTTGTAATATTACTAGTCTTTATTTTAATTTGTTTTGATTAAAATTTGAGATATGCTATATTTGTTATGCAGGGGGGTACATCATGGAAAAGTGTAACTATATTATAAAAACAAGCGACAATTTTGAATTGGATACAACAACTTATACGCCAACACTATCAAATGATAAAATAATAGTAATGTGTCACGGGTTGACTGGTGTAAAACAAGGACGTACAGCACAAGATACTTATTTGTTTGATTTGGCAAGTAAACTTTGTGAAAATGGCTTTAAAGTGGTTCAATTCGATTGGCGCGGTCACGGGAAAAGTGGTGGAAAAGATATTGATGTGTGTTGTGATTCTTTTTTTAACGACCTAGATATAATAATCAAAAAGGAAGTAGGCAATCTTAAACTAAATCTTTGGGGTTGGTCAATAGGAGGGTTTTCAATATTACAATATTTGCAAAGAATCAGATTGAAGACTGAAAAAGTTGTTTTGTGGTCTCCTGTAATTGATCCTATAGGAAGTTTTTTCTACAACAAAAACTCCTTGGCGTGTTATAGGAGTATAATAGATTCAATAAAAAATGGAACTTTATATAGTGATGGTTATGCATTGTGGACGGCAAAGAACTTTAAAATTACTAAAAAATTTTTAGATCAAAGCAGAAGTTTTGATTATGTTGATGCAATTAACTATTTGCCGAAAAACACCTTGATAATTTTAGGAAACAATGATGTGTTGGTGGACAAAACATGTGCGGAGGATTATGCTAAGGAATTTGGAATTGATTACAAAGTATTGAATGCAGGACATGCTTTGTATGAAGATATTGAAAATGCAAAAGAAATTACAGTGAAATATTTTTGTGATTAAAAAAGACTAGCGCTTGCTAGTCTTTATTTTTCAAGTGTAAACTGCTGGGAAAGTAAGTTGATTATTATTTGGTCGAGTTCTTTATATCTTTTTTCTAGGTTTTTGTAATGTCGACGACGTTTTGGGGTATTGATGCTTTCGACACGTGTTTTGTAATATTCGGTAAATCCAAGCATAAGTTTTGAGTCGGGCATGTAGTATTTTATATCAGATAGGGGGATAATGTCATTTTTGATTTCTTGTAAAAAGTTGTAAAAAGCATCTATTGGCGAGTCAAGCCAAAATGGATCCTCTATTTTTTCAAGGCGTACTATGCATTCTTTTAAAAATCCCGTTTTTTCGGCGCCTTTTAGTTTTTGTGAGTGGGCTAAAAATTTTGCATATATATCTGATTTGAACATAAGTGCCACGCTCTCTTCGCTGGTTTTTGCTTTGTGCGAGTATGTATTATTGATATATTCTGCGAAGTCCTCGTTATCTTTCAAAAACTGGTACATTTCTTCGCTTGTGGCTAATATTTCATTTGTTTTTTTCATTGCTTTTCCTTTGTTTTTCTTGTATAAAATATTGTAAGATAAGTAATTATATTTGTCAAACTATCCTTAAAAGTATTTTATATTATCAATTTTTTTTGATATACTTATTGTATAAAAATAGTGAGGGTGTATTATGATAGTACTTGCATATGACCACAGAGGATACAAATTGATGACAAAAATCAAGACCTATTTGGAAAAGCAGGGTCTTGAATATATTGAATATGCTAGCAAAGAGTATGATGGAAAAGATAGTTATTCACACTTTGCAAAGCAAGCAAATCAAAAGGTGCTTGAAGATGTGGAGAATAGGGGGATATACTGCTGTCGTACTGGTATTGGAATATGTATGACAGCCAATCGTGTAAAAGGTATTAGGGCCGGTCTTTGCAAAGACAATCGTACTACTTTTCTTGCACGAAATGATGATGATATAAATGTGCTATGCATAAGTGGAGAAATTGGCTTTAGTAAGGCAAAAAAGATGGTAGATACCTTCCTTAATACACCATTTGAAGGTGGTAGACATATCGCTCGACTTGAAGAACTTGATAAGTAAACAAAAAATGTATTTTCTCGTTAGTCCTCGGACGGTATGTCCTGCGGAAACACTTGAAAATACATTTTTTTTGTTGGGTATTATACGTTGGTGCATTTTCTCGTTAGTCCTCGGACGGTATGTCCTGCGGAAACACTTGAAAATACATTTTTTTTGTTGGGATATAGTAACCTGTATTTTCATTGCTCCTCGCGATATTATTTTTGTGGAGTTGTTTGAAAATACTTTTTTTATAGACTTTATTTTTTTTTAGACTTTATATTATAATATTTGATTTTATATAATAATAACCTACTTTTGTGCAAGGATTTCTTTACTGTGTGGGTCTATAATAACACTATGATTTACACCGTTTCTACCCACAAAATTGACATACCAAAAATACTTGTCACTTGATATTTTCTCGTCATGAATTATTTTTACATATACTTCTGATGTCCATTCGTCATTATCATAATCTTTTATTTCTGATTTGAGAGTTTTGCAAGCGAGTTTTAGAGCTTCTTCACTATTTATTTTCCACAATCCACTTTTAAGAGAGAGTGTAGTTTCGCTTGAAAAGCTACCGATTTTGATGCTTGCTATTATGTCATTCTGAGTATCAATCTTCTTTCCTAAGTCAGCCACATATGTATTGTCGAAGGGATTTAATTCTAGTTTTCCCTCGTAATTTTCACCATCGATTGTGAGAGTAAAATCACCTGTTTTTGCTCGTGTTACATTTTCTCCTAAAAGGGCAAACGTAATTACGCCAAAGTCAATTAGTGGTGTAGCATAGCCGTTTATGACATATTCCTTTTCGCGTTGGCCACTCATGAAAGTGGCTTTTATGTCATCATTTTCGCCGATATAAATATTATTTCTAATTTCTGCTATGTTGTCTTTTGCCTTACTATATAGAGGGGATTCGCAAGCGCACAACCCACATGCACATAAAATTATTGTTAAAAACATCAATATTTTTTTCATTTTTCACCTATAAACATTTTTAGTATTTATATGTGTTAGAAATATTTGATATGATAAGTAGGCAAAAATCAGTTGAGAAACAAAAACAACTTTGATATACTTATACTGAAAAGAGTGGTGTATATGAAAAAATCCAAAAGCCTTGCACTTATCTTAATAATATGTTTTAGTTTCCTATTCATTGCAACAGGGATTTTCTTATTGTATGCTTTTGTTTTTCCATACAAACTTGCACATGATATGTATGATTTAGGTTTTAATACCTATGCGGTAAAACTTTACGACAGAGCATATACTAAAGACAAAACCAATGTAGATGCGCTTTATATGGCGTTAAATATCAGTATAAAACTTGATGATAGTGCGGATGTAGAGAAGTACTTTGAGGAATTTTCGTCAAATCCCAATTATTTTACTTATGTGGAGGCTATTGACGAAACAAACTATGTAAAAGAAACAACTGTACTTGTAAAAAGCACTCTTCTTTCTGAAGATAATTATTTGAAAAACCGTTATGTCGATGCGCTAATAAAACAGGAAAAGTGGGACGAGGCTATTAAATTTAGCAATAACTCGATTATAGCTAATCCAAGCGTAGATAATACTGGAAATTATTACTATGCAAATTTCATGAAAGACACTATTTCTAGCGACAATTTAGAGTTTTTTGTGGACAACAATATCGTAGATGATATGCACAAATATATACTATCTTTACATGCAGATTTTAAAGATACATTCAAATTGGATAAATTGCCCGAACGTGTTTCTGCAGGCAATAGAGTAATAACAGTATCATACAATCTATTGTACCTTAATACACGTTTTGAAAACCAACTTCTTACTGAGGAAGAGGTAAGTGATATTTCGGCTATTATTGACACAACTAAGAGTGCAATCAATGTTTTGATAATGGAGTAAAAATGACACTAGAAGACTTGAAAAAGGAAGATAGAATTTCTTTTGAAAATTTAATAGGTCAACAGTATAATAAGGACAAGTTCATTGACGAAGATGTCCTTTCTTTTATTGCGCGTGTTAGTGCAAAATACAAGATAGAAATAGCAGTACTTATCAATCGCAAAGGCAAAATTGTAGATGCATTTTTAGGCGATAGTACAAGAGTGAGCATTTCCGCAGAGCAGTCCAAATATCTTAATGGTATGAGACTTATCCACACACATCCATTTGCTTCGTCAAAACTCAGCGATATGGATTTGTCTGCGCTAAAAAATAGTAAGTTTGATTGCGTGTGTGCTTTAAGTGTAGATGAGCGAGGATTATTGGATGGTGAGTGCGGATTTATAAATGGCGATAGTGTGGACAGGATATACATTCCAAATGCGAATTATGTGAATAAATACGGACTTTTTGAAAAACTTTATGAGTACGATAAAATGTATAGAGATAGTGTGGACGGGCTACATGATACAAGTGAGGGTGAATACAATGCTGTACTTGTAAAAGTGGCTTTGCATCACGAAAACATACAAGATGACTTGGAAGAACTTGAGTCACTTGCCTCAACTGCACATATCAACACAGTAGGCAAAGTATCCCAAAATCGTGTAAAACCTGACGCAAAGTACTTTATAGGCGAGGGTAAATTAGTAGAACTTAAGGATACTATCCAATTGACTAATGCTAATTTGGTTATATTTGACAACGAACTTAATCCTAGAAAACAACGAAATCTTACCAATGCGCTAGGGGTACGAGTAATCGACCGTAGTCTGCTAATAATCGATATATTTTCGCAAAGAGCAAGAACAAGTGAGGGCAAGCTTCAAATCGAACTTGCGCAATTAAAATATGACCTACCAAGAGTGAGTAATGGGCGTGCGTCTATCTCAGGTGGATTTAGGGGTAATAGTGAGAGTAAAAGCGAGATAGATCGACGTGTTATTGAGAAAAATATACAAAAGAAAACAGAAGAACTGAAAAAACTTAAAAAACAACGTGAGCTTAATCGAAGTAGTCGAAAGAAAAACAATATACCGTCTGTCGCGATAGTGGGTTATACAAATAGCGGAAAGAGCACACTTATGAATCTACTTACTCGTGCAAATGTATATGAAAAAGACGAGCTTTTTGCAACACTTGATACCACATCACGTATGGCATATTTGAGTGACAAAAAAGAGGTAATACTTGTGGATACTGTCGGATTTATAAAAAATCTACCACATGAATTTATTGAAGCATTCAGCAGTACTTTGGAGGAGAGTATTTATTGTGATCTTTTGCTTCATGTAATTGATTATTCCAATCCGACATATAAAGAGCAAGAGAAAGTGGTGGAAGAGGTTTTGAGAAAATTGGGTGCTGACAGTCCGATAATCAAGGTCTACAACAAACTTGACAAAGTCAAAGTGGAGGATTATCCTGAAGGCGAAAATGTGGTTTGTATATCTGCAAGGAAGGGTACCAATATCGAAAAACTAAAATCACTTATTGTTAAAGAACTCGAAAAACTCAATAAAAAATAATTTTTAAAATGTGTTATGAAAAAGTAACACATTTTTTTAAATCCTACATATTATGAAGTAAAGCATAACTTAATTTGCTTTTTAAAAATTTTTAGGAGGAGAATTATATGTTTTTCGGTATGAATGGCTATAATGGATGCAACAAGGGCTGTGATAATCACGACAGACCTCAACACAAAAATATCGGTGGTTGTGGTTGTGATACTTGCACTCTTTTATTAGTATTATTGATGTGTGGTTGTAACGGCTTTGGCGAAGACAACTGCTGCTGGAATATAATCTTATTGATTTTACTTTTACAATGCATCTGCAAATAGTTACATAATATTATTTACGGTCGTGAAATTTCACGACCTTTTTTATTTTTTGATACATAATTGGTAAATTTTGGAAAATACTAAATCTAAATCCACATAAGAAAATGAATGTTGACCTTAGTGTTTTACCCTAATAGTTTAAAACAAAATAAATATATTATATATTTATATAACTTTGTTTGATAATTTGTTGACAATTGGTACGCAAAAGGTTTAAACTATATTCGACTAAATTTATGAGGAGATTTATGACTTTATGAAAGGCAAAAAGTACATTGTACCAGTTATGTTGGCTTCCCTAGTAGGCGCACCTGCTGCTATCCTAAACAATTCTGTTGTTTCGAATGCAAGCGCTTATGATAAAGATTCTACTACTTCTATCCTAGGCCCTGAAATCCAACTTTCTGGTTATGAAGCAAAATATGAAAAAGGCGATGATATTACTATCCCTAAAGTAGATGCCGAGAATCTAGGAACTTTAAAATTTAAAGTTACTGTTACTGATCCACTTGGCGAAACAACTATTTTTGGCGAAGATGGTCAAGGATATGCTGTATTCAAAAATGATGGTACTGATAAAGTAAAAGCTAATTATGCTGGTACTTACACAATCAAATATGAAGTATATGGCGCAAGCACAATCACTACCACACTTATTGATGAGATTTCTATCTTGGTAGTAGGAGATGAGTATTCACTTGATATGCCTACAAATTCTTATCACGTGGTTCCAAGTGAAATGAAATACACTGCAAATCGTGTAGTTACTTTCCCTGTACCTGAAGTGTTTAAAAATGGTGAGAGTCTTGAGACTCTTGATGGCGAAATCCAACTTGTTATTACAAAGACAGGTGGAGATTCAGTTGTGCTTAAGAGTAGTGATGCTACTCAATTTGTAGCTAAAGACGCAAGTGGCAATACTACTGGCGAAGCTTATTTCAAGCACACATTTACTACTGCTGGAAGATACAGATACAAATATCAATACAAAGTAGGTAGTGAAATTGTTGAGGGTACTGATTCTAAGACTTTCAAACTTAGTGAAACTACCACTATTGAGGATACAGTACTTAATTTCTCTACAGTAAGCGATATCAAGACTACTGGAGTAGAAGTAGGCGATCTTGTAGAACTTCCTGAAGTTAAAGTATTTGAAAAGGGCAATAGTAGCAAGACTTTTGATGCATATACAAAGATTGTTGTTACTTATCTTGGACCTGAGACTGTAGCTAGCACAGCTGTAGAACTTGAGGAAGATGGTTTTTCATTCATTCCTAAATATACAGGAAATTACCAAGTTGAGTACAAAATTAGTATTCCTAATATGAATGGTCTTAGTGTAGAAAACGCTAAAAAATATATTATTTCTGGTGTTGTGGACAATGACGCTGCAGAGATTTTCCTTACTGGTAGTTATAATGTATCAGAAGACGGAAAAGTTACTAAAGGAAGCGATACTACTGACTTATCTACTAAAGATGCAGAAGAAGTAGTAGAAATTCTTGGTGACATGACATCATATGTTGATTCTTATTATGTATTGGATTCAAATAATGAAGTTACTGTACAACTTCCAGCTGCATATGCTGTAGACAATCACGCTGATATCAAAGGTATCACTATCACTCGTGAGCTTTACAAGAAAGGAAACAGTAGCAATACATTCCGCATTGTAAAACTTGGTAATGATGATGAGACAGAGACAGATGCAAGTAAAGTAGCTCAATATACTTTCTCTAAATCAGGCAATGGCGTAGGTGACTACGTAGTGCGTTATTACGTAAAAGACGATAGCACAAGTGGAAATGGTAAATACTATTCTTACTATATCTACGTAAGAGATAGTGAGACTCTAAAAGCTGATTGGGTACCTACAATTTCGCTTGATAGTAATGCAGATATTCCTGCTCAAGTAGAAAAAGATGAGACTATCACATTTGCTCCAGCTACTGCTGTGGACAAACATGATGGTGTAATCTATGACAAAAACCTAGATATCCACACATATTATGCTTTCTCAGATGCTAAAGTGGATACAGCTCAAGCGGCATTTGCTTTGGCAAATAAAGTAGAACTTAAAGAGAATGAAGACGGCGAATACGAAATCGACGTAAAGACTGCTCAAGATTCAAACAATTATGTTTATATCGTTACTACTGCTAAAAATAGCTATGGTGAAAATACAGCTTATGCTTTCAAAGAAGTAAAAATCAATAGAATTAATGCTGATGATACTGTAAAACCTACACTTAAGATTGGTGCAGTAGAAAAAGCTGAAGATGTAGCTACAAAACTAGATAATTTGGATGCTGCTGCTTTCAATACAGCAATTCTTGTAGCAAATGAAAAGACAGGTATCACTCTTGGAACAAATGGTCTTACTGCTGATGGTAAGGGTGCATTTGATCAAAAAGAGACTGTAAAACTTCCTGCTATGACATTTATTGATAATGGTGAAGATATCACACTTAGTGTATATGTAACTTATTTATCTAATGATGGCAAGACTGTAAATAAAGTAGATATTACTTCATATGACCGTAATTCACTTAAAGTTGGGGATAGATATTATTACACAATTTCTAATGCAAACTTTGTAGCTGACTATGCAAAAATGTATACAGTTACATTTGTAGCAAGAGATGTAAATAATATGTTCTCTTGTACTTCATTTGGTGTATACGTAAATGATACTGTAGCCCCAGTAATCAAAGTAAAAAACAATTCTAAATTTGCTGAATCTTTGGAAGTAGGTAGTTGGTTTAATGTGCCAGAAGCTACTGTAGAAGACAATGGCGATGTTACTGATATCAAAGCTTCTTGGAAGGTTGTTAGCTCAGGCGGTGCTTTCCAAACAAATAATAATGGATTCCGTCCACTTGATACAGGCACATACTATGTAGTTTATACTGCAAAAGATGAATCAGATCTTTCTACAACAACTCCTGAAAAACAATATTCTGTAGAAGTTGTTGCTACTGAAAAACCTCAAATCAAACTTGTTGCTTCTGCTTATGAAGAAGAGTATGATTGGGATTATGAAAATAAATCTGTAATATTTGCTGTGCCTAAAGCTACTGCTGAAGACAAACTTGGAAGCGTGATTGTAGGTACACCTTCTGTAAAAGATGGTAATGACCAAGACGTTACTGCTGCAAGTGCTAGCGAAGCTGAAGCTGCATTCCCTACAGAATATGATGCAACAAAATATTACTATTACAAAGCACAAAGTCAAGGTAATTATACTGTATCTTATACAGCTAAGAGATGGGATAAATTGACTTCAACAACAACCCTTTCTATTGAAATTGGTGACTGTGACGCTCCTGAAATTAAATGGGTAAATAAAGAGAAAGACTTTACTGCTACTGTTAATGAAGGTGACACATGGCAATTTAATATGAATATGGTAAACATTGAGGACAATCTTGACGATACAATTGATGCTGACAATATTACTGTAACTATGACAGACCCAGATGGTACTGTATTGGATAATGGAGATGATTACAAATATACCTTTGATAAAGAAGGTAAGTACACATTCAAAATCCAAGCAAAAGATACTGCTGGAAACAACACATACAATGACTTTAGTTATACAATCACAGTAAAAGCAAAAGATCCTAATACTGTAGAGAAAAATACTGTTCTTGGTATGAGTCCTGCTGTAGGCACAACACTTATTGTACTTTCTGTAGTTGTACTTGGTGGAGTTGTGGTTTACTTTGTTCTATCAAGCAAAAATGCAATGAAACCTAAAAAAGACAGAAAAAATAAAAAATAATAAATTTCTCATAACAAAAAAGGACAAGTAATGACTTGTTCTTTTTTGTTAATAATATAAAATATTTGTTTTGCATTTATTTTTTATGATAAAATATAAATAGAGGTACATGTAATGTTGGATAAATTTGCAAATCGACTTCTTAAAAAACTTAATACTATATCTCAAAACGGTGAGTATAAAGTGATTGATAAGGAAGAATTGGCGGGACTTATAAAAGATGATACAAATGCAATTGACAATAATATTAAAGAACTTGCAAGTCTCGGGTATATTGATATAAAGTATGAAGACGAGAGTGTTGTGTGCTTATGTACTCTTACTAAAGCAAGACAGGAAATACAGCAGTCAGAAGATAAGGACTATCTTAATAAAAAGATTGCAAAAATAATGTTTTGTACGTGTTTGCTTTCAGCAACTTTCGCTTTTTTAGGCGCATTTTTGGCGACAATGATATTTGGTTAGAGTTTAGAAATTTACATTATTTTGTGGGAGAATTATGACAAAAAAAGAAAAAATAGTAATGGACTATATTTTTAATAAATGCAAAAATAAGGAAAGTGTCTTAGTGTCTTGTGACGAAATTATCAATCTTTTTCCAGACTCTGATGGAATGGAAAAAACAGAGATTGATGAGATTATTTCTAATCTTGTTTTGGATCATTACATAACAATGATTATGTCCGACAAAAAAGGAAAACCTATTTATTGTATTAGCCTTGACAAGAAAGGTGAGAGCTGGGAGAGAGATAGAGAAAATAAGAAAAAAGAAAACATAAAACTCATTACACGTACAGTACTTCTTGCTATTTTGTCTTTTGCAGTCGGTCTTTTACTAAAAGCTATTTTCTCCTAGCAAAAGGTATAAAAGGACTTTAATTTTATAATAATTATGATATAATATAGTTGTAAATAATTACGACTATATTTTTTTATTAAAATTTTAAAAACTAGGTTTTGGATATGGACAAATTTGTACTTCATAGTGCATACAAACCCACAGGTGACCAGCCTCAAGCAATTAAGTCATTGGTAGATGGAATAAATGACGGCCTTAGATACCAGACATTGCTTGGTGTCACTGGTAGTGGAAAAACATTCACCATGGCAAATGTGATTGAAAAAGTTAATAGACCGACACTTGTTATTGCACACAACAAGACTTTGGCTGCCCAACTTTGTAATGAGTTTAGGGAGTTTTTTCCTGAAAACCGAGTAGAGTATTTTGTTTCGTATTACGATTATTATCAGCCTGAAGCATACATCGTTTCGTCAGATACATATATCGAAAAAGACATGTCCATAAATGACGAGATTGACAAATTGAGACACTCGGCGACTTGCTCGCTTTTTGAACGCAGAGATGTAATTGTTGTGGCTTCGGTTTCGTGTATATATGGACTTGGTGCTCCAGAAAATTATTCGAGTATGTGTTTGTCATTGCGACCAGGAGATGTAGTTAATAAAACTGCAGTTATGCGTCGTCTTGTAGAACTTCAGTATGAAAGAAATGAGATAGACTTTAAGCGGGGTAGTTTTCGCAGTAAAGGTGATGTTCTTGATATAATACCTCCATCAAAAAGTGAGGTAGGTATTCGTATTGAGTTTTGGGGAGACGAGATTGAGTCTATTTATGAATTTGAGGTACTTACGGGAAGACGTATCAATACGCTCCAACATTGTTTTTTACTACCCGCGAGCCACTATGTGATTGGTGGTGAGAGACTGGAGGAAGTGTATGATCAAATACGCCACGACTGTCTTTTACGTGTAAAAGAATTTGAAGAACAAGGAAAACTTATAGAGGCACAGCGCATTAAAGAACGCACTTTCTACGATCTTGAGATGATGAAAGAAGTGGGTTATTGTAGCGGAATTGAAAATTATTCTAGATATTTTGATGGAAGAAATCCAGGTGAACCACCATATACTTTGATGGATTATTTCCCAGACGACTTTATAGTTTTTGTAGATGAGAGCCATATTACTTTGCCACAAATTCGTGGAATGTATGGCGGGGATTTTTCGCGTAAAACCAATCTTGTGAATTATGGTTTTAGATTGCCTGCAGCATTTGACAATCGACCTCTTAATTGGGATGAATGGGAGAGGCGTATACCACAAGCAGTATTTGTGTCGGCTACTCCTGCTGATTGGGAGAAAAAACACTCAGACAATATCGCCGAGCAGATTATTCGTCCTACTGGACTGCTTGACCCGGAAGTGGTTATAAAACCAGTAGATGGGCAAGTAGATGATTTGATTGGTCAAATCAATACTACTATACAAAATGACGGACGAGTGCTTGTGACTACACTTACAAAGAAAATGGCTGAAAGTCTGACTGATTATCTTAATGAAAAAGGTTTTAGGGTGAAATATCTACATTCAGACATAGACACTCTTGATAGAGTAGAAATAATCAATAATCTTCGTGCAAAAGAATTTGATATTCTTATTGGTATCAATCTTCTTCGTGAAGGACTAGATATTCCTGAAGTAAAGCTTGTAGCCATACTAGACGGTGATAAAGAGGGTTTTCTTAGAAGTGAATGGGCTTTGATCCAAACAATTGGTCGTGCTTCACGTAATAGCGAGAGTAGAGTAATAATATACGCTGATGTTATGACAGATAGTATAAAAAAAGCTGTTAAAGAAACATCTCGTAGAAGAAAAATACAAATGGAGTATAATGAGAAAAATGGTATAACTCCAAAAACAATAATAAAACCTATTAAAAATACGCTGGAAATAACCAAGAAAGCTGAGACTAAAAATAAGAAGATGTCAAAAGCTGAAAAAGAGATTGCGATTGACAATCTTACACAAATGATGAATATGGCATCAGCAATGCTTGATTTTGAGCGTGCAATAAAACTTAGAGACGAAATAAAGAAAATAAAGGAAAGTAAGTAATGTTGAAAGACATAGTAATAAAGGGCGCAAAAGAAAACAATTTAAAAAATGTGGACCTTACTATACCTAAAGAAAAACTGGTTGTGTTTACTGGTGTAAGTGGTAGTGGTAAGAGTACATTGGCTTTTGATACTGTTTTTGCAGAGGGACAAAGACGATACATGGAGTCGCTTAGTAGTTATGCAAGACAGTTTTTGGGACAAATGAGCAAGCCAAATGTAGATACGATTGATGGCTTGTCACCTAGTATTTCCATTGACCAAAAAACAACCAGTCACAATCCACGTAGTACTGTCGGCACCGTAACTGAAATTTATGATTACTTGCGTTTGTTTTTTGCGCATGTAGGCACTCCATATTGTCCTCATTGTCATACGCCAATCAAAACCCAAACTATAGATAATATTGTCGACAAAATCATGGAGTACGAAAATGGCACAAAGATTATGCTTATGGCCAATATATGCAATGGCAAGAAAGGTACTTTTGCAAAAGAACTAAAGGATTTATTAAAGGAAGGTTTTGTGCGTGCCCAGATTGATGGGGTTGTGCGTGGGCTTGATGAAGAGATTATTCTTGATAAAAACAAAAAGCATACCATAAATATAATAGTCGACCGTCTAATTGTATCTGATGGTATTGAGAAAAGATTGACTGAAAGTGTAGAACAAACTGTAAAACTTGGAAACGGAAAAATCATTGTAAATACAGGCGAAAACGATATTTTGTATAGTACTATGCATTCATGTCCAGACTGTGATTACTCCGTAGATGAAATTGCACCGCGTACTTTTTCATTTAATACACCATATGGTGCATGTCCAGAGTGTGATGGGCTTGGATTTAAGCAAATAATTGACCCTGAAAAAATTGTTGTTAATGAAAATTTTAGTTTGCTTGAGGGTTGTATTTCTGCTTATGGCTGGGGATATGACAATTTAATGACCAATATGTTTTATAAAGGAGTAGCCAAATACAATAATGTTGATATAAAGACTCCTTGGAAAAAACTGCCTAATGAAGTAAAAGATATGGTATTGTATGGCACAAAGGGTGTAAAGGTGCCGGTTGAGTACACATCAAAAGGTATTTTGCGCACAGGTGAAGCGAAGTTTGAGGGCGTAATACCAAATCTTATGCGTAGATACCATGAGACAACAAGTGAATTTTCTAAAAATGAGATACAAAAGCTTTTTAAAGAACTTACATGTCCTTTATGTAAAGGAAAACGCTTGAATGAGGTACCATTGAGCGTTTATGTGAATGGAAAAAACATTTGGGACGTTTGCTCCCTTCCAATAAACGAAGCTTTGGATTACTTTAAAAAACTGAATCTGACAGATAATCAAAAGATAATTGCTGAGCCAATTTTAAAAGAGATAAATAGTAGGCTTCAATTTTTACTTAATGTCGGACTAAACTATCTTACACTTAATAGACTATCTAGCACTCTTAGTGGAGGTGAGGCACAAAGAATACGTCTCGCAACTCAAATAGGAAGCGGTCTTACAGGTGTAATTTATATCCTAGATGAGCCAAGTATCGGACTTCATCAAAGAGATAATGAAAAGCTAATCTCGACTCTAAAAAATCTTCGTGATTTGGGAAATACAGTTATTGTTGTTGAGCATGATGAAGATACTATGCGAAGCGCTGATTTTCTTGTAGATATAGGGCCTTTTGCCGGAGTTCATGGTGGCGAGGTTGTGGCTACAGGCTCGGTCGATGACCTGATTAAAGAGACTCGCTCAATAACTGGAAAATACTTGAGTGGTGAGTACAAAATACAGGTTCCTGCCACTCGTCGTGCCGTTAAAAATGGTTATCTTACCATAACTGGTGCTACTCACAACAACCTTAAAAATATTGATGTATCTATACCTCTTGGAGTGATTACAGCGATTACAGGAGTTAGCGGAAGTGGAAAAAGTAGTTTTATGAATGATATACTTTTCCCAGTGGCCAATAATGCAATTAATCGCACCGAGTATCCAGTAGGAAAACACAAATCGGTAGAAGGTTTGGATAAAATTGATAAAATAATCAATATCGACCAAAGTCCAATCGGTCGCACACCTCGAAGCAATCCTGCAACATATACTAATGTATTTACTGACATACGTAGTCTTTTTGCAAACACACCTGACGCAAAAGAAAGGGGATATAATAGTGGACGCTTCTCCTTCAATATTAGTGGCGGTAGATGTGAATGTTGTGGTGGTGCTGGTATTAAGAAAATCGAAATGTTTTTCTTGCCAGATATGTATGTGCCTTGTGAGGAGTGTGGCGGAAAGCGTTATAACCGTGAGACGTTGCAGGTAAGATACAAGGGAAAAAATATCTATGAAGTACTTGAAATGACAATCGATGAGGCGAATGAATTTTTTGAAAATGTGCCTAAAATTCATAATAAATTGCAGACACTTGTAGATGTCGGTCTTGGATATATAAAACTTGGCCAACCCGCAACCCAACTTAGTGGAGGTGAGGCGCAAAGGGTAAAACTAGCCACCGAACTTTGTCGTAGAGATACTGGTAAGTCATTGTATCTTCTTGACGAACCAACAACAGGTCTTCACTCGTATGACGTGGCGAAACTTATTGCCATTCTAAATAGACTTGTCGAAGGTGGAAATACAATTGTTGTTATCGAACACAATTTAGACGTAATCAATAGTGCTGATTATATAATCGACTTAGGTCCAGAAGGTGGTGACCAAGGCGGACAAATTGTCGCGTGTGGTACACCAGAAGAGATTAAAAAACTAGGGAAAGGGTATACTGCGAAATATATAAAATAAACACAATTGTCACACAACTTGTTGGTTGATGCGTATGTATATGAGAAAAGAATGTTTTTATCATTAAAATATAGTATAAATAAATAACTATATACAAAATTATTTAGACAATAAGTTGCAAGAAAGAGATTTTGTGTGATATAATGCACTTAGTACAAAAAAATAGGAGTAATACAAAAATGTTTAATTTTCTTTTAGATTCTACAGTTCCAAATTGGGTCAGCTCATCATTTCCGATTGTACAAGCGGTTTTGTTGATACTAATCACACTTAATGCAATTGCTATTATTGTTGTGTCAATGTTGATGCCTTCCAATCAAGACGGAGGAAATAATGTTATCACAGGAAAAAACGAAAGTTATTATGGCTATAATAAGGGTGATACAAAAGAGGGTAGACTTCATCGTATGATGATTATCTGTTCGATCATAATACTTGTTTGTTCTATTGTATATTTTGTAACTGTTGGCATTTACAACGGTCTTGGAGCATAATAAACAAAGGGATTTTATAAAGGCTCTAGAGATAGAGCCTTTTAATATTTGAGGGGATATATGACAATACAAGAAAAAATTAAAAACCAAATTGAGAAAAATAAGCTAGGTACACTAGACTATGATTTTTTATTGTCTCAATTGTGCGTGCTAAACAACAAACCCTATGAAGAGATAAAAGACGTAGTAGATAAAATGGTGGATAGTGGCAATCTTGTAGTTAAGGGGATTGAAAGAAAAACACCAAAAAAAGTTTTTGATCCAAAAGCTAAGGATAAAAATGGTGTGCAAGCTTATATGAAAAGAGGTAAAAAGCGCACTAAAAAACAACTTATCGAAGAATATCTTGATGACAATGTGGCAGAGGCTTATCGCATACTAGAGCAAAAAGATAGAAAGGCTAAAGTGGTGAAAGTTACGGGTCGTCTTCAAGGTACTAATAAAGGTTTTGCATTCCTTATTCCTGACGATCCTGCTATAAGTGACATATTTATCCCTCAAAAACATCTGAAGACTGCAATCAATAATGATAGAGTAGTGGTCGAGACTCGTCTTACCAATTCTCGTCCAGAAGGAAAGGTTTTGCAAGTTTTGGAGCGTGGTAACGATAATATCGTAGGAAAAATATCTTTTACTAAGACTGGTGCATATGTTACTCCAGATGATGTGAAATTTGGTAAAGATATATTTGTTCCGCTTAGCAAAACAAATGGCGCGACAAATGGATATAAAGTTGTTGTGGAAATCGAAAGATATTACGACAACAAACGCAACCCAGATGGTAGAGTTGTTGAAGTTTTGGGTGAGCCAAACGCAATCGAAACAGAGGCATTGGCGGTGATTAGGTCATACAAACTTTACGAGACTTTCCCAAAACGTGTACTTGAGATGGCTGAGAGTATTCCGCAAGAAATAGACAAAGGCAAATATAAAGACCGCCTTGATTTCACAAAAGAGATTTGTTTTACAATCGACGGCGCAGATAGTAGAGACTTGGACGACGCGATATCTTTGACCCAGAAGAAAGACGGACACTGGTTGCTTGGTGTACATATAGCAGACGTGGGCGAGTATGTGACCCGTAATTCTGTAATTGATAAGGAAGCATACAAACGTGCTACATCTGTATATTTTCCTCAATTAGTACTTCCAATGCTTCCGAGAGAACTTAGTAATGGTATCTGCTCGCTAAATGAGAGAGTCGACCGATTGGCGCTTTCTGTATTTATTGAATATGATGAAAAACTCAACAAAGTAAATCACAAGATTTGCGAGAGTGTAATAAATAGCAAAAAACGTTTTACCTATGATGAGGTGTTTGCGATATTTAATGGCAATGAAGAGGTTATTAAGAAAAACAAACCTTTTGTAGAAATGCTAAATAATATGAATGTTCTTGCAAAACACTTAATGGCTGAGCGTATTAAAGCGGGATATGTGGAGTTTGATATCCCTGAAGTGAAGATCAGTCTTAATGATCTTGGTGATGTTATGTATGTAGAGCCAAGAGAGAATAATGAAAGCCACAAACTAATTGAGGCATTTATGGTTGCAGCCAATGAAGTGGTTGCTGAAGAGTTTTGTAAGAAAAAACTACCATTCGTATATCGTGTACACGAACAACCTGCTTCCGAAAAAGTGGAAGTCTTTAATAATTATGTCCAATCGCTTGGCATTACTAGTCCAGTCAATATGGAAAATCCTACACCTATCCAATTTCAAAAGTTGTTACGCCAAGTAGGTGAGACTGACTATAAATATGTGGTAAATCGTGTTTGTCTGCGTACTATGAGAAAGGCAAAATACATGCCAGAGTGTCTTGGTCACTTTGGTCTTGCAATCAAATACTATTGTCACTTCACTTCTCCAATTAGACGTTATCCCGACCTTACTATTCACCGAATTATAAAAGACAGTATACATGGTCGTTTGACTGGCGCTAAAATGCAAGAATTAAAACAATTTGTGCTTGATAGCAGTGTACAATCGAGTGAGCGTGAGGTTTTGGCTGAAAAGGCAGAAAGAGATATAGACGATCTGTATCGCGTATTCTATATGCGCAATCACCTAAATGAAGAGTGGGAAGGTGTAATTTCAAGTGTGACCGCATTTGGCATTTTTGTAGAACTTGAAAATACAGTAGAGGGTCTTGTGCGTCTTGAGGATTTGCCTATGGATAGATATGAATTTATTGAGGACAAATTTATGCTAAAAGGTGGCAGAAATACATTCTCTTTAGGTAGTAAAGTTAAGGTGAAATGTGTAGGCGCAAATATCCTTACACGTGAAGTGGATTTTGTGCTGGTTTAGTATGTTATTGAAGAATAACAAAAATTTTAAATTAGGTATTGAAAAATTTTTATATTATGCTATAATATAGGAGTAAAAATGAAGATTGTTGTTTCAAACAAAAAAGCATATTTTGATTACTTCGTTTTGGAAACCTTCGAAGCGGGCATAGTTTTGGAGGGTTGTGAGGTAAAATCTATTAGAGGTGGACACGTCAGTCTCAATGACTCGTACGTGTCAATCTCACACCAAAATGAAGTATTTATTAAAAACATGTATATTAAGACTTACGAAAAATCTTCCTCTTTTACAGCTGATGAGAAACGAGTAAGAAAACTTCTTTTATCAAAACGTGAAATTGATAAATTGGGTCGTGGAGTGAGAGAAAAGGGACTTACTATCGTACCTCTTAAAGTCTATTTTAAAGGACAGTTTGTAAAACTTGAGATAGGGCTTGTCCGTGGAAAACATACTTATGATAAAAAACAAGTATTGAAAGAAAAAGACAAAGCACTAGAGATGGAAAGGCACTTGAAAAACTATTAGTTCCTTATTGAGTTTTGGGGGCGTAATGGTTTCGACGGATTAGTGAGCGCTAGGTTAAGCATGTGGTAGGGTGCTACCCAAAACACACAAAATTAAAATTAAACGCTAACAATAGCAAAGTTTTGGCTGCTGCGTAACGCCGGCCATGTCCCTATATCATACCTACGAGATATAGTGCGACAACATTAGTAGGTAACTATGTCTAGGATACTCAATATTAGACATAGCAATTATTGAGTCGAAAGTGCGCATTTTTGATTATTCATTGTGCATTTTTGAAAAATAAAATAATCTAAACATGTAGAAAGATTTAGAGCAGCTTTTTCGGACATGGGTTCGACTCCCATCGCCTCCACCAATTTTTATTACAAAGGAGTAATATTATGTATCTATTAGGAGAAACTTCAACAGCATTAAAAGTGGTACTAGACATTTTAGGAGTAGCAGGAATACTTATTTTCGGAACATTTGTTTTGGTTTTCCTTGCTGACTTGGTTATGTCTGGACTAAGCGACCGTAAAGGTATTTTCTTTAATCGTAAGTCACCTGCTGATACTTACGAGCCAGTAAAAGACGCACCAGTAGAAGATGGGGTTATGTATTACCAACAACCTAATCCAGAGCCTGTTGTGGAAAATGTAACACCTGTACAAGAGGAAAATGTGACTGGTGTTGATTTTGACAAAGCCATTGAAGAACAAAAAGAACTTATGGGAAGAAGTCAAGCTCCTCAAATGCCTGCTTGGGATGAAGATGATGATGAGGACGAAGATATAACTGAGATTTTGGACGAAGTTACCGCAAAAGCTCTTGCAGAACTTGATTCTACTCAAAAACAAAAATCGCGTAAAGTTTATAAAATCAAAACTCAAGAAGAGCCAGCTGTTGAGGAAATAATTGTTGCTGATCCAGTAGTGGAAGAAACTCAAGAAGAAGTGGTAGAAGAACCAGTAGTAGACGAAGAGAAATTGGCGCTTGAGAAAAAGATTGCTGAACTTGAAGAACAACGTCGTGCTGACAGAGAAGAACTTCTTACTGCATTGCAAGAATTGAAAGATAAAGAGCCAGTAATTATTGAGCAAAAACAAGAAGAAAATGACAAGAAATTTGCAAATATTGCAAGGATGAATGCTCGTCTAAATTCTATCAAACGCACTACAGAAAAACTTAAAGACAAGAAAGAAAAACAAGCTAATGCCCAACCAGTAGTTACTACAACAATCATTGAAGAGACAGTTACATCTGTGCCTGAAGTGGTAGAAGAGGTTGTGCCAGCAGAACAACAACCAATCGTAGAAGAAGCAGTAGTAGAAGAAAAAATTGTTGAGGAAGTAATCGTAGAGAAAGTTGTAGAAAAACCTCGCTTTAAGAAAGAATACTACCTAAATAGACTTGAGACTTTGCAAAACGAACTTAAAGAAGTTCAAAAAGAACTTAAAGCAAATAATAAAGAATACCAACCACTTGTAAAAGTGAAAAAAGCATATGATAGAGATAGTCAAAAACTTAGACGCAAAGAAGCACAAGTAGCAAAACAAAAAGTATCAATTTATGGTGTAAATAAATCGGGCAAAATCAATGAGCAAAAACGTGCAAAACTTGAAGAGAATGTCCAACTTCTAAAAGAACTTAAAGACAGCGTATTCAATTGCGAACAAGTTATCAATAAAAATAAAGATAGATTCCCAATCCTTGAGAAAAATCACAAACTTATTACAAAACAAGTAAAACGTATCCAAGACGATATCGCAAGAGTAAATGAGACATTGAAGTGGTTTGAGGAAAACGAAGCTGAATAATATTGAAAAATAACACATATTTAATGTGTTATTTTTTGTTTTTTAAGGATATTGTGATAATATAAATATATGGATATATTGATAGAGACAAAACGCAAAAGGTACAAAAAGATAGGATTAGCGCTGGGTGGAGGTGCGTCTAGAGGTCTTGCGATACTTGGAGTACTTAAGGCTTGTGAGGAAAATGGGATAAAGTGGGACTATATTGTGGGAACATCAGTAGGTGCTCTTATGGGTGCGCTTTATGCAAGTGGTACTCCTATTGACACACTTATTGACGAGGCTTTGCATATAAAAACAAAGGATATACGAAGTGGCTTGCCATTTGTTCCGGCCTCGACTGACAATATCCAAAGTCTTGTTAAGAAATTTGTGCCAAGTGATAGTTTTGCAGACCTGAAAATACCTTTTTGTGCTGTGGCTGTTAATGTGATGAATGGTGAGGAAGTTCATATTACAGAAGGTAGTCTTTCTCGAGCTGTGGCTGGAAGTTGTGCCGTGCCTACTTTTTTCTCGCCTGTGGAATGGGACGAGAAAACTTTATTATTTGATGGTGGACTTCTTAATACTATTCCTGCCAATGTAGCAAAACTCAAAGGCTGTGATGGAGTGGTAGGTGTGGATATAAATTCTACACGTGGAAGTGGTGCTAAAAGCAAAAAGTATTTTGACTTGCTTGGTGCATCAGTAGGTATCATGATGAAGAGTAATGTAATAAAGGGATATCTCAATTCGGACGTTATGATTGCCCCTAATCTGAAAGCTTTTAATAAGACAAAATTAGATGGTGCTTCACAGATGATAGAAGAAGGTTATAGAGCCGCAATGGAAAAAATGCCTGAGATTAAGACTTTATTTAATAAGAAAAGATTACGTACATTATTTACAATAAAGAGGAAGAAAAAATGACTAAATTAAGGAAATATAAGTGGTTGTGCATAGTACTATTTTTTGCATTCTTGGTGTCTATGCTTTTTGCACCTTACATAGAAGATCTTTTGCATCTAAATCCAAATATTGAAGGGATAGATAAAGATGCTTTGGAGGTTCATTTTGTAGACGTAGGTCAAGGTGATAGTATACTTATTCGTTTTCCAAATGAAGACACTATGATAATAGACAGTGGTATTACTGACTATCGTGACAAATTGCTTAATTATATCGATAATGTATTTTTGAAAAACGGCGAGAAAGGTTTTGACTATGGTGTGCTTACACATAGCGACAGTGACCACTCGTCCAATATGGCAATAATACTTGACAATTATACTTTTGGGACTTTCTATCGCCCAAAACAATATAGCAAGAATGTCGAGAAGGTAAGTGACGGAGTGGATACTAAGACTTATGATGGTTTTGTCAAATCCCTTTATGCTAGTGATACAGAAAATATAAAATATAACGAAACTGGCGAGTCTCTTAAAATTTCTGAAGACTGCAGGGTGGATTGGTATGCACCTGACCTTAATAAATATGAAGAAAACAATAGTTATTCACCAATAATGGTGCTTGAGTATAAGGGAAAACGCATTTGTCTTACTGGAGACGCTACTGTAGAAAATGAGGCAGAGGCAATTGCAAACGAGATTGGTGATGTCGACGTATTAAAACTTGGACATCATGGTAGTAATACATCAAATAGTAAAGAGTTTTTGGATGAAACTTTACCCGAACATATTGTTATATGTGTGGGCAAAAATAGTTATGGATTGCCAAATAAGTATGTACTCGAAAGACTTCAAGCTTATGATCAAGAACATAATAAGACAGCGTATGCTAATCTAAAAACAACTCAAGATGATGGAAATGTGATTTGTTTTGTCAATAATGATGGTAGTATTGGTTTTGAGTACATAGAAGATGTAGATGATTATGTATTTATAAGTTGGTATTGGATAGCTGGAGGCGGTGCAGTAATTATGTTTGTATTCGTTCTTCTTCCAAACAATACCAAGAAGTATCGTGCTCGCAAATTTAAAAACGAAAAATAGTGTAAAAATTTTGTAGACAAACTCTTTATTTTTGCCTTTATTATTTGTAAATTGGTATTTTTTTAGTATAATAAAACTAAGGAGAAAAAGAGTGAAAAACAATATCTGCGTTTTGTCAATCGATAAGAGATATAGTAGAATCATAGGCAAACACTTGAGTGACAGTCTAGATATGTTTTTTGCGGACATCAATGCACTTATCCAATTTGATATTATTGATTTGGAAGAAGCAGAAAGTGTTTGTGGACTAAATTACATAAAAAAACTTGAAGAATCGAAAGTAAAGAATGTGTTATCATATGACAATACATTACTTACTCTCAATTCGGATATGCTAAACACACAAAAAATTTGTGATATGATAAAAGACAAGGCTCTAGTGATTTTTCTTGATATGGACAAAAAGAGTTTTGTTGCAAAACTAAACAATCAAAAACTGGATAAAATTGATAGAAAAATCCAGATAGATATGTTTGAAGAACGTACAAAGATTACTAAAGAACTTGGTGATATTGTAATTGATTGTAGTGGCAAAACCACAAAAACAATCCTTTCTTTGATTAGTAAAAAACTGTTTGAGTTTTACAAAAATGTGTGATTTTTTGTAAATAGAGGTGAAAAATGGATAACAAAACAATAAATGCTTTACGTGTCAGAGCAGTAAGCATGATAGAGAAAGCAAAGAGTGGTCACCCAGGAATGGCTCTTGATATTGCCCCTGCGGTGTATACTCTTTATTCTCGCATCTTGAAAGTGTCTCCAAAAACTCCTGAGCATCTACTTCGTGACAGGATTGTTTTTTCGGCGGGACACTGTAGTAGCCTTGTGTATTCGGCGCTTAGTGCTTTTGGATACGACATTAGCATAGAAGACCTTAAAAATTTTCGACGTCTTGATTCGATTACGCCTGGTCATCCAGAGACTGGAGTTACACCAGGTGTGGATTTTGGTACTGGTCCTCTTGGGCAAGGAGTTGCGTCAGCGGTGGGGTTTGCACTTGCTGAAAGGATTATGGCAGGCAAGTACAATAAGCCCGACTGTCATCTTTTTGACAATTATACCTATGCGATTGTTGGTGATGGTTGTCTTATGGAAGGAGTATCTCACGAGGCTTTATCGCTTGCTGGCAGTCTAAAACTAAACAAACTTATCGTTTTGTACGACTGTAATAAAATATCAATTGAGGGCAGCACTGACGATACTTTTGAGCAAGACACTCAAAAAGTAATGGAAGGTTATGGCTTCGAAGTGATTGTTGTGGAAGACGGCAATGATATAAAAGCCATTGAAAAAGCCATACTTAAAGCAAAAAAGAGTGTCGACAGACCTGTTATGATAATACTCAAAACTGTAATTGGTTTTGGAAGTCACATGCAAGGAATTGCGAAAGTTCATGGTACTCCGCTAGGGGAGATGGGTATTGAGCAATTGAAAAAAAATCTATCTTTTGATGGTGATGTATGGACTTTTAATGAGGGAATAAATACACATTTAAAATTTTTTGAAAAACATTTTGACGACATAAAAAAGAGCCTTGATGCTAGACTTAGTGAATACAAAAAGAAATATCCAAAAGAATACAAACAACTTATGTCAGATCTAAAATGTAACAGTGTGGATGCGACTGCATGGCTTAAAAAACTTGAAAATTCTGTAGATATGTCCACACGTGATGCAAATGGAAAAGTTTTGCAAGAAATTGCTAAAAAGTACCCATTTATATTAAGTGGTAGTGCAGATGTTGCGCCAAGCACACGCACAGCAATAGAAAATGCAGATTATGTTACCTCGCAAAAGTATAACAATCGCAATATCAAATTTGGCGTGCGTGAATTTGGAATGAGTTGTGTCTCTAATGGACTTGCAATATATGGAGGGCTTAGGCCGCTTGCCGCTACATTCTTTGTTTTCAGTGATTATATGAAAAATGGTATTAGAATGAGTGCTCTGCAAAATCTTCCCGTAATATACCAATTTACTCATGATAGTATTGCGGTGGGGGAAGATGGACCTACTCACCACGCTGTAGAGCAATTGTGGGGACTAAGGTCAATACCAAATTTTGATGTTTATCGTCCATGCGACTTCAATGAGTGTAAAGCCTGCTGGAGTATGGCGCTTGAAAATCAAAACCCAAGTTGTTTTGTACTAAGCCGTCAAAAACTGCCTTTTGTAAGCAATGATTTTGAGGGAACTCGAAAGGGTGGATATATATTACATAAGGAAAAGTGCAAAAATATAGATGTAATATTTATTGCCACTGGTAGTGAAATTGGTTTGGCTTTGCAAGCATGTGAAAAGCTTGAGGAGATGGGACTTAGTGTGCGTATTGTAAGCATGCCTTGTACTTCAGTATTTGATAGACAATCAAGTGCATACAAAGAAAAAGTACTTCCGTCAGTAGTTAGGAATAGAATTGCAATCGAATTGGGTAGTGATATAGGTTGGTACAAATATGTAGGGCTTGATGGCGAGGTTATGGGTGTCAATCGTTTTGGTAAAAGCGGTAATTTTGAGGATTTATTAAAGGATTTTAAATTTACAAAAGATGCGCTTGTAAAACAAGTCCTAAATATGATAAAGAGAAATAAAAAATAAAATTTAAAAATTTTTTAAATTTTATGAATAATATATAAAAATCTTCGCAAGATAATAATGTAAAACAAATAATTGAAAAGTTATTTTAATGTTTTACACTCGAAGAAAGCATTTTGTTGATTTTAAATAATTTGTTTTTCTTCACTATGTTAGAGTTTTGGCTGGTATCTTCCAATCAAAACTCTTTTTTTTTATTTGCAAAATTTTATACTTGTTTCTAGTAGAATATGAATACTTTTAAGAATGTTATTGATTTATGAGCAAAATAAAAAAAATCGCTATATTTCAAGCGATTTTTTTATTTTGCATAGTATTTATTTACCGGCTAGTTTTTTAAGTTCTTCATATCTTTCCATTGCTTCTTGCTTTGCCTCCTCAAACAATTGTTTTGCAAGTTCTGGATTGGCTTTTGCAAGGCGGCTGTATCTATTTTCACCCATTATAAAATCATTATAATCAAGGGTAGGTGCAGGAGAGTCTAATATAAATGGATTTTTTCCCTCTTTTTCAAGGGTTGGATTATATCTCCATAGATTTACATAACCTGAAGACACAGCTCTTTTCATCTCGCTTTGACTATCTTTCATATTGATACCATGCTCGATACATGGTGCATAGGCAATAATCAATGACACACCATTGTATGCTTCGGCTTCTTTAAATGCTGTCAAAACTTGTGCCATATTTGCGCCCATAGATATTGATGCTACATATACGTCTTTATATGTGGTAGCCATAAGTCCAAGATTTTTCTTATGAGTGCGTTTTCCCATGCTAGCAAATTTTGCAACTGCACCCATATGTGTGGATTTGCTCGCTTGTCCACCTGTATTGCTGTACACCTCAGTGTCAAGCACTAAGATATTTACGTTTTCTCCGCTCGCAAGTACATGGTCAAGTCCACCGTATCCGATATCATAAGCCCAACCGTCTCCGCCAATAATCCAAGTACTTTGATTTGCAAAGAATCCTTTAAGAGAAAGTATGCTTCCGATTATTTCTTTGCCTTCTCTTGTTGTTGGTTTTGTTTTTTCCAATTCTTCAATGATTTTTCTACCATAATCGCGTTGTTTGGAGTGGTCGGTCTCAATCAAATATTCGTCTATAAGTTTGTTGGTCTTTTTGTCTTTATATTGTTTGTATTTACCAAGATAACCTTTAAGTTTTTCTAGTTGGATATCCTGACCAAGTTTTATGCCAAAACCAAACTCGGCATTATCTTCAAATAAGCTATTTGCCCAAGCAGGTCCGCATCCATTTTCGTCCTTTGCATACGGACAGGTAGGGGCGGATCCACCATAAATGCTACTACAACCTGTCGCATTAGCAATCACCATTCTGTCGCCAAACAATTGTGTCAAAACTTTAATATATGGAGTTTCGCCACAGCCGGCACATGCGCCGCTAAACTCAAAGTATGGTTTGTTGTATTGACTGCCTTTTATTGTGTTGTCTTTAAAGATATTTGATTTGATTAGTGGTTTTTGTTCAATGTAGGCGAATGTTTCTTTTAAATCGTCTTTAATATCTGATGCATCAACCATTTTTACAGCCAAGTTTTTCTTAGGACATACGCTCGCGCATACTCCACATCCTGTACAGTCATGTGGATTGACTTGCATAACAAATTGAAGTCCTGTCTCTCCGATGGCGTCTTTTGTTTTGAGTGATTTTGGAGCACCCTTTGTGGATTTGATAAGATGTGGTCGTATTGCAGCGTGTGGGCAAACAAATGCACACATGTTACATTGAATACATTCTTCGCTATTCCAACAAGGAAGGGAAGTTGCTATTCCGCGTTTTTCCCATTTTGTGGTATCGGTAGGGACATAACCATTTGCTTCAAATGCACTTACTGGTAGGCGATTACCTTCCAATTGTGAAATAGGGGAAATGATATCATGGAAGTATTTTTTCTCACATGTGTCGCAATTGTGATCGCAAGGAAGAATGTCTGCACTGTTTATTGTTTTCCAAGACTCTGGATAATCTATTTTCACAATAGCATTTTCGCCCATATCTATTGCTTGATAATTGGCTTCTACTACTTTTTCGCCTTTATGGCCATAACTTTTAAATGCATGTTTTTTCATGGCATCTTTAGCTTTTTCAAATGGGATAATGCCTGCAATTTTAAAGAAAGCGCTTTGCATAACAAGGTTGATTTTATTTCCTAGACCTAGTTTTTGTGCTACATCATACGCATCTATAGTATAAAACTCTATATTTTTGCATGCGATTTCGCGTTTTAAATAACTTGGAAGCATCTTTTCCAATTCGTCGTCTTTCCATTCGGTGTTTAGGATAAATTTGCCACCTTTTTTGACGTCTTTTAGTATATTATATTTTGTTACATAAGTTTGGTTGTGGACGCTTACCATGTCGATATTGTCTAATAGATAACTCTCATTTATTGGCTCTTTTGAAAAGCGCAAGTGGGATATAGTCGCATTTCCACTCTTTTTACTGTCATATTCGAAGTATGCTTGACCATATAGTCCAGCACATTCGCTTATAATTTTGATAGAATTTTTATTTGCCGATACGGTTCCGTCTCCGCCGTATCCGTAGAATTTACAACCGGTAGTTTTGCCGTCACAAGGGTGAATAATTTCTTTTACTTCGATACTTTTATGTGTAACATCATCATTTATTCCTACGGTAAAGTGATTGATTGGATTTTTGCATGTAAGATTGTCAAAAACTGCTTTTACCATGCTTGGAGTAAATTCTTTGCTTCCAAGTCCGTATCTTCCTCCAATTACCTTGATACTTCTACCTTCTTCTTGAAGTGCGGTCAAAACATCTTGATACAAAGGTTCGCCGATTGCACCACTTTCTTTAGTGCGGTCTAGTACTGCTATATTCTTTACGGATTTTGGTAGTGCTCTTACAAAATGCTGGGTGCTAAATGGACGATATAGTCGCACTTTTATAAGTCCTACCTTTTCGCCGCGGTTGTTTAGATATCTGACTGTTTCTTCGGCTGTGCTACAACCACTACCCATAAGTACAATTACACTTGTAGGTTTTTCGTGTCCGACGTAATCAAATAGGTTGTACTTTCTGCCTGTTATTTTCTCGACTTCTTTCATGGTCTTTTCCACAATCTCCGGTACAGCATCATAATACTTATTACAAGCCTCGCGGTTTTGGAAGAAAATATCAGGATTTTGTGCCGTTCCTTGAGCGTGGGGGTGGGTGGAATTAAGTGCTCTTGATTTAAATTCATTTATCTTGTCGTATGGTACTATATTTTTCACCTTGTCAATATCAATAGGTGTAATAGTGTTTAGCTCGTGACTTGTGCGAAAGCCGTCAAAAAAATGTACAAAAGGAATACTTGACTTTAGTGTAGATAGGTGAGATATAAGGGCCATATCCATTGCTTCTTGTACTGAAGTGGAATTTAGCATAGCCCAACCTGTTTGGCGTACTGCCATAACATCACTATGATCGCCAAAGATATTAAGAGCATGTGTAGCAAGACTGCGAGCACTAACATGCATTACACATGGTAATAATTCACCTGCGATTTTGTACATATTAGGAATCATAAGAAGCAAACCTTGACTTGCTGTGAAGGTTGTGGCAAGACTTCCGCTGGCAAGACAACCATGAAGTGCACCACTTGCTCCTGCTTCGCTCTGCATTTCCACAACTTTTAGGTTGTTTCCGAAGATATTAGGTTCGTTGTTACAACTCTTTGCGTCGCAAACTTCAGCCATAGGGCTAGATGGTGTGATAGGATATATAGTCGCAACCTCACTCATAGCATAAGCAATGGTTGCAGTGGCGGTATTGCCGTCAATTGTTATTTTATTTTCCAAGATTCTTTCTCCTTATATTAAATACTGATTTAATTATAGATAAAGTAAAAACTTTAGTCAATTATATCGAAAAACATGAACAAAAAGTTTTCAAAATATGACAAATTGTATTAAAATAAAAGCATGAGATACTTAATGAAAATTTGTTATGACGGAAGGGGTTATTCTGGTTGGCAAAAACAAAAGAATGCTAAATCCGTAGAGGGTGTAATAGAAGACGCACTTTCAATTATTTTTGGAGAGAGTATAGATATCTTTGCTAGCGGTAGGACGGATGCTGGAGTATCCGCTCTCTGTCAATATGCGCATTTTGATTATGAACGCAAACTTGACAAGTCTTTTGTGGGGCATGTTAATTCGTTGCTTCCTAGGGATATACGTGTATTGGATATAAATAAGGTTGGTGATGATTTCCACGCACGATACAATGTAAAGCAAAAAACATATATTTATAATTTTTATATTTCTAAAGTAAGTTTGCCTATATATGATGGTACTCATACTCAAGTAAAGTCCAATATTGACGATGAAGTTTTTAGAAAAAATATGACACAACTTATCGGTACGCATGATTTTACTTCCTTTTGTGCAAGTGATACTCAAGTGGTGGATAAGGTCAGGACTATATATCATGTCGAATTGACGTCAGATGGCAGTGCTTATACTTTCAAAATTACGGGAAATGGTTTTTTGTATAATATGGTTAGGATTATCGTCGGTACTTTGATTGATATATCAAGTGGTAAGATAAATCTATCGATGTCTGACATTATAGATAAAAAACAGCGCGGCTTTGCTGGGAAAACACTTTCTAGTACAGGACTTGTACTTTATGATGTTAAATATTGAGTGCATTATATTTGACTGAAATATCTTTTTAGTGATATTATTTAATAAATAAAAGAGGTTTTATTATGAAACATTTTCTAAGAATTTCTGTAACACTTGTTGTTTTGGCAATAATTGGAGTTGCGTGCTACTTCTTTTTCTTTAAGCCAGATAGTGACTTGAAGACATTTAATTCGTTGAGCGACACAATAGATTATCGTGAAAATATTGGTGTTGATGCAAAACTAAATTCACTTATTTCTGCGGATGGTCACGGTCAAAGAAAAGTGGTTTTTTACAAGGTGGAGAAGTTTGTTCCTAGAGAGGGAAGTACAAATACTGCAGACTTTGTTGTGGGTGGTCAAGGATATGATTATGTGATTACGAATGGTGAAAAAGAAATCATAAAGACTGAAGAGATAGATTTTGTCCATGACTTTTTGGATTCGAGCGGAAACTTGGTAAGTTCTAATTATGCATCAATTGTAGATTATCGCAATGTTTTGTTTACTGATGGTGATGCTGTAAATTGGGATTCTGTGGACTATATTTCTGGTACAAATCGATATAGCTATATGGTTATTGAAAAAGGTTTGGACGAAATTTTTGATTATTATTTTGCTTATGCGCAAATTTGTGACGGTGTAAAAAATAGTTCGCAAAAGGCAATGGACAAAGCTATTAAAGAATATAGAAAGGCTTTGGAAAACTTTAATACTCAATTAAATAATGTTTTGACATACCAATTGTCTTATCAATTAGAGACAACTGAAGCTGCTCCAGTAAAAACAGTAGCTTCTGTAAATGACATTGATTATATGACAGAAAGTTATGAATATCAATTGGATTCCAATTCTAGCGCTCGTACTGAGCTAACAGCTCGTTATTTAGAGCTTATAAAAGTATACAGAAATACTTTGTTGAAATACTGCGATGTTATTGATAATTTAAAAAATATCGTAGTAGACTATGTATTTGGTGGTGAGCTTATTATTGAAGCCAAGACTGTAAAACTTGATCTTACATTAGAAGCAGTAAGAGCTGCGCTTAAGACAAACGATAATGAAAATGTTGTTAGTGACAGAATCAATGCAAAACTTGATGATGCGTCTGTATTTATTAGTGGTCAAATTGGAAATATAGTCGAACTTAATGAAAATGAAGATGAACTTTTAGCTAAATATAATTCAGTGGTTGGTAATGCAAAAGACGATTTGGTATCGATTCTAAACCTTACAAATGCAGAAATGAATGATATTGCAGACAATTCTGCCACTGAAGAACTTGAGTCGAAATATAACGCCACATATCTTCCAAAAATCGTTGAGATTTTGAATTTGTATGGATTTGGCGTATTTGGAGGTTAGTATGTTGAAAAAAATATTTGGCGTATTATTGATTCCGATTTTGATGGTTGGTGTATTTGCTGGTTGTGGTAAAAAACACACTCTTTCAGATGTTCATAAATTGTATACTCATATTGTTGATAAGTACTCCTATGCTGTAGAAAACAATGATTTGAAAGAAAAAGATAGTTATTTCTTTGAAAGTGTAGTCAATTCTGACACTGAAAAAGAGACAACAGGTGTTTCTTTGGATATTGAGTACAAGGGCGAATTGGCGGAGTTTCTTCCTGATATTGCTTCCAATTCTGCATTAAAAACTTCTGATCCAAAGCTTTATAATAGATACTATGCTTTGATTTATATCGAACAAAAACTTCTTGATTGGACATTTAATTATTATAAGAATTGGGCTCCAAACATGTATGCAAGTGAAGAATTGTTGAAAAATGATTTAGAGCAAGAAGATGTAGATAATTTGTACTCAAAACTTGAAAAACTTGACGAGGCTATCGAAGCTTTCTCTGCTGAGAAGAGTAAAGCGGAAGATGAAATTGACGCTATTTCTTTTGATGGAGCAATCAATCTTACAAGCTTTACTTATTATTACAATGATTTGATTGAGGCAAGTTTTGATTTTGTAAATACATTTAGAGATATGCATGTAAAATATATTTGGGACACTTACACATTTGGTGACAATGCTGAGCAAAACAAACTTTTGCTTAATCGTATGATTGATGAGGCATATCTAAACATTGCACAAATCATTTATCTTGAAAATGTTAAGGCATTTGAGTATTCTGAGTGCGATTTGAATCCATTGCTTTCTTTGATAGATGGTGGTGATTATTCACAAATTATTGTTTCTCCGCTTTTGACTTCTGTAAACAAACTAGCCAATGGAAAAGAAGCTGTATTGAAAAATAGAAGTGGAGTTGTGGACTTCTATAGAGCTGATGATATAGTTTTGAAGACTGATTATAAGTATGATGCTACTAGTGATAAGTATGTTGCAGAAACATACAATGATAGACTTGTTGATTATATTTACTACCTAAAAGCATTTAATCAAAAAGTTGGTATTTACAAAAAGGTTTATTCAGAATTTGATGTATATGAGTATAATCAAGTAAGGCTAGGATTCAGTGCTACTGATATGGATACTTATGTAAATTCGCTAGATAGAGTAGAAAGAGCTAATATGGTATTGTTGCAAGATTTCAGCAATGAAACATTTGCCAATTATATCGAAAACTTTGTAAAGATCTTCAATAATTAAGATATGTAAAACAAAAAAAACAACCTCATAAATAGGTTGTTTTTTTGTATAATATTTGTTAGAATATAGAGTATTTAAGGAGTTGTTATGGATTATCAAAAATTGGCGGATTTATTGTATCCGAATTTAAAACACGACATGAATTATTATCTTAATTTGTATAAAAAACGCAATCTTTCTGAAAGTGCAGAGATTGTGCGTTTTGCTCCAAGTCCTACAGGTTTTTTGCATATAGGGCACTTGTCGCAATGTGTAATCAATCACAGTCTTGCAAGGCTAACTAATGGTGTTTTTTATATGCGTCTTGAAGATACTGACACACGCCGTGAGATTAAGGATGCGGGAGATATTGCTTATAATACACTTTGTTATTTTGACCTAAAACCTATGGAGGGTTATGCTGGTGGATATAATAAGGAGATAGGCAATTACGGTCCTTATGTGCAAAGCAGACGCACAGAAATATATAGCGCTTTTGCAAAACATCTTGTAAGTATTGGAAGGGCTTTCCCGTGTTTTTGTGAGGTTTCTGAGAGTAAGAGTGATATCCTAAAACGTCGTGAGGAAGAACTTGAAAATAGCGACACTATAGCAGAAAAGGATATATGTAGAAATCTATCCTATGAAGAGATTGAACAAAATATTAAAGAAGGAAAACCGTTTGGCCTTAGATTAAAGTCTGAGGGAGATATAAATAAAACATTAAAAATCTGCGACAGCATAAAAGGTCATAGGGAAATACGCGAAAATAATAAGGATATTATTCTAATCAAGGGAAATGGTATACCAGTATATGCATTTGCACACCTAGTAGACGACACATTGATGGGCACCACAACTGTTGTGCGTGGCGAAGAATGGTATCAATCTCTAGCCGCACATTTGGAGCTTTTTGATGCGTTTGGTTTTGTTCCACCTAAATATGGTCATACACCAGTAATAAGTAAGTTGGATGACGAAACTGGACAAAAAAGAAAACTAAGCAAGAGAAAAGATCCTGAAGCGAATGTTGCTTTTTATGTTGAGAAGGGATATCCAAAATCAGCTGTTGTTGAATATCTTATGACGCTTGCTAATAGTAATTTTGAAGACTGGAGAAAAAACAACCCAGAACTACCTTATACTGACTTCCCATTTAGTATTGGAAATATTGGAAGTAATAATCCGATGTTTGATTTTAATAAGCTTAATGATATATCCAAAAATATTATTGCAAGAATGTCTGCTGAAGAAGTTTATGACAATCTTTGCGCTTGGGCAAAAGATTTTGACGAGGAATTCTTTGAGTATATCAATAAAAACAAAAAATATGTGCTTGAAGTTTTGTCAATTGATAGGGGCGGTGAAAAACCTCGTAAAGACATAAAATACTTCAGTGAGATAAAAGAGTATTTCGATTATATGTTTTTACCATATGAAAAGCTTACTATAAATTATTTCTTTCCTAAAGTTTCTGCGGAAATGGTGACTAAGATAATGAATAATTATGCAAATAGTTTTAATTCAAAACAATCAAAAGACGAGTGGTTTGAAAGTGTAAAAACATTGGGCGATAGTTTTAATTTTGCTACAAACAATAAAGAGTACAAGCTAAATCCGGATGCTTATCTAGGAAATACTGCTGATTTATGTAAAATTATACGTGTTTGCTTGACTGGAAAAGAAAATACGCCGGACTTGTATTCAATTTGTTGTGTTTTGGGTCATGATGAAATTGTCGACAGAGTAAACAAACTATGTAAAACAATAAAATAATGACAATGAATATTTATGCAATTATATAAATAATATTGCATAAATATTTTTTAATATAATATTAAAATAAGAGCGAGGATAAAGCTTGTGGGTTTGATTGAAATAAATAATTTTTCTTTGGGTTTTGGTGATAAGGCTGTATTTGAAGATACAAATTTTGTGCTTAATGCTGGAGAAAAGATTGGTCTTGTTGGGCTTAATGGTGCTGGAAAGAGTACCTTGATAAAAATAATTAACGGTGAAAAATTGATTGATAAAGGGAGTCTCTATATCAACCCAAGACACACTATAAAATACCTTGATCAGTATGCCGAGATAAATACAGATCAAAATATTAGAGAGTATTTACGTTCTGCCTATAAAAACCTTTATGATATTGAAGATAAATACAATAAAATTATTATCGAGTTATCTACAGAAACTAATTCTGCTAAAATTGATAAATTACTTAATTTAAGTGGAGAATTGTATGACAAATTGCTTGATAGTAATTTTTATGCTATTGATAGTGATATAGAAAAGATATGTGCGGGTGTAGGAGTGACTGCGCTTGGTCTTGATACTTTAATATCAACATTGTCCGGAGGCCAACGTGCAAAAGTCTTGCTTGCAAAATTATTACTGGAAAATCCTGATGTTATGATTCTTGATGAACCTACAAATTTTCTTGATACAAATCATATTGAATGGCTTACTAAATTTGTCAAGACTAGTGAGAAATCATTTATAATTGTGAGCCATGATGAAGATTTTTTAAATGCTGTAGTGACTCATGTTTGTGATGTTGACAATAAAGAAGTGAATAAATATACCGGAAATATTATAAAAATGCAATCAATAAAAGATGAAAGAAGACGTCTTTTAGAGAAGGGGTATGAGTCTCAGCAGAAGGAAATTAAAAAACTTCAAGATTACATAGATAGAAATAAAGCAAGAGCAGCTACTGCTAAAATGGCTCATAGCAGAGAGAAAATTTTGGATAAGATGACGATAATCCAACCACCTAGTGAAAGACTCGAGCCCGCATTTAAATTTAATGAAAAAGTTTATTCTGGAAATCTTATGCTGAGAGTTGAGAGCTTAGTTATTGGTTATAATCAAAAACCTCTACTAAATAAGAAAATATCCTTTGAAATTTCTAAAGGAGATAAAATTGCTATTGTAGGTTTTAATGGTATAGGTAAGTCCACACTCCTTAAAACTCTCATTGGTATTATTGAAAAGATATCAGGGAATGTGACATGGTCAAATAATATCTTAATTGGTTATTACGAGCAAGAAAATGATTTTAATCATATTGAAGGAACGCCATTAAATTATATATTAAATAAGTATCCTAAATTGAGTGAAAAAGAGGCTCGTAATAGACTATTTAATTGTGGGCTTAGTTCTGAGCATGTGAAGAAACAAATCAAGCTATTAAGTGGTGGTGAGCAGAGTAAAATAAAACTTTGTTGTCTTAGTATAGAGCAAAATAATTTTCTTATTCTTGATGAACCTACAAACCATCTTGACAAACTCGCGATTAATCATTTGAAACAACAGATTAAAAACTATTCAGGTGGCGTCTTGTTTGTAAGTCATAG
The DNA here is from genome assembly GCA_045654505.1 of Clostridia bacterium. Classification (GTDB taxonomy): domain Bacteria; phylum Bacillota; class Clostridia; order Christensenellales; family UBA1242; genus UBA11490. The sequence continues at coordinate 43,506 of JAZONM010000014.1, read as the reverse complement.
TAAAGATTTTGTAAATGATGTAGCGACTAAAGTAATAAATTTAGAATCGTATTAGTTGTTTTAATTTTCTAGTTGAAAGTATTTTAAGAAATGTGAAAAAACACATTTCTTTTTTTGTTTGTATGTACTTTATGACAGAAAACCTAATAGAGTTGTTTTTAAACATGTGTGTTTATGTCTGTAAGTGTATTTTGTGTAATTTTTTATTACTTTTTGAAATTTTCTTAAAATTATATAAAAAACGTGATAAAATACAATATATTCAATTGCTTTGAGTAAATTTTGTTTATTATGAAAGATTTGAAAGCCAAACAAAACATATTCTATCTTGACGGTTTTTTTGTTGTGTTTAGTGATTGCGTCTGGGTGTAGTTTTATGCGTAAAGTTGTTTTTAGTGGACTGTATTTTGTTTTACTTTTTTTGTATTTTTGTGTAAAATTTTTCTAGAGGTGAAAGTGTATGGAAATAAAGGAAATTGTAGAAAACCAACGTAGTTATTTTAATACTGAAGAGACTTTGAATTTGAAATTTAGGCTTGCTGTTCTAAAGAAAATTAGATCTCGAATTTTTGAGTATAAAGAAGCATTATACGATGCATTTAAAAAGGATTTAAATAAATGTGAGTTTGATGTAAATGCTACGGAGATGGGTCTTTTACTAAATGAGATAAAGTATATGCTTCGTCATCTTAAGAGTTTGGCTCGTCCGAAGAAGGTGAAAACATCTCTTGTTAATTTTGTTTCTACTGGTAGACGCTATCCTGAGCCTTATGGTGTTACTCTTGTTGTTGCACCATGGAATTATCCGCTTCAATTATCTTTAATACCTTTGGTTGATTCTATAGCTTGTGGAAATACTGTTGTGTTAAAACCTAGTAATTACACACCGTCTGTTGCGGCTGTTATTAAGGAAATGTTGAGTTGTTTTGATGAAAAATACATTTCCGTTGTGCTTGGTGGTCGAGAGCAAAACCAACAATTGTTTGATCAAAAATTTGATTTTATTTTCTTTACAGGTGGGCCAAGTGTTGGAAAACTCCTAATGGAAAAGGCTAGTAAAAATCTAACTCCTTGTTGTCTTGAATTGGGTGGAAAATCTCCTTGTATTGTGCATAAATATGCAAACATTGACCTTATTGCAAAACGTGTTGTGTGGGGCAAATATCTTAATGCTGGTCAAACCTGCGTTGCGCCAGACTATATATTTATTGAGGAAAGTTTTAAGGATCAATTTATTGCAAGTGCTAAGAAGTGGATTGATAAGTTTTATTATGTCGTGGATGAAAACGGGAATAGATCCTTGACCGAAAATTTCCCTTGTATTGTTAATGATAAACATGTTGAGAGATTGAAAGGGCTTATTGATCCTGATAAAGTTGTTTGTGGTAATGTTTGGAATGAAAGGATTCTTGCGCCAACAATTGTCGATAATGTCCAATGGAATGATCCTATTATGAAAGAGGAGATATTTGGACCTATTATGCCAATTCTCACATTTAAGGATTTGGACGAAGTGATCGAGAGATGCAAAAATATGGACAAGCCTCTTGCTTGCTACATTTTTGGCTGTAATAAAGCAGATGAAAAACGTCTTCTTAGGTCTCTTTCGTTTGGTGGCGGCTGTGTAAATGATGTGATAATGCATCTAACGGAGGAAGGTTTGCCTTTTGGTGGTGTAGGAAATAGTGGTATGGGAAGTTATCATGGAAAAAAATCGTTTGAAACATTCTCACACTATAAAAGCGTTTTGAAGAAATCCAATAAATTTGACTTGCCAGTGCGTTATATGCCGTATACAAAGGGTAAAGCCAAAATAATGAAACTAATATTTGGAATTAAGGACAAGTAAAATAAAGTTAGGTAAAATACAAGTAACTTTTTCAAAATTGAATGAAGTAATATCTTTTAAATAAAACCTTAATATTGAATTGCCCGATATTCATTGATTAAGTTGTGCTAAAAAATAGACTCCGATAGGGGTCTTTTTTTGAAAGTTATGTGAAAATAACCTAAATTTTTTTTGTAAAATTCAATAAAAAATAGAATGATATTGGATTTTTCGCTAAATATCGCGGTCTTTTTCATGCTTTGAAAATGAGGTTGATTAAAAATATCTTGTTTTGTCGTGTAAAAATTATCCTCCGGCAATTAAAAAAGCCCTTTATTACGTGATTTTGTCCTTAGTCGAAAAATGAAAAAATTTGTCTAAAGTGCTTCCAAATGTTTGACTAATAAGGATTTGAAAAGGTATAATGCTTAAGATAATATTTATAATTGCGTACTTGTGCGTGCATGTATACGTATACGCGAGGCGATTGTAAGTGTTTGATGTCATATACAGTCTGCGTCTCACCATGAGACATTGCTGTATTAAGGCGAATAAATAAAAGTATGCTGTATGGATTATTATTTGTTTTTTAAGACAACGGCAGTCTTGACAATGCAATCGCAATAAGCACTCAAAAAATATTATCGAACAAAATGAAAAATTTGGAAAAATAATTCGTAAATTTACAAAAATTGTAAAAGATAAAACGAGAGAGAAGGTCAGAGATGAAGAGTAGTATCAAAAAACCTAATTTTAAAGTAAAACACCCATACGGATACCTGATTAAGTCAATGCTTGTTGGCTTTATTTTGGTGTTTAGTAGCATATTGTCTTTCGGGACTGGGCTTATTGATCTAAAACCTAAGGCTCAAGCTTCTGCTGATACAACTATTTCAAGCTACTATAGCGGACTTTCGTCTTCTTCCAAAAAATTTGCTGGTGGTAGCGGTTCTTACTCAGATCCATTTCTTATCTCTAGCGTAGCTGAATGGGCTCACTTTCAGTGGCATGTAGCAAATTACAATGGAGGATATGGATATTATTATGCTTTGGCAGATGATATAGACTTCTCGGGTTATTTGTATGATACTCCTGTTGGATATTCTTCATCATATGGTTACAATAATTGGGTTCCTTCTTCGACTAAAGACGAAACAGGAACAAAAACCAATAAGGCTTTTGGTGGTGTTCTTTTTGGTCAAGGTTTTAGACTTTCCAACATAACTGCCCATTATATTAGTGAAGTCGGGGAGGGAATACTATCAGGAGGTGTATTTGGATATATTTGTGGCGTATCTGCTCCATCTACTACAATTGCGATTTCAAGTACCAATTGTCCTACTGGCGTATATGATTTGAGTGTTGTAAATTTTAATCCAAATGGTCTTGGATCTGATACTCAAGGTATATTGGCTAGAGAGGCATATAGAGCGCGTATTGCAAATGTACTTGTAACTACCACAAAAGGATACGCATTAGATGCTTTAGCTTGCGGTGATTATGGTGGTGTGATTGGTGCTATATATGGCACTCAAGTGTGGGCATGTCAGACTTACGGATACACAATCAGATGTTATTCAAATGCTGGTGGTATCGTAGGTGCCGCATATACTGGTTATGGCAACAACTATATTTCCAATTGTGTCAACAGAAATAAAGTAGTGGTATATGGTAAAACGATTACTCACGGTTTTTCGGCAGGAGGTATATTAGGCGGTGGTACATTTGCTAGTGGTGCTAGTACTGTAATACAAAACTGCATAAACCGTGGAGAAGTTACTACTGAGGCATTTGGAACTTCAACTACAGATGGAAGCAATTATTACGCAAACACGCTTAATACAATACATGGTATTGCGGGTGGTGGTACATCAGACAATTGTATTTCATCAACACAAAATAGTTATTTGTACTTGTTCCGAAACTATAATGATGCTTATGTTAGAGTGCAAACATATAAATCGGGTAGTATAACTACGGTAAACGCCACATATGCATTAGCCTATACATTTAGTTGTGGTAGCACTAGTCATAAAAACTTTTATAACAACACATACAATTCGTCAGGCGCTTCGTCAAACACATATACAGAGGGACTTGCCTATATCAATGACTTTGAGAACGGAGAAAATTCCACGCTAAAAACATCTACATATGGTTATGTCAGTGGGCGTACAATTGTGGAACCTTTATTTTTGAACATGAAAGGTGCATATCCGTCTACAAGCGCGAGTACTTCAAGTAGTAATAGTGTGGATAGATATACCACATCTACATCCCCTTCTAGTAAAAACTTTACGACTACGGGTAAAATAGTAAAAGTATATGACGTAGATGGTATAGGATATAGTATAGAACCATTCAGTACAGCACGTTATACATCTGGTAGTTATAGTTACCATTTATTCCAACAATGTGTTTGGGATCCTTCTAATGAGTGCTATCCATTGATGATGACTATTCCTGCAGGTAGTAATCTTAAATTGATGATTTATAAATATACTTCAAAAGGTACTGCTAGCGAAGAAGTGATATTTCAAGGAAATGCTTCTTCTGAAACGTACGAAACTTATTATTTTAGAGGGGATATTATTTGTGATTATGAAATACAAATTTCATTGGTCACACAATTAGCTGGTGGCGGTACTATTGATAATCCATTTAAGATTCACAATCTAGATGATTTGAGTTCTGCGGCAAGCGATTATAATATAAGTGGTGCATATTGGTCGCTAGCAAATGATATATATTTAAATAATGCTGACGCCTTGTGTGTCTATTATATTCTGAATGCAACATTTTTGGGTAATGGCTATAGTATATATCTTTATGATGATTCTGAATTAACGCTTTTCTCGACTATATCTTCAAGCGGTAAAATATATGATCTGAACATAGTGAGCTATCGTACGACTACTACAGGCTATGCTGCAAATAATATTCCTGCATTTGTAGGTGCTGTCTGTGAACGCAACTTCGGTATTGTAGATAGTGTTAGATTGTATTTGTTTGAATCAATGACTTTCGAGTTTGATGGTTATTTTGCTGGTATTGGTCAACAATCTCCTGCAAGTTTGCTTGTATCGGAAAATGAAGAGTCTGGCATTGTAAGTAATTGTCTTGTAAGTGGTCATGCTACAAGTCCTGCAGACGTAACTCTAAAAATGACTGATACTAGTAATCTTACAGCATATAGTACAATGATGACCTTTGGAGGCATTGTAGGAATAAATTTTGGTAAGGTAGTAGGCTGCGTAGCTAATGTAGATATTACTATAGACACAAGTTTTTTCACTAATCTTGCAGCCGGAGTTGGATCTTCAATGAAAGTTGGAGGCGTGGTAGGTTATTTTGATGATAGAAATATAGATCATTATCCATATACTGAATCTGACCCGGGAATCCTAAACAACTATTATCAAGGTGATATTAATACAAATGGCGTAAGTGAAAGAGGTGTTGCTGCTATTGCTGGTATAGTAGGTAGTTCGTACAATGATTATGATGAGCTGTGGCCTTCAAATCTGTCACATAATATAGCTGTTACTTCAAATACTTCAGATTGGCAATCTCCTATAATGTGCGCAGCATATAACTATACCGATAACTATTACATAGGACCCGAGTCTAATGGTGTGTGGGGAGATGGTAATGTAACAGAAATTACCACGTCTACAGACTTTTCACTATTTGGCAATAGTGAAGACTGGGATAGTAGATACTGGATGCCATCTCGTGCAAGTGGACTTGGAAACTTTATTTCGGGTTACAATATGTGGGCTCCACGAAACTACAAAACATATCAAGTATGTTGTGGATATTCTGGTGATGGTACATGGACTGGAAATGCAGACAATGATACTTGGTGTAATGATATGTTCTATGATAGCGGTGCCTGGACTGTAAGCGGCAGTACAATCACTGTATCTTCAGGTATAGGTCTTGCTGCAGTTATGACAGCAATAAATCAAGGAATTACTGATAGTTTTGATCCATCAGATATCACTACTATAGCTCTTGCGGGTAATATAGATTTGTCGGGCAAATACTGGATACCTATCAAACCTGGTAGTAATGTTACGGAGTTTGATGGTAACGGATATACAATCTATGGCCTAGAATCTATGGGTACATACAATGGAAACCATCAAATTGGTGGATTGTTTGCTTATACTAATGACATGAATTTTCATGATGTTGTATTTGAAAACTGTATGATTCATGATGCATTTTACCGAGAAACTTATTCGGCTTTTATATCTAACATTGATGCCGGTGGAACTTACAGCAATATTACTTTTAAAAATTGTGTAATATACAATGATCCATTTACTGATTTTGATAATGGTACGTATCCTGCACAATCGTTTGTAGTGGGTTATACTGAAGATACTACCATATCAAACATTACTATCACTGGCAGTGATATAGCGACAGTCACATCTAAAATTGTTGTAAAACCATTGGCACATTCTGATATTACATCTTACAAGAGTATCATTGGAGGTATTGTTGGATATTCTGAAATGGGTGCGGAAGTATCTGATGTGATTTTCAATGGTTTTGATATTATTTTGGATACCAATGGTACAAATGTATTATTTGATAATAACTGGAAAAAAGGCAATTATGGTATCATTTATGGATTTTTGGAGGGCAGCACTCTCAATTGTACTCGTGTTGATATTTTAAAAGCTTCTATTACACTTACAGGCACTCAAGGTAATCATAAGTTTTATGCTGGACTTGTGGGCTATAATATAGGTCAATTTAATCTAAATGATAGTATTGTCAATATTGATATAAATCTTGATTCATATGGACAAAATCCTAATGAAGCGATTGGTGGTATAGTAGGATACAATGATGGAACTACTACAATTTCTGGTTGTGATGTAAGAGTAGTCATCAATCAGAGCGAAGATTCGCTAAACAATCAATACACTAATGTTAATGGACTTGCTGGTGGCAGCGAAGGTATAATAGAGATGTTTGATAGCATATATCGCTTTACTGGTGCGTCATATAATACTGGAATTATAGCTCCGGCAACAACCTCACTGGAATTAAAACGTAACATTATCGCGCTAGATCGTGGTGGCTCTACCACTGCAAGTCATTATAATGCGAGTGGGGACATTTCTGACAATGTAGTATATGGATACGGTAATACTACTAAAAGTAATCTATTCAATGGTACAGAAAAAGCGATGTTGACTGATGCACAAATGTGCACGCTTTGGGGATCAAATTCACTTGGATTATCAAATGATTTTTATGCAAATAAATTCGGTGGCCCTTTTGATCCAAATGCTTACTACCGTAACAATAATAATATTGATGAGACATACATTTATGGTTCGCATTATTTAAATCCACTTGTGCTTAGTGAAGGTATGTTGATGGTCTACAATACTATGCATTCGGGCTATGCTGCAAAACTTGTGTATTACAATACTGCAGGTGCGTCTGATAGTACAGTGACTGTATACCGCGGTGGATATAATGTATCTGCCTTGGCAGTATCTGATCAGTTTGGTCAGACACCAAGTATTTGGTATGCTGTAGGTGATACATTCACATTTACACTTAATGATACATCATTCTCATATAGTGCTACATTGTATGAATTGGATGAAGAAAATGAAGCAGTAGAAGACTTGACTTCAATCGCTAGTTCGGTGACATCTAATAGTACATTTACAATAACAGATAAAGAAGTTGGTTTTGCTACAAATTATACACCTGTCTTGGAGGTTAGACCTGCAGTGGGTGTGAGATATTTTGCAATACATAAAAATATGACTATTTCTAGTGGTACTGCGACAAGAGTTGCTACGCGCGGGAACTATTATGTATATTCTGCGACACCTAATAGCAGTATCAGTGTGCGCATCTCTGGTAATACACTTGGATATAGCACAAGTAGTAGTAGTTATTACACTGGACTTAAGAAAGGTAGTATCAATACCTCTGGCACATACACCAATTCGGGTAGTCTTACTGCAAGTAGCAGCAGTGCAAGTGCTAGCGGACATTATACATATACTTTTACAGTAGATAGCACATATTCTAGTGCAAGCTCGACCGGAAACGTAATCACATACGACTACACTTCGGGCACCTTGTACAAACAAACAATAACATATTCTGCAGACAAAGATGGTGCAGGCAATAGCATGACAGCGCCTGGAAGTAGCAAATTATATTTCACTACAAGTCTTACTGGCACTACAAAGTACACCTCATTGTATGTTAAATCAGGCACAACAATTACTGCGACATATCCATCTACATCGGGTGAGTGGACTCGCACAGGTACAGCTCTAAATAGTGGTTCGCTTACTTCGAATACAAGCACATCGGCAAAATACAGCACCACATCAGCTGCTCGCACATTGACCGTAACTTATGCTTGTAATACATACGAAGTAGAAGTTTGGATATATCAAGAAGCAGCGCAATATAGTCTGGATTATCAATTTACGAGTGATCAATATCCATATCTTCCAATTGTTACTTCTGCTGAGCTTGAAATAGACAATGCTTCTGAATTGTGGGGAAGTCTTCCTGCAGATATGCAAGTCACAGCAGGTAGTAGTACAGTAGCGTACAGCACCGCTACAAATGGATTGTATAATCATCTATACCGTAGTGCATATATCACTTACGGTGGTAAAAACTACATTGGTTCGATTAGTGTTGCTACAGCTGAAGGTAGTGGTTATATGAACTATCGCTCATACATTACAGCTGTAAAATACAATACAAGTCTTACCGTAGCTGCAGTTTGTCCATCGATGTATGTTTTGAGTGGTGCCACTTATGACTATACTAATAAGTCTACTTCTGGAAACGGAACAGCAACAACAAGTGGAAATAATATTACATTCAAAGTGCTAGGTACTACCAATCTTATGGTGGATTTCAAACAAGATTCGTGGGATAGTGATGACAATTACGCTGCTGCGTCACTTTCAAGTGGTAGTTATGTAATCAATAGTGCTGCGAAATTTGGCTGGATGGTAGCAAAAATCAATGAAAGTGCTACTTATGCGGGTTATTCGTACTCAATCACAGCAGATATCGACCTTGCTGGAAAATATATAAGTCCTATCACTCGTGAATTTACGGGTACAATCAATGGTAATCAATATACTATTAAAAACTTGACATCTTGGAAATATGAGATGAGAGGTTTTATCAATACTAATAGTGGTACCATTCAAAACTTGTATTTTGGTGATATGGCACTAATTGACACATTCCAATCATTTATTGGACTTGTATATCAAAACTCCGATACCGGTCTCATTAAAAACGTAGGTTTGTTTACCGATAGCTCAGATAGATATTGCTTGTATCGTAGCCCAGTTTCTGGTGGAGTAGCATTTGTATATAACAATGCTGGTACTATCGACTCATGTTTTGATGCTCAAGCATATCGTGTGTTCTGGGGAACTTTCGGTGGCCTTGCTATGAATAACGGTTCTATTATTTCCAATTGTTATACATTAGTTAAAGTAGAGCCAGCAAGTACAGTGGCAAGCGTTGGTTGGCCTAGTGTATATACAATATTATACAATAATCATGCACAAGGTGAAATTTACAATTGTTATTCTAGAGTAACTACACCAATTGATACAAATGGTGCTATATCATTTAACGATAATGAAGCTACCAATGTATACACTGACAGAAACGATGGTGAAATGAACGGCGCTGTATACAAGACAGCTGCTGAAATGGCGACTGTTTCGACCTTCGCTGGTTGGGACGGATTTGCTCAAAAATGGGTAATGAAGTCGGGTAGTGGCACTTACAAAAACCAAACTATTACTGGTTATCCACTTCTTAATATGGGTGACACTAGTGATTTGGTAGAAGTAAACTATAATATTTCTATCAAGAGAGATGGCACAACAGAGACTATTACGGTTAACGATTTGGAGGGCCTTGGTTGGACACTAAATCCTGAAGTTATTTATGCGGCTTCTGGTAGTGCGATTTCATTCCAAGTAATAAGACATACAGGTTATTTATATGTTCCTTACTTTGAAAAGGCAGTAAGCGGTACAGGTTTCTCATCAAGCCATAGCACAAATGCTACAAGCAGGGACGGTGTTAGTACTATCAATTGGACGCCTACTTTCACTTCAGGTACGACAAGTGCAACAATCACTTTGCATTTCTATTATCCTACTATTACAATGACAGGAGATTATTCTTTAAGCACTGGTGCATTATCCAATAGATATTCTGGACCAGATAATGATGACTCTACTGGTTATGAATGGAACTATGGTCTAGATACTGCCAAGAAGGCGATCCGTGTACAAACAATCAAAGTTTGCGGCGTGGATGTGCTTACTTCAGGTAGTACATCTGCTGTTACTAAATATATTTACAAGAATGGTTCTACTTATACAGCTAATACATCAGATAGTGGTACAGGTAGCAAGGTATGTAAGGTAGTAATAACCCCATCATCTGCTACAGCTGGTACTATTACTGTTAGTGAGCAATATGAAAATGTAACAATCAGTACTGTTGCGTATATAAATCTTAGTGTATCTTACTCAGGTCTTGCATCTGGCACAACAAACACTATCACAACTCATCAAAAACTTGGTAGTAGTGGCTCAGCGTCTGCTATTAAGACTGTAAGAGCAAGTGGGGCGACCACTGCAAGTGGTACTGTAAGTGTAGGTTGGTACCCAATCATATCAGGTAGCACATACTACTACTACGGAAATATACTTGGCGGCAATACTACAGGATATACATATTATCAAGCGGGTTATAATGGTAGCAAATCTGTAGTAAATGAAAATTATGCAAGCACAGACAATTATACACACTATGTAAGTGCTAATGACTTGGCTGGTGCAAGTAGCACTCCTGCAACATTAGACTATACATATGGTCCTGGTAAATTTACTTATACAATAAGTATTAAGAGTGTTAGTTATTTGACTACAAAACCTACAAAAATAACAATCACTCCATCGGGTACTGGTATAAGTGACACAGCAAAATCTTTCTCGTCAGTGGCTGCAAATCAAACAGTAACTTTTGAGGTATTGTCAGGCAATACACCTAAATTTACTGCAAGTTGTACTGCAGCAAGTGGAAAAGTATATAGATTTATTTGGGGTAGTACATTGTCTAGTGGTACAGCTAATGCACAATTGACCGCATCAAGTGCAACTCAAGCTCGTACATACTATGTAAGCCCAATTGAAAGATACAATTTCACTGCGTCTGCGAGTCTAAACATGACAAATGGTGGTCGTACATATGCGACTACACACTCGGGTAACTATCCTCAAGTAAGTATTACTTACACTAAAAACAGTAATCTTGCCGGAAGTACTGGCACAACTGTATCCAACTCGATCACATCTGCATCTATTAGTACTGGTCAAGTAGTAGACCATGGCTCAGCAGTATCATTTGCTCAAAGCCTAGATCGTACTGTAGACAGCACCAATAGTGTTACACTTGCTCATGTATACACATTTGGTAGTTGGACAAATGGTAGTGCAATTACATCTGCGACTGCAAGTGTATCTGCAACTGCAAATTATAGCGTAATCGTACGCACAATAACTACACGCATAACCAATAAAGACTTGACTATCCACCCTGATGCATATATCGGTATTGCATCAAATGCAGGGGATTATACATTCAGTGACAGCACACTTCATACCACCAATCCAAGTGGTCACTACTATGTATACTATGCAGGCCTTACAGCATCTACTGGTACTGGAGATAGCGTAACACGTGGTTATCGTACATTCTACGTTACTGGTGGCGAGTATATCATTGCAGAGCGTTGGGATTTAAAAGCAAGTAATTATGTAAATCTTATCGCATCAATCACTCACACAAGTAGTAGCAATACCGCAACTGAAGTATTTAGCTCAAGTGCAAGTGGAGTTCTTATTGGTCTTTCTACATATGTAAAAGCAAATGACGACTTCAAGTTTACATACTATCCATTGGTAGAAGTAAATCTTGCTCGTACTGCAACAACAACATCTGTATATGCGACAAACAATAAAGATACTCTTCTTCCAATCACAGCGACTCGTGCGGATAGTGCAAACATTAAAGTAAAAGGTACAAAGACTAGCGGAACAAATCCTCCATATGCATATTCTACTATTGACGATACAGACAACTTGTTTGAGCCAATCGTATATATGCAATTGAGTTATACTGTTCCTACTGCAAATTTGACTGGCTGGAACTTCAATGGTTGGTATATATCAAGTAGTGCTATTGGTACAAGTGGTAGCAAAACTGTAAATAGTATTGTTTATACTATGGCAAGTAGTACTAGTGATAGTGGAACTAATACAATATACACATTGACATTTGAAATTCCTGCTCAATCTACTGAGGAAGGAAACTCAATCAATACTTTCCAATACTATATTAAATTTACAGAAAAAACATATACTTTCACTACTTATACCAATCTTACAAGTGGTGGAAGCACTGCAGCAAATAATAGCGCTGCAAGCAGAAGTCTATTTGAGTACACAACATCAAGTTATACTGACTCAACTAAGAAAGCAGTGACCCTTACTGCAAGTGGCACAAATCACACTGCTACTATTGCTTACTATGGTTATTATTTGACCCAACAAGATAGCACTGATACCAACAACTATGCTTATGCAAGTGGTATCACTATCAACAACTGCACAACAACAGCAACTACTGTAAATGGTATCGATGCTGCAATTAAGTTTACAAATCCTACAGCAGCTGTTACCGCATACGCTACTTACAAAAAATGGCATACAATTTCTGCTCCTACAATCGAAATTGATTATTCTACTAGTGGTTATACCGACGATCAATACAATGTGACTAATAGTGGTTATGTATATACATTTAATGCACGTACTTCGTCTAGTACTGCAAATGTAGCTGAGATCGGTACAATTACACTTAGTGGAATTACTGATAAAGACGGAACAATGAAAGTGCTAGAAGGTGCGACTCTAACTATTACTGTAACCACCAATACAAATAAGTTTAGAATCACAAGCACACCTGCTAGCAAAACAATAACAGCTGATAGTACAGTAACAGCGGAATATGCAGAAAATGTACTTTCAATTAAGTTCTACAAAAATACAGCATCTACAACACAAGTAGGAAGTACAGTATCTCTTGGTACACTTAATGCGGCTTATACAATTGCAAGCACATATAGAGCTACTGCTGGTGCAGAATATGTATTTAGCCACTGGACTGCTAGTGGTTCGCTTGAATTTGGAAGCACAACAACTCTAGCTACTACAATCAAGAAAGAGAGTGTAAATGGTAGCAATGGAGATATAATCAATGTTTATGCGAATTGGCGTCGTACATATTACATGACATGGGCGACAGGTACTGTAAGCACAACTCATACTACAAGTGGAAAAACTTGTGCTGGCGGAAGTGTTTCTGTAACTCCAGGTGGTACAGCTGTAAGTAGTAAATACAGTAAAGACTCTACTGCTACAGTATCAAATAGTGTTGTGACAGGTCACAGATTTGTAGCATACAATCCATCAAATGCTACAATTAGTGGCACTACTGCTACACGTACATTTACAAAACTTACTGCAAGTAGCAATCAAGTGACATATAGTGGTTCTACATTATACGTAAGTGGTAGTTATCTATATACTGATGCTGCTCACACAATCATGTATAGCGCTTACGACTATGACATTAGTGGAACAACTGTAAAAATCTACGATAAAGCAGCAGCTACAATTGGTGCAACCTTTGACGAACTTACATACGAGCTTACTATGGTCCAACCAGCTGGCGGTACAATAAGCATTCAATCTACTACAAGTACTGCAGTACTACCTAGTGGATATACATTGCTTGAGTACATCGAATCAACTGGTACTCAATACATAAATACTGGATACTTCTGGCAAAACGAGAATGTCCGTGTAATCCTTGACGGTATGGTTACTAAAGCTGGCTCATCTCGTTCGATGTTTGGTAATGAAGAGCACGTTGTGTCTACTGCATCGGGTGGAAGATACTTTAGTATCATTCCTCACGGAAGTGCGACATCAAGTAGTATTTATGCAGGTAGTGGTTCACAAGGAAGTCTTTCTACAGCTCTAAATACTCGTTTCTTAATGGATATCTACACAACTACATCTAAGACACTTTATGCTAGCATGAATGGCGTGTCGAAGATTAGTGCTAAAAGTTATAGCGGATCGGTAATCACCAATCCAAACAAACTTACCAATGGTGTAGGTCAAATATACATATTCGCCAATCATAATTCGGGTACTGGTGCAGTACTTTCAGGTGCGACACCTAATATGGCTGGTAGTCAAATCATGGCAGGTATGAGAGTTTACTCATTCAAAATGTTTGACAATAATGCATTAGTAAGATCATTTGTTCCTGCTAAAAACTCAAGCGGAACAGTAGGTCTATATGACCTTGTAGGACAAAAATTCTATACCGATGCTGCAGGTGGTAAATTCACTGCTGGATCGACCGCTACTACTAGAGTGGTACTTGGTTATTTCTCAAATGTAACATTAAAATATACAAATACTGACCCTTACTATAGATTTAAGGGTTGGAATATAGATACTACAGCATTCAGCAATACTCCAGAGCCAAGCGACGCAACTGTTACACTTGGACCAAATGTATTGAATGATAGCACTGTATCTGTAAATGAAGCTGTACAAAGAAAGATTAGTCCAAGTCTATGGCAATTAAGATACCTTACAAGCAGTACAGCATCTTATCCAAATGATACTCCAATAGATATTTATCTAAATGGAGCAAATGTAGTTTGGAAGTACACAAATGTTATCATGTACTATACAGCGACTGACGGCGCTATGACTACTACCAACTGGTCATACACATGTACTGCAGATAGTAGTCACAAAGGCTCGAGTCTTGCATCTCGCACAACAACTTGCGCAACATGCGGAAGCAGTGCAAAAGTTACAGGCGTGGATATGTATGTTGAGTTGACAGGTGATGGTCTATATCTAAATACATCTACTGGAAAACTTTATACTGATTCAGGTTATAAGTCCGAACTTAGCGCAACATATACTATCAAAGCATCAGAGAATAAAGTTACAATCGCTGGTAAAGATTATCCAATCGTAAACAATCGCGTATCCTATGGTGGTGCAACAGTTACTATTGGAATGGTGCTTACATCAAACACAACTTACACTGTACCAGAATCTGCAAGTGCAGTATTCTACAAATTTACTGTAGGCAATACAAGTAGCGATACTTGGAGTATGCCATTTAGTAATCTTGGTCTTGGACATAATGGTACAGGAAGCATTACTGGTGAAAATACTATCACATTCCTTGCAAATGGCGCGACTCTACCAAATCAATCCAATGCATATTCAATTGGTATTCGTCCATACGACGATATTGAGGTAGAAGATGATACAAGTTCAAACAATAGCCATGTATACATTACAACGGCCAATAATCCATCAATAAAAGTCCTTGAGGGCGCGAATGTAACTATTATTGCTACTGACTATGCTGCAGCTACTGGCGATAATAAAGCATACAAATTCTCTCACTGGACATTCACACCAGCTGACTCTGGATATAGCAGTAATGCTAATTGGATGGAAACAGAAGGTCTAAAATACACAAAAAATCCTACATTTGCTGTATACGCAAATAGAGAGGGTACATATACAGCTCACTATGTATACGCGTATAAGATGACCACAGCCCAAGCCTATACTACAGATGGTACAAACTTCACAAACGCAACTGTAGCGACACTTACTACTACAGACCCTACATATGCAGACGACGATACATACGCAAAGGGTAGCACAATAACACTTACACCTGACTTTAGCAAAACCAACTACACCTTCTATGGCTGGTACTTGCTATCAGGCACTTCTTATACAGCAATAACAAGCAGTACTACTGGTTGTAGCCTAAATGGTAATGTGCTTACAATTACTGTCGGTGGTGCTACATGTGATAATGCTACCGTAACTGGCGGTCTTGATCTTAGCAAATATACAATCGTACTTGCAGGACAAGAAGTATTGTCATATACAATAGGTAGTTTCTCTGAAGTGGGTCCTACTGCGACATACACAGCGACTGGCGCAGGCATAATTTCTGCGACAGACGGCGATGGAAAAGCCATTACAGTGTCAAACAATGAAGTAAGTGCATCACTTGCTCCTGGAAAAGTGATGACAGTAAAAGTTAAGGCTGGTACTTCACTTACTCTATCTAGTACTCATACTGCAGGCACTCATAGAGCGACTGGTATGACATTTAATGAAAATAATATTGCTGCTACAGATGTGACCCTTGCAAATAGCGGTCTTACAGGCGTTAGTCTAAAAAATGCTTTGACTACAACATCAAGCAATGACGGTCATTATAGAGTAGTATATACTCCAGTATGGACAGTAGCTCCGACATTAGCAGTTTCTGCGACACATGTTACTACTGGCAAAACAGCATCCTTTACAGGAAGCAGCTATATTACATTAAGTGTAAGTGGTGGTTATACCTATGACAGCGTAAAATATTACGATGACGGAACAGTTTTGACATTGTCAAAGACTCTTCCTGATGGATATGCCTTCACATCTTGGACAATCGCACCAGCTCCTACATACAGTAGCGGAAGTGCAACAAGTGAGAGTCCTTTGATACTTCTTAAGGCAAAACTTACTACTGTTACTCTAAACATCAAAGAATTGGAGTACACAGTAAGTGCAAATACAGTTGTTGTGAATATCCCAGCAAGCAGTATCAATAATATTACTGATGCAACAACATGGTCAGATACCTCAAGCTCATTCGGAACAATCACTTACACAACAGACCACACTGATGGTGCTGGAAAAGTAGGTTATTTCGGTACATTGTCGGCAATCAAATTTACTCCTTATAAGTATTTGTACGTAAATAATAGCAAACTTTACTATGATGCAAATCACACACATCCAGTGTATGCAAATCTCTACAAAGCAAATAGCAGTACATCATTTACATATCTTGGCACTACATATACTGCATCTAGCGATAAAATCACAATAAACAACAATTTATATGCATTTACTACATTTGCTAAATCTGGTGGCGGAACCCTTGCTTCAGCGACAACAAACGGAAGCGCTAAAGTAAATCCAAACATCACTTCAAATGTAACAATTTCTGCAAGTGTAAATATGTATGTATATTACAATCAATCTTCATACAATCTAGCTACAGCAAGTTCGACAGTATCTGGTGCAACAACCAAATCGAACACAGCTGTGACCCTTGGCTCATCAGTTACCCTTACTGCAGCAACTGTAAGCGGATATGTATTTAAAGGTTGGAAATATAGCTCGTATTCAAGCGGAACCCTTACTGCATACAATAGTGGCGCAATCGTATCTACAAGCACTTCATATACATTTACTGCTACCGAAGCATTAAATGGAGTAGTGTATTACGCAGTATACGCACCTCTATACAGCATAACCCTTGATGCAAGCACATTCAGTCAAGGAAGTATTACATACCAATACAAGACACCAAGCGATGATGATTATACTACAGCAGCTACAATCACAGCTAAAAAGACCCTTACAGGTATCGAGTACAACACGATCTTCAAATTGACAGCTACTCCAAGCGGTCAAAACAGATTTAATTTCTGGTCTACAGCAAATAGTACAGTTACTACATCTACCGCTTCATATGAGTATCATTTGCTTGCGACTGATACTGTTACTGCCAATTTCCTTACTCAATACACAATCACAATCAATCACGCAGTAGCTGCCGGCGGTACATATACAGTACAAGAGTACAATTGTACCAATACAAAAGAAGATACATGGGCTTGGGAAGATTGTGAAAATCTTGTAAATGTATCAGGCAATAAGACCTTGACCACAGCCGACTCAGGCAAAAACTATAGAGTAGTGGTGACTACAAAGGCCAATTATAGAGTGGCAGTGACTGGTACAGCGACAGTAGCAATCACAGGCACAAATAATGCCAATAATACATCTGGCACCAAAACAACTACGGCGACTTATACAGCGCTTAATGGTGCTAAAACAGTTACTATTACTCACACTCCTTTGACTTATGTAGCAGTATCCACTGCTCCAGGCGGACTTGGAAATACAATAAGTATTGCTCAAAATGGTAGTGCAATCTTAGCTTCAAAATCAGGAACAGAAAGTATTACAAGTACCACTTTCGAGGGTGGCAAGTCAATGACTATCACCACCTCAGCAGTAGACGGTTATGGTACTCCTAAGTTCTACAATGGCACTACACTTCTTGCCGAGGGCACAACTTATACCTTTACTCCTTCTACTGGCACTACTTACAATATCAGTGTAAAATATACCTCGACCGATATCACAATCGACACTGTAGGATATTTTGGAAACTTCCTTTATGCAAGTAAAACAGGAAATACAGTAGGCAATACAACTTTACTAATCAATGACGGTACTTCTTCAATTGCGCTTACTTCAGGTGCTACTGGTATCCGATTTAGCAATTTATTTGGTTCAACTTTACACACAAGTGTAAGCCTATATGCAGGCTCTACATTGGTGAAGACTATCACAAGTGATACTTACATTGATTACACTCTTCCAGTAGGAAGCGAAACTCCTACTCTAAAACTTGTGTTTACAAATAAAACATGGCTAGACACTGGATACTACACCACACCAGGTGGAAGCGGTACTCCAGAGAGTCCATATATTATCGATAGTGCAGGAGACTTTGCTTGGATATCATATGAGTCATTGGTAAACAGCAACAACTTTGCTGGCAAATACTTCTCACTTACTGCTTCTATTGACCTAAGTAGTAGATTATGGGTACCTATCCAAAACTTTAATGGAGTTATTATCTCCACCAATCTTGATAATACAATATATTGTAATCAAATTATTGTATCAGATTCACTACAAATTACAGGACTTGGAGAAAAATCTACTTCTACATATGGCGGACTTGTAGCCGAGTCTAATGGTGGTGTATTCAGAAATACCACACTTCATGGCACAGATGCGTATGGTTTTACGACTATAGGAAATACCTACACTCACGTAGCATTGCTATGTGGTAAAGGTACTGATGTAGTAGTAGATAATATATATGCAGACTATATTTCACTTGACTATAGTGAAGACATCAAATTGGCATACATCATAGCAGAATTAAATGGTGGCAAAATTTCTAATATTGCATACGGCGATACTGAAATGATGGGAAGTTCAGGTAGTTCTAGCGAAGTCCACACTTCAGGCGCTGGTAGTAAGACATACTATTACTGGAATGATTATGATGGAAACTTTGCAGAACAAAATACTGATATTTACAATATAAATGTTTCTCGTACAATATCAGAAGGCCCTGCAGAATCAAGTACATCTGACGAATATGTCGTTTTAGCAGCAGGTTCTACAATAGAAGAGTTTGAAACAGCATTATACAAATTGGAAAATGATGCAAATACAAAATATCTATATATCTTTGGCACTATAGATTTTGGTGGAGCACAATTGTCTAGACAATATAATCTACCAGCTGGAAAGACAGTAGCAGGTATAGATGGCATTATATCAAATATCTCTGCACATATTCCATTTGGTAATACTGGTGCAATTTGGACAAGTATACAAGGTACTTTGAAAAATATCATATTCCAAAATATTAGAGTTACGGCATATACTACAAGCACACTAGTATCAGAAGCTAGCATGGGAATATTAGCAGGAGAGGTTAGCGGTGCTACAATCCATAATGTATCTGTAATGCTATGGTCATTTGATTTTGAGACAAGTGGTTCGAAAATTGCTACTCATATCAATATAGGTGGTCTATTTGGAAAAATCACTAATTCTAATTTGACCTATGTAGCGACTACAGTTTTGGGTCAAACAGGTTATGGATTAGCAACATATCTAAAAGTTTCTCATTTTAGCGCCCCTGTAAATACCTTTAATGCAAATAATGATTGCAATGCTATAAATATTGGTGTACTGGCAGGTTATTTCTCAAATACATCAAGCTATCAAATGAAAGCAATTTCTTTAGTATTCAATTCAATTGTAATAGGAACAGACGGAACAGAAAAAGCAGGTATGATGTTTGGCTATGCGAATGGTTCTATAAACAATTCGTATGTACAAACCTTATTTGGTGTACACACCGAACAATCTTTATCTGGTGTAGGTACATTTGCAGCTTATGGCACATTAACTGCTGACAAATTGTATGCGGCTAATTTATATTATGGAATATCAGATGATAATGCGGATTCATCTGTAAAACTACCAAATTTGTATACTGCAAATAATCAAGGAACATTTACAAATACATATGTTCATAAAGGCATTTCTACAAATTCAAGTGCAAAAACATCTGCACAAATGTTGGATAGTAGTACTTATGTTGGTTGGAATTTTGCTTCCAACAATCAAAGTGGCACAGTAATGTGGTGTCCAGCATGGGCAGAAAATGGATCATATTTCCCTTACATCAACTTAGAAGCTGGATTCACTACTGTGAATATACAAATTTCTGGTGAAGCTGCGTCACAAATAGAAATGAACATATCTTCGCCGGGAGCTAGCCTAAATGTTTTGACTATGCAAGGTGCAGGTAATTGGGTTTATGATGCAGCAGTAGGCACAGAAGTAGGTGCTCGTACATACTTTGATGGACATCTACCTACTGGTGTATATCTTGATACTACTGCTTCTACAGTCACTTATGGAATTTCTGGTATACTTGAAGAAGCACTGCTGCTATCTCAATCAATGAAAGATCAATATGGTATAGAAGATTTCTATGGACCGCTTGATATGAGTAATTATGATTTGTTTACTAGGTTGGGTAATTTTAGCGGCTTGTACTATTCATTCAATTTTGTATTCAAGTATAGTACACATATTGTATCCACATCTGCTGATGGACATGGTACTGCGACTGGTGGCGGAACATATAAATTTGGTGATACAGTAAGTCTAGTGGCTACACCTACAGCCAATGAGACATACGTAGGACATAGATTTATCGGTTGGTACAAAAATACATCTGTATTTGAATATAAGTCAGTATCCAATGCTACAAAATTGGGTGATAGAAATTATTCATTCAATGGTAAAGCATATTACGGTTCGGTAAATCTAAATCCAAGTAAGTTTGTCCCAGGTACTACATACTATATTACTCATGATGTAGTAAGTGCAACTTTATCTACAAGTAAAAGCGCAATGGTAATCTACTATACATCTGATGGAGACTCTGCTACTAAAGACTATATCGAGGTAAATAGTAGTACATATAGTACTGGAGGAA
This sequence comes from Clostridia bacterium, assembly GCA_045654505.1. Taxonomy (GTDB): domain Bacteria; phylum Bacillota; class Clostridia; order Christensenellales; family UBA1242; genus UBA11490. The sequence continues at coordinate 22,271 of JAZONM010000014.1, read as the reverse complement.
AATGTTCGTTTAGCATAACTCCAGCAGCTAATCGTACTATATCTAGTGTAGAATTTAGATTCGCACGACTTAGTAATAATACAACCCAACGCACAGTCGAGATAGACAATCTAGAAGTCTTTACAAAATCGACTACAGCTGTAAGTACAAATGCCACATATTCATTTACAATGAATGAAAGCACAGCTGGACTATATGAGGCACGTTTCTGTGACGGAAACACACGTCCATGTAATTATAAAGCGACTGCAAGCAGCACTGGTGCTACAGTAAGCGTTAGTCCTACTGGATATGTACTTCAAGGCACAACAATGACTATTACGACTACATTGTCGTCAGGTCAAGAAATAACAAAAATTACTCGCTCAAGTGATTCTACTGATGTATACACAAAAGCGGGTGGAGCAATAAGCGGATATACATTTACTGCTCCAAATATATTTACATTTGCTATCAACAACACCACAAAAGGTGCATACACAGTGACAATCGGCTCGACTAGCCACAATGTTACTATAAATGTACCAAATGTAGGTGACGGAACGACTACAGGCGACGGCGACGATTATTCAGCACACGAGGCAATCACAATGAAGTCGGGATCTACGACTCTTGGTACAATCGCTGCTGACGGCGTGACCGGAATCGCTACTGTGGTTTACAACAATACATTGACAATCTCATTCATGTCAGCACTTCGCTACAAACTTGGCTCGATTGTTAGTACACAAAGTGGCACAGCTACTACAATTAGTAGCTCTAGCATAACTGTCACAACATCTACTGTAAGCGGATATACTCGTTATACTTATTCATATACTACAAGTGCAGTTACCGGTGACTTCACTTTGACAATCAATATGGTAAAAGATAGATGGGTAGACTTCACTTCATTCAGCGGAACATCGTTTACTGCTGGACACTCAGCTGAGTTTATAACAGCCAATGGCGGTAGAGTAGCATACGAGACTGCCGGTAGTACTACAAATTATACCTTTGACAAGACTTCAGCAAAGGGTATAGGTACATACAGCAATCCATTCAAGATTGCGACAGCAGCTCAACTTGCTCGTGTAGCATACCTAATCAATATAGGTGCATCATTCTATCACTCTACAAATGGCACAAGTTATGCGAAAAAGACATATAGAAGTGCATGTTATGTGATAACTGCTGATATTGACCTAGGTAATTACTTCTGGACACCTATCAATATGAATCAAGCAGATAGTACTACATTTATGCTTGGTGGTGACATATCTCGTACAATCAGCAATATGAATATTCGTATTGATGAAGAAGAGTATGCTATCAATAGCAATAAAGTTGTTTCTCGTGATCTTGGATTTATAGCTCAAATTGCAGGTGGTAGCATCTACAATTTGACATTCAGCAATGCAAATGTATATAGTAATTTGCATTCTACATCTTCTGAGACAGCAGTTGTTGTGGGATATGGATATAATCTAAACATCAATAATGTGCAAGTAATTGATTCGTCAGTAAAAGGTACATATCATGTATCAGGTATTATTGGATCAATCCCATATGCAAGTGCACTTAATAATATTGTTGTGAAAAATACTACAATTGGTGACTCGATTCCAGCTTCTACTACTACTTATTTAGCAGGTATAGCATATTCGATTGCAAACTCGTCATTGACAAACATTTCAATTGAAAACAATGTTATGTCGGGTACTTCACCTAGAGGTGGTGGTATAACATATATATTGACTGCTTCATCAATCAAAAATGCTGCAATATCTTTAAGCAGCAGTGCTGCTTCTGCAACTTACTTCGGTATGATAGCAAGAGCGGTATATACTGGTTGTGAGATAGACAATGTGTGGGTAAAAGCACTTGGTAGCTTTAAAAATACTTATGTTATTTATGGTGGTAGGACATATACAATAAATACTCTTGCCACTGGCAAAACTATTGCACAATTAGGCTTTGATAGTGATATTTGGTATATCAATAGCAGTACAAGTCTTCCTACAATTAAATTGATAGGTAGCAGTACAAATCAAATCAACTACTTTGCAGATGTTACTTCTGGTACAATCTCAGGTAGTGGTACAAAAGCTAGTCCTTATCTAATAGATAGTGTAAGCACACTAAGATATATCACATACCTTATCAATTCTAATAATTCGAAATACAATGCAAGCACTGTATACTACAAACTTACTGCAGATATAGATATGGGCGGTGGATTCAGTAAAATAATCGCACCTGAATCAAGTGTTCCATTCAAGGCACATATTGATGGTGATTTCCACACAATATCCAATCTATATATCTACAATAGCACAGCTTCATATTCAGCATTTATTGGATATTCAAATGCAGGACATAGCGTCAAGAATATCAATTTCACTAATTTGAAAGTGATCAATAATGTCGTTTATAGTTCGGGTTATGCTGCTGGTATCATGGCATATACTATTGCTGCAAATATTGTAAACGTAAATGTAGATGGAGTAGTAACTTCAGCAAATGAATTTGCATCAGGTGTTGTGGCTCGTACTTCGACATCATCATCGCTTGGTGCTACTATTCAAAATGTTTCATTCAATGGTGTTGTTCAAAGTGCCACAGAGCGTGCAGCTGGTATTATTAGTACCATCGTGCTTGGAAACAATGTGAAAGAATTTGTAATAGATACTGTATCCGTCGAAGGATTTATTGTTGGAAGAGATTATGTAGGCGGTATTATAGCCAATGTTTATGGTGACTCCACTTACTCTGACAGGGTATATGTAAGAAATAGTTATAACAACGCTACACTTTCTGCTTATTTAATTACCGGCGTGGGTGGTATCGTAGGTAAGGCTTTAAACACAACTGTAGAAAATTGTTATAATAATGGTGACATTATACTTGTCGGTGCTACTGTTGCTAGTTCGTCAGCGAACTACAACACAGATTCCAGCTGGAACAATGGCACAAATAGTTGGGACACAACAAAAGCTGTGTTTGCCGGCGAATTGATTGGTCGTATCTATGATGGTAGTGTGACATATCCTACAATCATTAGTAATTCGGCATTCAATGCTGGTAAATACATTATGGCTGTAACTACTTCAAGCTATTTAATCCCACTTGGTGGATCTACTGCAGGTCACACACCAAATGGTTATAGTATTTACTCATATACTGCTGATAATGTTACTTACTCGAATGAAATTCCTGAGGGTGAGGGACAAATGTATAGTGATTCTGAAATGAAGACTGCTAGTCCATATACCGTATGGGATGGAGAAACTATTTGGAACATTGCAAGTGGTAGTTATCCTGTACATAGATGGAACACTCAAAACCGTCTATACTTCGAAGGTGAAGGTCTTGAACTTTGGACTGACCCAATGGGTGGTGTTCATGTACTTACTGAAAATGGAATGTTTACTTGCGTAAAAGGAAGTAGTGGCGCAGAATTGGTTCCATTGACTGATAGTGATGGCAGGATTTATGTTTACGAACCTGAAAATACTTCAATAGTAGTTACACTTGTACCTGACGCAAACTTCTCAATAGCATCTGTAGAATCTCGTGCTTACTATACATCATCATTTACAAGTATCATGAATGGTGAAAATACTGAGTACGAATTCGAATTAGGTGATTATTCAGATGGTACAAATTTCAAAGTATTTAAAGCGACATTTGTAAATAGCAAATTTACAATTACTGTAAATACCGAACTTATACGTGGTACAGGTATAAGTATAGGCGAGTATGAGACTCTTCATATCGTAATACTTAATACAACTACAAATGAAGCTTATACTACATCACTTGATAATGGTACATATCTATTTGATGATTTGAAGGCTGGTACATACTACATTGGTGTGTACACAACAATGTTCTTTGATGTATCAGACATAGATTGTACATATGACTCAAGCAATGTAAACTTCAGCGAGGTTGATTTCTATTACACATTGGTACTTAGCAATTCGACTTCACCAAATGCAACAATTGATATTACAGCTACTAAAAATGTTGATGCTTGGATATATTCAGCAATCGAGATTGATAAGTAGTTCCTAGATTTACGTAATCTGACGTTGTTATGTTCCAATGGCTTATGGAAAAATAAAAAATAATAGAATTAAGCAATCAAAAATTTTTAAATTTTATCATAAGCCATTGTGTTACATAATACGATTGATTATGCTGTCAGTCGTAGTGGGGTTTCCCACAAAAAAAAGAGGACAAGCCACATTTTTATGATGGGGTTTGTTTCTCATGAAAAAAAGAAAGCTTTACGGCTTTCTTTTTTTGTTTTACTTACTTATTTAATAATAACTAAATAGGGGGGTAATAGGTGATGATTGGTGTCGAAATATAGGGGAATGTGACTTCTTTTGTAAAAAAGTAATTAAAAGGCGGGAAAAAATTATATTTATTATAGAAATGCGTCGAGTTTTTAGATATAATTGGGCCAACAAAGGAGGTAGAATTATGCAACAAAAAGTATATAATGAAAGGATTTTGGATAAAATGGTCGACTTATACATAAAAAAGAATATTGAGTATTGTAGATTAAGTAATAAACTAAATATGCTTAGTGTAAAAGCTTTTCAAAACCGTAAAATGTCTAAAGAATTGTTGAGGACAAACAATATTCTTAATCAAATCATCTGTGTATTAGCAAACTGCCTTTCTTATTTCGAACTTTATCACATTAAAAACAATATTAAAATTACTGCTTAATACTTGGGGTATATTGATTAATAATCTGATTATTTAATCACAAAAAAAAGACATATTGCTATGTCTTTTTTATTTCTACTATTTAGTTTCTGCTTTTTTAGTAGTCTTTTTAGCTGGTGCTTTTTCTGCTGTTTCTTTTTTAGTTGTTGCCTTTTTAGTAGTAGTCTTAGTCTCAGCTTTTTCAGCTACTTTTTTAGTAGTCTTTTTTACTGGTTCAGCTTTTATTTCTTCTACTTTCTCAACTTTCTCAGCTTCTACTTTCTTTGCAACTTTTACTGGTGCAACTGCAGGAGCTTGAGTTGCTTTTGCTTTATCTAGAGCAAGGTGTAGGCGTGCAACTTTACGATTAGCATTGTTTTTGTGAATAACACCTTTTGAGCAAGCTGAATTGATGTATGATACAGTATCGTTAAGTTTTGCTTCTGCTTCGCTTACTTGACCTTCGGCAAGAAGTTTTCTAAAATTCTTCACCATAGTAGCAAGAGTGCTTTTTACATAACGATTTTCGTTTCTCTCTCTCTTATTAGTGTTGATTCTTTTCTTTGCTGATTTAATGTTTGCCACTTTGATTTTCTCCTTAAAATTTATACTATTTCAAATTTGCTTCACTATTTTAGCACAAATAAATGTAAATAGCAAGGATAATTTGGAAATATTTATCTATAATATTTTATGTTTTGGAGGGGATATGTATAGTGATATTGTGGTTGATTGTAAAAGGCACTTTGATAAAATCATATTGGCGAGTAAAAAGAAAAACAAAAAGGTAGAGGTTTCCTCAGATATTGACTGCGATAGTCATTTTCAAAATTTTAAATACGGAATTGTCAAGGAAGATTTTACTATTTCGTCATCAAAACTTGCAAGAAAATATGCAAAACCTATTGGAGATTATTCACTATTATCTTTTGGAGAGATTGTGGACAATGAAAATAAAATTGAGTATATAAAAGTATTGCTAGTAAAGATATTGAAGGAATTCTTGGGAAATGTTGAGGGTAAAAGGATACTTGTGATAGGGCTTGGTAATAAATACATTACTGCTGATTCACTTGGTATTGAAGTTGTGAAAAATATAGTTGTGACCAATAAAAACACAATAGTCAATGCAATGATTCCGAGTGTGAAAGGGCTTACTGGTATAGAGAGTAGTGATATAGTGGGAGCTGTAGTTAAGAAGACAAGCCCTGATATAATTATTGCGATAGATTCACTTTGCGCAAGTGATATCTCACGCCTTGGTACATGCATTCAGATCAACAATGGCGGAATTATCCCTGGTGCTGGGGTAAACAATACTCGTAAGGGCATAACACCTAAAAACATGAACTGCAAAGTCATTTCTATTGGCGTGCCATTAGTGGTCTATGTAAGCACAATACTAAATACTATGCAAGAAGAAAATGTCGATACTATGCAAAACCTTAAAATCGACGAAGAAAAGCGAGATTTTGAAAGACTTGTCGTGACTCCTAGCGACATTGACGTGAGGGTGCAGGACTTAGGAAAAATAATAGCTATTGCAATCAACAAAACCCTACTTGGCATTGATGGTTATTATAGTATATAAATGTGGCGATTTGACATATAATTTACTATGAAAAAATTATGGATAACAACATGTTTTTGTGCTCTAGTGGTCGGTCTTGCATGCGTATTTTTTCTCATGCTTTTTCCAGTGCGATACAGGGAATACATTGAGGAAATATCTAATAAATACAACCTCGACCTGTCTCTTGTTTTGAGCGTAATAAATATCGAAAGTGGCTGGGACGAAAAAGCTGTATCAAGTAGCGGAGCGGTAGGTCTTATGCAGGTTATGTCTGCCACAGCAAAAGAAGTCGCGCAAAAACTTGAGATGGAAAATTATGAAGATAGAGATTTGTATGAGGGAAAAATCAATATTGAGATAGGTTGTTTTTATCTCAGATACTTAATCGATTTGTTTGGTGGAAATGAAAAACTCGCACTTTGTGCATACAATGCTGGACCAAATAAAGTCAAAGAATGGCAAAGCAATATTGATTACTGGGACGGTAAAGATTTTATAAAAATACCGTATAAAGAGACAGAAAAGTATGTGAATAAAGCCAAACTCAATAAAAAGATGTACAAATTTATCCTTCAATTATAAAACATATAATTGACTAAATGTCCCTCTTGTGATAATATCTAGTCATATTAGGAGTAAATATTATGGCACAAGTAGAAAACAGTCAAAACCTATATAAAGAGGTTGACATAAGAAAAAATAAAATCAAAGTATTGAAAGAAAGTGGTGTTAATCCATACGCGCCTAAGTTTGACCAAACACACTCAATCACTGAGGCTAGAAAGTGTAAATTAAAGACTGCAGTAAAGACTGGTGGTCGTATTATTGCGCGCCGTATCTTCGGTAAATTTATGTTTATCCAAATTGCTGACGTATATGACAAAATCCAAGTTAGTGTAAATGTAGCAGACGTTGGTGAGAAAAAATATAAATTTATTAAGGACATGATTGACATTGCAGACCATATTGGAGTAGAGGGCACACTTTACAAAACAAAGACAGGTGAGCTTACTATTCTTGCTACAAAGGTAAACCTTCTTAGCAAGGCTATGCTTCCACTTCCTGAAAAATTCCACGGTATCGCGGACACAGAGATACGTTATCGTCAAAGATATCTTGATATTATCTCCAATCCTGAAGCAAAAAAGATTTTTGTAATGCGTAGTCGTCTTATCAATTCAATCCGCAATTTCTTGACTGAGAATGGATTTTTGGAGGTTGAGACCCCAATACTACAAAGCGTAGCGTGTGGTGCTGCAGCAAAACCTTTCACTACAAAACACAATGCATTAAATAAAAACTACAATTTGCGTATTTCACCTGAGACTTTCCTAAAACAAGTTGTTGCGGGTGGAATCCCAAGAGTTTTTGAAATAGGTAAAAACTTCCGCAATGAGGGTATGGACGCCCAACATTTGCAAGAATTTACAATGCTTGAATGGTATGCAAGTTATTGGGATTTCAATAAAAACATTACATTTGTTACAAAATTACTTAAAAAACTTGTTAAAGAACTTTGTGGCAGTTATGTAATCAATTACCAAGGAATCGAGCTTAATTTTGATGGAAAATGGAACCGAGTAAACTACATTGAAGAACTTAATAAAGTGCTTGGTGTAGACATACTTTCAATCGAAGATGTAGAAGAATTGAGAAAAGTTGTGCTAAAGACTAATTTGTTTGATAAAGATGAAGTAAATGATTTGGTGAGTCTTGGCGCAATCTATGATTATGTATATAAGAGAAAAATCCGTCCAAATATTGTCCAACCTACAATTGTGTACAATTATCCAAATCTTGTTCCGCTTGCACGTCCAAGTGATAAAAACAACAAGATTATCGAGATGTTCCAAGTGCTTGTTGCGGGTAGCGAACTTGTAAAAGCATATAGTGAGCTTGTTGATCCACAAATCCAAAGAGCAGGATTTGAGGAACAAATGCGCAATAAGGCTAAAGGTGATGAAGAGGCATTCGAACTTGATGAGGACTTCCTTCTAGCAATGGAACACGGCATGCCTCCAATGAGTGGACTAGGACTTGGTATCGACCGACTTATGTGTGTACTTGCTGACCAACCTACACTTCGTGATGTTATCCTTTTCCCAAACATGAAATAATGAAGTGTATTTTCAAAAAATAATATAAAAGGAGTGGAGAGTATGAGTTTGATGTATGTAGATGCTTGTTTTGACCTGTCAAATGAGCGAATTAAGACCATGGGTGTCGAAGTAGTAGAACAACCTTATACTCTTGACTCAGAAAACTTTGTGACAAATATAAATTCTGACTTTCAGACAAATGATTTTTATAAAGAAGTGAAAAGTGGGAAAAAACTAAATTCTGTTACTCTCACTGAAGCGAATTATAAAGAAGCTTTTTTACCAGCCCTTAATCAAGGAGAGAATATACTTTATATTCATTATTCAGATTTTCTTAGTCATGGTATAAAAAATATGGAAAAGTGTGCTGTGAATCTAAGGAAAGAATTTCCCAATCAGAAAATAATAACCTTTGATACACTGGGACTTTCTGTACAAGCCGGACTTATCGCTTATGAAGGCGCAGTACTTCATAGACGCTGTGTTGAAGACGAAGAGATAATTGAGATATTAAAAGATATTCGTGAGCAAACAGCTTTTTATTTTATGGTCGACAATTTGAAGAATGTTGTCGGAGAGAAGGTGTCTATATTGCAAGCGGGGAATAATGCTTTGATAAAACCTATATTTGCAGTAGATGATAATGGCGATATTGTGCAAGTAGGAAAGGCACAGGGTAAGAAAAAAGCTCTTTTGGAGATGGTAGAAAAAGTAAAAGAATTAGGAGAAAATCTAGTTGATTATCCAATAGCAATTGTACATGCAGATTGTGAAAAAGATGCTTTGCAATTGAAAGAAATGTTAGTCAGTTTGCTTGGAAGCGATGCACGCATTTGGATTGAAAAAGCTAGCCCAATATCAGTAGCGCATGTAGGTGCTGGGGCAATTGGTGTGGCTTTCCACGCAAAAAAGAGAATATAAGAAAAAAGACCATTACGGTCTTTTTTTATTAAATCTTTGAGATTTTTATTATATTTAAGTCATTTTCTTTGTATTTCATTTAAAAAAATATATACTATCTATGTAGAGGTAAATATGAAAATACTATTCAAAGACGCAATAATAATTACAATGAACGACAAAAACGACATATTAAAGGGTGACGTTTTTGTAGATGGAAATACTATTCAAAAAATAGGAAAAGTAATTGGGGAAAATTTTGATCGCGTAATAGACTGTAAGGGCAAAGCTTTGATGCCTGGATTTATAAACACTCACTGCCACCTAGCCATGTCATTGTTTCGTGGTATTGGAGAAAACACCAATTTCAACAATTGGTGGCATGACAATATGCGCCCTTTAGAAGAACAATGCTCAGACGAGGATTTTTACAATGGTGTAAAATTGGGCCTTCTTGAGTGCATTCAAAATGGCATTACGACTGTTGTTGATTTGTATATGGCTAATAAAATGACTGCGAAGGCTATGAAAGAACTGGGCGTACGTGGTTGGATTGGTGTAGGCGCTATTACTGGAAGTGAAGTTTTGGACGAGAAGTATTTAGACGCTGAGATTGAAGAAATTAAAAAGACCAATAATGGCGTAAAACCAATATTATATGCTCACTCCATTTATTCGTGCGACGAGAGTCAATATGCTGAACTTGTAAAATATTCTAAAAAACATAATTTGACTATCACTACTCATTTGAGTGAAACACTTAAAGAGGTAGGAGAGTGTTATACAAAATATCAAATGACACCTGTAGAACTCCTAGAAAGTTTTGGGGTCCTTGACAGGAATACACTACTTGCGCATTGTGTGCATTGTGATAAGGACGATGTGGAAATTATGAAAAACTACAATGTTAATGTGACCAGTTGTCCTAGTAGCAATCTTATAATTGGTAGTGGCATTGCTCCGATATACTCATACACAAAAAACGATATCAATGTGTGTGTATCCACTGATGGTGCTGCAAGCAATAATTCTCTTGATATGTTTAAAGAGATGTTTTTATTGGATAATCTTCAATCGGGGGTCCTAAACCAACCATTTGCATTGACAACTCTCGAGACATTACGTAGTGCTACAATAAATGGCGCCAAAGCACTTGGTGAAGACAAACTTGGTAAAATAGAGAAGGGGTGTTTTGCGGATATAATACTTCTAGATTTGACCCTACCAAATGCACTTCCTATCAATAATCTTATCAATAATGTGGTTAATTCCATGGGGACAAAAAATGTTTGTCTTACTATGGTGAATGGCAATATATTATATGAAAACAACCAGTTTTTGATTGATAATGCGGATAAAATTAAGCAAAATGCGATAAAAACAATAAAAAAATTGAAAATTTGACAAAGTATTGCAATTTACTATTGGTTATGATATAATATCAATGTAAAAGGAGATGAAATTATGGAATTTGTACTTCTTATTTTCTTAGCACTAGCTATTTTGAAAGGATTTTCTGGCTGACAATCTCAGCTTTGATTTTATATGTTTTTTATGAGTAGGCAATGCCTACTTTTTTTATTGTCTATTGGATTGATAGGATAAGTTTGGTTTAAGTTGTTAAAAAATCCCTTAAAATATAAAAAATTTATTGACATTCTTAGAGAGCAATGATAGACTATTGTTGATAAAGGTCAAAGAAAGTCAAACTTTTATAAAAGGAGGGTGTGATGGCTAATATTAGCGATATTATAGAAGAATTTATAATAGAGCAATTGGAAGGTTATGACGAAATCAATTTGTCACGCAACGAGCTTGCATCATTTTTCAATTGTGCACCTAGTCAAATCAATTATGTTTTGTCTACTCGTTTTACACACCCAAGAGGCTATATCGTAGAGAGCCATAGAGGTGGTGGTGGGTATATCCGTCTTGAAAGGGTAAGGCTAGATAAAGATGTGTATCTGAAGACATTACTCACCACGACTATTGGTGAAGAAGTTGACTTTAATACAGCGCTTCAAATTTTGGAAGTTTTGGAAAATAGAGGTTTTGTATCGAGTGGTGAAAAGGAAATAATCAAATGTAGTATTTCTAATAAGGCTCTTGCCAATCCGCTTAGACTTGAAAACAAATTGCGTGCAAATATTTTGCGTAGCATTGTAGTAAATATATTGAGGGAGGACTAAAGATTATGTTGTGTGATAAATGCAAAAAGAAGGAAGCAACTTTTCACAAAACTATTGTGATAAATGGTGATGGATTCGAAACTCACTTGTGCTCTAATTGTGTGGAAGACACCGATTGGGCAGATTTTGAGTCGTGGGAAGATGATTTTATGCCCAATTTCTTTGAGCCATTTGAAAGTTTTGGATTTAATCGATTAGGTTTTGAAGAGAAAAAATGCGATAAATGTAAAAGCACATTTAGGGATTTTTTAAGACGTGGAAAACTTGGTTGTGATAAGTGTTATGATACTTTTGAAATTGAAATAAGAGACATGCTGGAAAACATGGAAAGTCCTATAGACATAGATCTTGGCTTTGACGAGGCTCAGCCCTCTCATATTGCTCAATTAGAACGTGATTTGAGGAAGGCGATAGATGAAGAGAGGTATGAAGATGCCGGAAAGATAAAGAAACAAATAGATAAATTAAAGGAGGAAGACAATGTACAATAATGAAATGAGAATAACTGATAGTGTTAATCGTGCACTTCAGACTGCTGGTAGCACAGCATTGCAATATGGCTTTTATCAAGTAGGTACAGAGCATCTTTTGTACGGGATTTTGTCTGTGACTGACACTGCGTCTAGTAAGATTCTTTCATCATATGGCGTGACTTTGGAAAAATTGGATGCAATCTTCTCCAAGTCAAACCAAAAGAAAAATCTAAATATTCTCAACAATCAAATTGGTCTTTCGCCAAAAAATAAAGAAGTATTTGTTACTGCTCGTAGATTTGCAAGTTCAATCGGCCACAATTTTATTAGCACAGAACATTTACTTGTTTCGTTGCTTTTGAGTGACAATAGCTATGGCGTAACTTTATTAAAACGTAATTTTCGCATCAATATAAATGATTTGAAGTCGAGTATCTTACAAGCTTTGAAGAGTGAAGGTGTAGCGCAAAGTTCTTATGCTGAAGCGTCTAATAATGGTGGGTATGGAAGTGCACCTACTAAATCAAATTTGCCTGAAAAACTTCTTGAAATGGGTCAAGATTTGACACAAAAGGCGCGTGACGGACGTATTGACCCAATAATCGGGCGTGAAGAAGAAACAGCTCGTATTATCGAAATATTATGTAGAAAGACAAAAAACAATCCTGTCCTTATCGGCGAAGCGGGTGTAGGTAAAAGTGCTGTAGTTGATGGTTTGGCTTTGGCAATAGTTAAAGGCACAGTGCCTGATCTATTAAAAAACAAAAGCATTTTTTCACTTGAGTTGGGTGGATTATTGTCTGGAACAAAGTATCGTGGTGCGCTAGAGGAAAGGCTTAAAGAACTTATCGACATAATCACAAATAATAAAGACATAATTGTTTTTATAGATGAGATTCATACATTGGCTCAAGCAGGTGGTGATAAAGGCGAGGTCAATCCTTCGGATATGTTGAAACCATATCTTGCACGTGGTGAATTTCAAACAATCGGTGCTACCACTACTGATGAGTACCGCCAATATATTGAGAAGGACAAGGCTTTGGAACGCAGATTCCAGCCTGTTATGGTCAATCCACCATCTGTAGAGCAAACAATCGAGATTTTGCGTGGATTGAAAGATAGTTATGAGGCATTCCATAAAGTGCAAATTTCTGACGAGGCAATAATTGCAGCAGCTACATTGAGTGATAGATATATTATGGACAGAAGCCTTCCTGATAAAGCTATTGACCTAATTGACGAGGCTAGCAGTAAGGCTAAAGTGTATGGAAGTAAAAAACCGGACGAATTGTCGGAAATTGAAGAAGAAATCTCACGTTATGAAGCGGAAAAACGTGATGCATTGATTTCGGATAATTATGAGAAGGCAAGTGAGTACCGAGATAAGATAAAAGATGCTATGACTCGCAAAAATCAAATCTTAAGCAATATTCAAAATGACAACAACAATATAACAATTACATCAAATGATATTTGCAACATAATTTCCAAATGGACAAATATTCCTGTTACAAAACTGACAGAAAGTGAAAAGGATAGACTTCTAAAACTTGAAAGCATATTGCACAATCGTGTTATTGGACAAGATGAAGCAGTCGTAGCAGTATCAAAAGCTATAAGACGAGCTCGTATTGGACTTAAGGACAATAATCGCCCAATTGGTAGTTTTATGTTTTTGGGTCAAACAGGTGTGGGTAAGACCGAACTTTGCAAAGCCCTAGCCGAAGCGATGTTTGATAATGAAAATGCTGTTGTTCGCGTAGACATGAGTGAATACATGGAAAAACATAGTGTGAGCAAACTTATTGGTTCGCCGCCGGGATATGTTGGATTTGATGAGGGTGGTCAATTGACTGAGGCGGTACGCAGAAAGCCATACTCGGTAGTGCTATTTGATGAAATAGAAAAAGCACATCCAGATGTCTTTAATTTATTACTACAAGTTCTTGATGAGGGGAGATTGACAGATAGCCAAGGACGTCTAGTATCTTTTAAAAATACTATTATTATATTCACAAGCAATGTAGGTGTGAGTGAGATACCGAAAAATAAAGCACGTTTTGGATTTGGGGATATGACTCAAAGTGAAGTGGATTATGAGACAATAAAAGAAACTTTACTAGGAGCATTAAAACGCAATTTCAAACCTGAATTTATCAATCGTATTGACGTAATTACAGTATTCCATCCACTATCATTCGAACAACTTACACATATTGCAAAGATATTTATAAGCAAACTAAATAAAAGGCTACAAGAGCAAGGTGTCAGTCTTAAAGTTACCGAAAGTGCGCTAAAATACTTGATTGAAAAAGGTTATAATGCAGAGTATGGCGCAAGACCTTTACGTAGGCTTATTGAGCAAGAGATAGAGGATAAGATAGCTGAGGATATGCTAGAAAATAAGATATCACGTGGTAGCACAATAATAATTTCTGCAAGAGATGGCAGACTTACTCTCAAAGTAGAAAACTAATTCAATATATTTGCGTCGATATTCAAATTTTGTTAAAATAAATTATAGAAAACTATATGTTTTTCTATAAGGAAAACAATATTTTATATATGGGAGGTTTTTATGCAAGTAAAATATGTTTCTAAAAATTACAAAATTTCCAACAATTTCAAAGAAGTAATCGAGAGAAAACTTGAAAAACTAGAAAAATATTTCAATCACGATTACGATATTAAAGTAGCTTGCAGTGAGCAAGGTAATGACCAAAAACTAGAAATAACTATCAATGCAAATGGATTGTTTTTGCGTGGAGAAGTTGTGAGTGACAATATGTACAACAATATCGATCTTGCACTTCCAAAAATTGAAAGACAAATTTTGAAAAATACAGCTAGATATAAAAATAAATTCAAACAAGCAGAAAGAATGGAGTTTGTAGACCAATTTGAGGAGACTCCTGCAGAAAAACTTGTAAAGGTAAAAAGATTTGACTTGGAGCCAATTAGTGTTGATGATGCAAAAGCTCAAATGGAAGCACTTGATCATACATTCTATGTGTTCTTAAATGCCAATTCTGGTCTTGTAAGTGTCGTTTATAGACGTAATGACGGTAATGTAGGTTTGATTGAAGTTACACATTAAAAGGAAAGAGACGTGATAGAAATAAAAGATTTGTGTTTGGCATATTCGAAAGATTACCTTACACTTTGTGATATAAATCTTAATATAAAAGATGGCGATAAAGTTGTTTTGTTTGGCGAGCATGATTCGGGCAAGAGTAGTCTTTTGCGTGTGCTTGCAGGTATTGAGAAACCTACTAGTGGTAGTGTTGTTCTTAATAATATTCCTATTGACAAAATAGACTTTAAAAAAGATTTGTCTTTAGGTTTTCTTCCTTCCAATCCCGTATTTATGGAAAAGAAAACTGTATTGGAAAATCTTCAATATGTGCTAAAAATCCGTAAGTGTGTAAAAGAACTTGCAGCTATCAAGATTGAGAATGCACTGAAAAGTTATGATATAGAGACGATTGCTAATATGAAAATGAAGGACTTGCAATATTTTGATAGAGTAAAAGTTGCACTTGCTCGTTTTCAATTGCGAACCCTTGATATTTTACTTATTGATGATGTTTTCTCTCATCTTGGCGAGAGCGAGATTAAAAAAGTAGTCAAGTATATCAATGGTTTGGTTAGAGCCAATGGTTGTTCTTGCTTAATTGCTGTAGAAAACAAAGATATGTTTTCGCACATAAATGGAAAACAAGTCATAATCGAAAACGGCTCTCTTGTAAATTAAAAAACAAATCACCCGAAAGGGTGGTTTTTTTATTGCTATCATATTACATATTTATATTATTCCACACGTCTGAAAGAGGATATTGAAGGTTTGTTTTCACTTGTTTCTTGGATTTTTTCCTCTTGTGACGATTTCTTTTTGTCTAAAAACATACACAATATATCATTGATGTCACTGTTGTTTCCGCCGCTTAGCATAGGCAACATCATTTTCATAAGTTCGCTGCTATTGATACTTTGATTTTTTGACATGCTTTTGATTAGTGGCATTAGTTTGTGTAGGTCTATATTATTTTTTTGTGTAGTATTGTGTTTTTCTTCGTTTTGTATTTTGCTAGCTTGGGTGTGTGTATCATTATTAAGGTATTTATCCAATAATGCTTTTTGTCCTTGTTTTGTGTATTCGCTTGGAAAACTCACATTGGGATATTCACTAGCAATATTGTTGGGCATCTGCCACCTCCGATATAAACATTATTATATATGAATTCATATAATAAATAGTGACAATAAGGAGTAAAGTATGACCAAATTCAGTGAATATAAAAAGCAAAATATTGAGGTGAAGGCTACAAAACCTCAAAAACATATTGATGACAACGACATAGAGAAAATGATAGAGAAGTATAGTAAGCTTGATAAAGATTCGCTCATGCAAGAATTTTTGCAGGCTAGTAAGACAAAACGCGAAGCAGGAGGCCTTGGTGATGAAGAAATAAATCGACTTCAAAGCACTTTGTCACCTTATCTTAATGCGGAACAAAAGGAGATGTTTGGTCGCCTTATGGAGATGGGGAAGAATGCAGAGTAAGATTTCACCCGTAATACAAAACATAGTAAATGTAATGTCGAAGGAAAATACTAGTATAGATTGTATTGTATATCTAAACGATTTTAATAGTGTGAAAAAACTCGATTTTGACAGTGATGTAAAATATTATCCATTCATAAATGCAATTGGGCTTCGGCTCAATTCTAAAAGTGTATATTCTATTGCAAAACTTAGTGCGGTAAAATACATAACTCATGGTGCAAAAGTTAGTGCACTTATGCATGTGAGTAATAAGATACTCAATACTCCTAAAAATGACAAAGGGAGTGACTTTTCTGTTGTTGTAATAGACACAGGACTTTACCCACATTTAGATATTGTGGGAGGAAGAAACAAACTCATCAAGTGGGTTGATATCATCAATAATAAAAAATATCCATATGACGATAATGGGCACGGAACAAGTGTGACAGGGGTGCTTTGTGGTAATGGTTTTTTGAGTGGAAGTAAATATGCGGGTATCGCACCAAACATAAATTTGATTTCAATAAAAGCCCTTGATAAAAATGGCGAGACTGGCTCCAATACAATTTTGTCTGCTATGCAATGGGTTTATGATAATAGAAGAAACTATAATATAAAAGTTGTGTGTATGAGTTTTGGTAGTGATCCTATTGGTGAAAATGATCCATTGATTAAGGGGGCTGAAGCGCTATGGGATAATGGGATTGTTGTGGTAGGTGCTGGAGGTAATAGTGGACCAGGCGAATCCACAATAAAATCGCCTGGGGCAAGTGGCAAGATAATAACAGTAGGGGCACTTAATGATAATAGGGTATATGGCGAATATAATATTGATAAATTTGAAGTTGCGGATTTTTCAAGTCGTGGTCCTATATACGATAGATTTAAGCCTGACATACTTGCACCAGGTGTAGAAGTTGTTTCCGCTTGCAATCGAAATCTTGAAGGCAAATACTACGATACTATGTCCGGAACTAGTATCTCAACACCAATGATTGCAGGTATATGTTGTCACATAATAAAAAATCACCCAAAGTATACTCCCGATATGATTAAAAAAGAAATTATAAGTAAAGGAAATATTATAATGGGTGATAGAAATGCAGAGGGGTATGGGTGGTTTAGGTGGTGACTATTTGTCTTATAGCTTTTAAAAATATGGTTATATCTCTATAACTATTAAAATAGGATAAAGATACTCTCACCATTCCAGTCTTTTTTGTCCCAAAATACTCGTGGACAAGGGGAGCACAGTGCAATCCGCTTCGTGTACAAATATTGTATTTTTCACTTAGTATATTGCTGACTTCGCTACTTGACATTCCTTGTATATTGAAAGAAACAACACCGTTATTTTCCTTTCCACTATACACTTTTACCTTGTCTATTGAAATTAAATTGTCGTAAAGATATTGCGACAATTTTTTAATTTTTATCGATATTTTATTGTTTTTTCGCTCTAAAAACTCAAATCCAGCGTTTAATCCCAAAATATTTGCAATAGATTGTGTTCCGCTTTCAAATGCTTCGGGAGGGTCAAGAGGCTGACTAATGCTTTCGCTATATGTCCCAGTACCTCCCATTATTAGTGGTTTTATTTGGATGTTGTTTAGTGCCAGTACTCCTATACCTTGTGGTCCAAATGTACCTTTATGTCCCGCTATGGATAACATGTTTATGTTACACTTTTTCATGTCGATTTTTGTATGTCCCACACTCTGTGCTCCATCAACAAAAAAGTGCAATTTATTGCTTTTGCAAAGCTTTCCAATCATCTCCAAATTTTGAGTCGCTCCAATCACATTGCTGGTATGATTTATGACGATAAGGTATGTTTCTTTTTTTATACAATTCTCAATTTCTTCTTTTGTTATTATGGTTGATTTTGGTTTTATTATTGTATATGAAATATTGTATTTTTGCTTTAAATAATTAAGAGTACGAAGTACGCTATTGTGTTCGAATGTTGTTGTTATTATATGTCCGTTTGGCTTTACAGATCCGCGCAATGCCATATTTATTGCCTGTGTGCAGCTTCCTGTAAAAATTATATTTGATGGATCGTCGTTATTTAAAAATTTTGAAATCCTAACACGAGCATTGTATACCTCGTCGCTAGCTTTTATTGCAAGTTTGTAGGCGCCTCGACCGGAATTTACTGAAAGACTTCCTAGTCCTCTTTTTACTGCTTTTATGACGCATCTAGGTTTCTTGTGTGTGGTAGATGCATTGTCTAGATAAATCATATTTCTCCTTAATTAACATATTTTTATTTTCTATAATAATATGAAGTAGGGCCGATTTTGTTTCTTAAAGGAGAACATGATGGAGGTCTTAGCTGTATTCCAAAACCGAACACAAGCGCTCAATTTTTCTCGTAATTTAAGCAAGTACAATGTGACTACTAAGATAATCAATACACCTAGTGAATTGTCTACATCTTGTGGCTTGACTGTTGTTTTTAAATACGAGAATTTTGCGAAAGGTGTTCATTGTTTTCGAAGTGGAAAATACTTTTCTTTTGTGGGGTTTTACGGTAAGAAAACAGTCGGAGGAAGGATTACTTATACAAATTTAAAATATAATATGCCCACATAATAATTTTACTTGTGGGCTTATTTTGTGATATAATAAATATATGGATAAAAAAGATTATGTATTGAGAAATTTAAGAGAGATTATCCAAAACCCTAAATCCGAACTTGAGTTTTCGTCGGATTTTCAATTGCTGATTGCAGTTATACTGAGTGCTCAGTGCACTGATAAGCGTGTTAATATGGTGACTAAAGAGTTGTTTTCTAGATGGGACACTCCGGAAAAACTAGCCAATGCGTCTATTGCTGATGTAGAGGCTGTGATAAAACCATGTGGGTTTTACCATAATAAAAGTAAAAACATAATAGCTTGCAGTAAAGACTTGGTAGAAAAATATAATGGACTCGTGCCCGACGAATTGGAAAAACTTCAGAACCTTAGTGGTGTAGGAAGAAAAACTGCAAATGTAGTGCTAGCTGTGGCTTTTGGTGTGCCAGCGATGCCTGTAGATACTCACGTATTTAGAGTAAGCAAGAGACTAGGTCTTAGTAAGGGTAAAGACGTAAGAGAAGTTGAAAAAGATTTGATGAAACTTTTTCCTAAAAAAGACTGGGCTGAAATTCATCATTTGATATTGCTATTTGGTCGTTATTATTGTACGGCGAGAAATCCAAAGTGTATTGATTGTGTATTTAAAGATATTTGTACCTATAGAGGAGGAAAATAATTATGTTGTTGGATAAAGTAAAAATAACATGTAAAGCGGGCGATGGTGGAAATGGTAAAGTTAGTTTTCGCAGAGAAAAATTTGTGCCAAATGGTGGTCCTGATGGCGGTGACGGTGGTCATGGCGGAAATATTGTTTTTCGCGTAACAAACAAAGTCTCAAATCTAGGCGAATTCCGTTTTAAAAAACACTTCAAAGCAGAAAATGGTGCTGACGGTGGAAGCAATAATTGTTATGGCAAATACGGTCAAGACGTAATTATTTACGTTCCTCTAGGAACCGTAATCCGCAATGCGCAAAACAATAAAATCCTTGCTGATATGGTTGATATAAATGATGAGATAGTTCTACTTAGAGGTGGAATGGGTGGACGTGGTAATGCAAAGTTTGCCACAGCAACTCGTCAAGCACCTCGTTATAGTGAACTTGGTGTAAAGACTCAGCCTTGGGAAATTATACTAGAATTGAAAACAATTGCCGATGTTGGACTTGTTGGTTTTCCTAATGTAGGAAAAAGTACTTTGCTAGCTAGTGTAAGCAATGCAAAACCAAAAATAGCCAATTATCACTTCACAACACTTGCTCCAAATATTGGTGTTGTTAATGCGTTTGATTCGTCTTTTGTAATGGCGGATATTCCTGGACTTATTTCTGGGGCGAGCGAGGGAGTGGGGCTTGGCCTTGATTTTCTTCGCCATATCGAACGTACAAAACTGCTTATTCATGTAGTGGATATATCTGGAAGTGAGGGAAGAGACCCTTACAAAGATTATTGTGCAATAAACAACGAACTTAAAAATTACAGTGACAAGGTAGGTAAAATTCCACAAATTGTGGCTCTAAACAAATGTGACTTACTGCAAGATAAGAGTAAAATAGAGGAATTTAAGAAAAAACTTCCTAAAGACGCTCAAATTTTTGAGATAAGTGCAGCGGGTTATATAGGTCTAAACGAATTGTTGCAAGCTGTTGTTTCTAAATTATCAACATTACCTGCTTCCGAACGTCTAGAAGTAGAAGAACGCGATATAGATAAGAAGAAAGACCGTGACTTTATTGTTACTAAAATCAACAACAAAACTTATAAGGTCGAAGGAAATCTTATTGATGAAATCACACGTCGTGTTGTACTTGAGGACTACACTTCAAATGCTTATTTCCAAAGACAACTTAAAGAAGAAGGTGTAATTGACCGTCTTAAAGAAAAGGGCATGAAAGAGGGTGATACTGTAATTATTGGTGATGTAGAATTGGAGTACGAGGAGTAAAATATGCTTACGAAAGAACAAAGAATTAGGCTAAGAAGTTACGCACAAAAATTGCCTGATTTGGTGCAAGTGGGAAAAGAGGAAATCAATGATAATTTAATCAAACAAATCAATGATAATCTGTATGCTCATGAGGTCATTAAAATTAAGGTAAATAGTAATGCGTTGTCCACACCAATTGAGATAGGTGAAGAACTTGAAAATATCTGCAATTGTGAGATAGTGACCATTATTGGAAGCAAGATTGTGTTGTACAAAAAGTCCTCTAAAAAGACTGATAAAAAATTACAAGTTGTACGCGATTTGTTGGCTAAGAAATAAACGATATTATGTCTTTTGAGATTTTTTAAAAGAGGATTTTGATTTTGTATTGTACTGAATTTTCGACGTAAAAATTAGTATGATAATAGAATGTAGTATTCGCAAATAAAACGAAAAAGATGCACATGTATGCATCTTTTTTATTGTTATCAAATTATAATATGTTACTTTCATTTATTTTTGTTACTTTATTATTGTTTCGAAATATACATATAAGAGAAAAAAATAAAAGAAGTGTACTCATTATTGTATAATAAAGTTTGTATTTTGTGAAAAATGAAGCAAAAAGTAATAAAATACCACTTAAAAAATAGTTTTTTGATAGTTTTTTATTAAACGCATACTTGGTTATGTCTTTAATGCCTAGGCTTTTTATCTTTGATAATTCGATATCAAAATTTGGTGGGGTGTTGTATTTGCTTATGATATTTTTGTACACTCTATCAATATCATATATAGTTATTTTTATATCACTAACCATATTTATTAGAGTTGTGTTTTCCTCGTTGAATTTGTTTGTTAGTATAATACTATTTACAATCTTCTCATTTTTACATTTATTGTATGTTGAGATAATATCTTCATTGTTTAGATAGATGCAATTAAATGATGTTGTTATTAAAATTCTTACTTTTTCGTTGGTTATTATAATATAATCATTTTTAATTTCGGCTTTGTGATTTTGTGACAGTAATCCGTAAAAGTAATTGAGTATTTTTGCCTTGTCTGCAAATAAGAATTGCTTACTTATTTCCTTGACCTCATTTTTCTCTTTTTTATTTAGCGATATGACATTCTTTTTTTTCTTTGTGAGAGCATTGTAGACTATGTCTATGATGATTGCAATTAGAAATGAAATCGTTATTGTTATATAAGTATTTTTAATTATGTCAGACAGCCAAATAAATAGGATTGATATTATTATTAGGT
>JAZONM010000013.1:0-16753 GCA_045654505.1 Clostridia bacterium | reverse complement strand
TAATATTGGAAGGAATATACACGCACTTTGCTACAAGTGAAAAAAATACACAATTTATTAAAAAACAGCATAATTTATTTGAAAAAATTATAAAAAATATAAAAAATAAAAAAATCCTAATTCATTGTTGTAGTAGTTTTGGTACACTCAAATGTGGTAATTTTTTGCATGATATGGTACGCGTTGGTTTTGCTTTGTACTCAAAAACGAACTATGATAACAATCTAAGAAATGTTGTTTCGATTAAGAGTCAATTGACTCACATACAAAAACTTAATAAGGGTGAAAGTGTAGGATATGAGTGTTCGTTTGTTGCTGATAAGGATATGAAGATAGGTGTAGTTCCGTTTGGTTATGGTGATGGATTCTTGCGTGCTTTATCTAATCTTGGATTTTTGCTTATCAAAGGTGTAAAGGCTGATGTAATTGGGAAAGTTTGTATGGATGCTATGATTGTAGATTTGACAGATATCGGTGAAGTTCAATTATATGATACTGTTACTATTTTGGGATGTGATTGTGGTAAAGAGATTGATGTCTTTACATGGTCCAATCTTTTGGATTCTTCACCTTATGAAATGCTCACAAATTTAAAACATTCACGCATTAAAACGACTGTTGTTGATGAATAAATATACAATTTAGTAGCTGTCATATTGTTAAATATTTCGCATATTAAATTTGCAATCTTAAATCTTTTGTTTTATAATATTTATATGAGAATAATTGCTGGAAAGTTTAAAGGCACAAATCTTTTAGAGTTTGATTATGACAATATTCGTCCTACTATCGATCGTGTAAAAGAGGGTATCTTTAATAAAATACAATTCAATATTGATGGAAGCAAAGTCCTTGATCTTTTTGCTGGGACGGGTAATATATCTTTAGAATTTTTAAGTCGTGGTGCTGGCAGTGTCACACTTTGTGACAATAATCCTAATAGCATAAAACTTATCAATCAAAATTTTAAAAAGTGTAGGCTTTCGCCAAATCTTAAAGAAGGCGACTTTAAAAAAGTTTTAAAATCACTTCAAGGACAAAAATTTGATTTTATTTTCTTGGATCCGCCATTTGATACCGACTATGGCGAAGCAGCTCTGCAATTGATTGCAAAATATGCTTTGCTTGAGCATGATGGTATGATAATTTATGAACATTTGCTTGATAAATCATATACCATTCCTGCAGTTTTTGTAAAAGTAGATGAGAGAAAATATGGGACTGTATTGGTGACATATATAGGGTACTGTGATGAAAATTGTCAATATTAAAGAGCACATGCCAGATAGTGGTTATGCTATACATTTACTAGATGAAGCAATCCATGATAATACTGTGATGGGGGAAAGCGTTATTATTGTTGTTCATGGATATGGTTCGCATGGGGTAGGTGGTGTCATCAAAAACAGTGTTGTGCAATATCTTCAAAAGCTTAGGAAAGAAGGTAAGATAATTGACTTTGTACAAGGCGAACACTGGGGAGATAGTAATGATTTAAAAGTCAAACTTTGCATGCTTTATCCTGAGTTGATTTTGTCGTCACAATTATACAATCAAAACTCTGGAGTGACCGTTGTTTGGCTTCAAGAATAGCATAATAGGGTTGTAGAAATAATATTAAAAAGAGACCTATATTTAGGTCTTTTTTATTTTATTTCACTAAGAATTTTTTAAGTGAATCTACAAATTCTTCTTCCGCTCGCTGCAAGTCTTTTGCAAGCTCTACGATATCCTCGTTTGCAAGGCTGTTTTCACCTTGTTTTTTAAGCACATCTGTAACTCCCATTGTTGTGCCTTGTACGAGCATATCAGCCAAGTGAGAAGTGGAATTATCCATCATGGATTTCATTTTTATTGAAGTGTAAGACATTCCTTTTAAAAATGGATTTACGTCCTTTAATTCGATATCATTTTGCAGTGCTTTTTCGCTACATGACTGAGAGATATCGATATACTTATCTTGCTGTTTTAGAAGTAGGTGCCTCATTTTTCCGTCCTCGACGGCATCGATTATGTTTTTTATGCCATTGATACCCATTTGACTGTTTTTGTATATTGCGTCCAATAGCTCTGTGTTGTGTTGTTTTTTCAAATCTTCTTGCATTATCTTCCTCCCAAATTTAGTTTAGTTTTCCACCAATTTTTTTAGTTTATTCAGAAATGTTGTGAAAAGGTTTTGTACTTAATTTTTATCAATAAAAAAAGGGGCAAGATATGTGAAGATATTTTTCCTTAATAACAAAGAATTTACGGACTTTTTGAGGTTTTTTATTGACAAACATATTTATATATGATATATTACACTCGAGCCACGCGGGCTGGGTGATATAAGTTCTGCAAATTGTAGACGCCCTGATCTCGGTGAGTTTGGGTAGAGGAGGTAAATTATGTACGCAATTATTGAAACAGGTGGCAAGCAATATAAAGTAGCTAAAGACGATCTTGTTAGTGTTGAAAAACTTGACAAAGAAGTTGGCGAAAAAGTAAGTCTAAATGTACTTATGCTTGTTGATGGTGAAAAAGTTGTTAATGGTAATCCTTATGTTAAAAACGCAGAAGTTTTGGCAGAAGTGGTTGAGCACGGCAAAGGCGATAAAATTGTTGTTTTCAAGTACAAAGCTAAAAAGAACGTAAGAAGAAAACAAGGTCATAGACAACCATACACAACACTTAAAATCGTATCGGTAAAGTAGTATGACAAAAGTTGTTGTTTTGAGACATGAAAACAATATTATGGGGTTTTCATGTGAAGGCCATACAGGTTATGCTGAATACGGACATGACATTGTGTGTGCAAGCGTTTCGTCGATTGTACAAGCGTGTGGACTAGGTCTTACAAAAGTGCTTGGTCTAAAGTGCAAAATTGTAAAAAAAGACGACGAAGGAATTTATACATTAAGGTTACCAAAATGGCTAGACGAAGAAAAACTTAGCAAAGCTCAAGTTTTGCTAGAAACAATGTTCTGGTCATTAAAAGATTTAGAGAATGGGTATCCTTCAAATATTAAAGTGGAGGTTAAGAGATTATGATGATCAATATTCAGTTATTTGCTCATAAGAAAGGTCAAGGTACTTCTAAAAACGGCCGTGATAGTCGCAGTAAAAGACTTGGTGTAAAACGTCAAGACGGTCAAGAAGTTTTGGCTGGTACTATTCTTATTAGACAACGTGGTACTAAAGTTAATCCAGGAAATAATGTAGGTCTTGGAAAAGACTATACGCTTTATAGTAAAGTTGATGGCGTTGTTAAATTTGAGCATGAAACAAAGGATAAAAAGAGAGTTAGTGTTTATCCTGTAGAAAAATAATAAGATGCAAAACTATAGGATTTTTGATGACCATATTGAAGTAAGTAATGAGGATTTTAATATCCGTCACATACTTGAATGTGGTCAAATATTTAGATTTAAAGAGCGAGATTTTGGCTATACATTATACACTTTGAGTCAAAAGGCGGATGTATATTGTCAAAAAGATTGCTCAAAAATCTATTGTAAAGATAAAAAATATTTTATAAATTACTTTGACTTAGATACAAATTATGCTAAAATAAAATTGGATTTGAAGGACAAAGGTGATTTGTCTTACGAAGTAAATTTTGGAAATGGCATAAGGATTTTGAAGCAAAATCCACTTGAGATGATAATTAGTTTTATCATTTCTGCCAATAATAATATCCCAAGAATAAAGCAGATTATCGAAAAGATATGTGAAAATTTTGGGACGAAAATTGGTGACTATTATGCATTTCCGACCTTATCACAATTGGATAAAATATCTGAAAGCGATTTTAGAAATTTGGGTTGTGGTTATAGGTCAGCTTATTTGGTAAGTACGATAAAATCCTTGCACGACTTCGACTATATGAACCTATATTCAATGGACACTCTTGAAGCTAAGCAAAAATTGCTTGAATTGAAGGGCATTGGAAATAAGGTCGCTGATTGTATTTTACTATTTGGTTATGGCAAAACAGATGTTTTTCCAACAGACACATGGATAGTAAAAGCATATCAGGAAAAGTATGGGGACAATCTTTCAAACCCAAAAGAAATAAGTAAATTTTTTACTAAATTGTATGGAAATCTGTCGGGCTATGCCCAACAATATATGTTCTATGCAAAGAGGGAAAATAAGGAGTAAATTATGTCAGAAAAGAAAATTGCATTATTGGTAGACGTTGATAATGTAAAAATTAGTGGAGATGCTTTCAACGAACTTTACACAAAACTTAATCAATATGGTGAAGTTGTGTTCTGCAAATTCTATGGTTATAATGATAGAAAACACATCTATCTTAGTGACCTAATTGCAAAGTTTGGTTATGAGACAGCACCTTTTATGCGTTATAAAAAGAGATTCAGCCAATTGGACTCAAGAATCATTGTTGATGGTGTTGCGCTAAATTATACAAAACCTGAGATCAATACTTACTGTATTGTAGCGGGAGATGGCGACCTAATTCCTCTTTTGGTAGAACTTAAGAGCAGTGGTCGTACACTTATTGATATCAATACACCATATCAAGAACAAAACAAGCATATGTTTGATACTCATATGTTTATCTCAAATCTTGATGGCAATGTAGAAGTATATCAATCTAAAAACAAAAAATCATCTACAAAAACTACAACTGCTAAAAAGACAACAAAACAAATTGTAAGAACTGCCGAGCCTGTAACATATACTAAAAAGACTACTAAGAAAGTAGAAGAACCTGTGTATGAGGAAGAGGATCATGATGATTTGAGTGAAACACTAAGAGATATCACAACTCGTTATGCAGAACTTGATTTTAGTAATGACAGCGATATGGACAAAAAACTTGACCTTATCAATGACATTGAAAACTTGATTGAGACTGAAACTGACAAGGGCGAAGGTCTTGATAGTGACAATGCAGATGTAAGACAAATTTTTGTTGAGTTGCAATCAATTGTTGATGATATGAAATCAGCTCTATAATAAAAATCAAAACACAACCGCAAGGCTGTGTTTTTTTGTTTTTTATCATTTACAATTTTCGCTTTTTTGTAAATTAGGTATTTATTTTTAGAATATAATATGATATAATACGTAAGAGGTAAATAATATGTGGAACGAAATTGCCAGTTTGTTTAGCGGATTGAGTCTAATTGCAATGATTCTTTTACTTGTTGGACTAGTGTTTTTCATGGTGGAAGTCTTTGTCCCAGGTATAGGTGTTTTTGGAATATTGGGTGGACTTTTTACTTTAGGTGGAATAATAACTAAGATATGTCTTGGAGCTACTTTCACTCAAATTGTAGTAATGTTGGGCTTTGCAATTGTTGCGATTTTGGTCCTTTTTGTAGTGCTTACAATTTCTGCACGTGTTGGAATAATAAAAAGGTCACCATTTGTCCAAGACAAGACAAGTGTACCTGTGAATTTTGAAAAAGTAAAAGAATTTCAAAAACTAATAGGTAAAAAGGGTTTTGCTAGTAGTGACTTTAATCCTACAGGAAAAATGTCATTAAATGAAAAAACTTATGACGCAATTTCAACAGGTGAGTTTATAGAAAAAAATAGTAAAATTCTAGTAATTGAAGTAAAAGGTGACCGAATTTACGTTAAGAAAATATAGGAGAGAGATATGTTGAGTATGTTGGGTATGTCCATATATATTTGGATATCAATTATTGTTGTTGTTCTTATAATATTGGCAATTATTATTGGCATTGTGCCTGTGGGTATTTGGCTAAGAGCGACTGTATCAGGTGCACATATATCTGCTGGAAAACTTGTAGGTATGCGCATACGTCATGTTGATGTGGCAATGCTTGTAGATTGTTATATCAATGCAAAAAAAGCAGGTGTTACGCTTACCATTGATGATTTGGAAACGCATTATATGTCAGGCGGAAATGTATCGAAGGTTGTGGAGGCATTGATTGCTGCGCATGGAGCAAAGATACCATTGTCAATCGAGACTGCAAAAGCGATAGATTTAGCAAATCGAGATATTGTTCTTGCGGTGAAAAATAGTATAAAGCCAGTTGTTATAACAACACCTCCAATCTCGGCTGTTACAGGAAATGGAATCGAACTTATCGTAATAGCTCGTGTAACAGTAAGAAGTAACATTGAAAAACTTATTGGTGGTGCTGGTGAAGAAACAATTATCGCGCGTATAGGTGAAGGAATAGTAACAACTGTCGGCAGTGCAAAAACACATACTGAAGTATTGGAAAATCCTGACGCAATAAGCAAAACGATATTAAATAAAGATTTGGATAAGGGTACAGCATTTGAAATTTTGTCTCTTGACATAGCAGACGTAGATGTGGGTAGAAATGTAGGTGCTCAAATAATGGCAGAAAAAGCTGAGGCTGATATGAAAATAGCCAATGCAAGAGCTGAAGAAAGAAAAGCTATGGCCATTGCTACAGAACATGAAATGCGAGCACGTACACAAGAAAAACGTGCCCAATTGCTTGATGCTGAGGCTGAGGTTCCGAAAGCTATTAGTGAGGCTTTTGTAAAAGGACATCTTGGCGTAATGGATTATTATAGAATGCAAAATGTTGTGGCTGACACCACAATGCGAAATGCGATTGGCAAAACTACAGTCGTGAATGCACTGCCAGATGTGAAAAATAATAAAAAGAAGAATGAAGAATAATGACCTTGGTTATTGTTATACTTGCTGTAATTTCATTTGTTGTAATACTTACTTTGTTTTACAATGTTTGTATAAGAAAATACAAATCGTCAGAGCCTAAAAAACTCACAACTGCTCCAAAAGAGGATAAGAAAACTGAGAATAATGAGGATAAGATACCTGATATATTACAAGAAGTTACGCTTGGAAATTATATGCAAGACAGAGTAAATATTGATGAAAGTGACCAGCTTGAAGCAAATATGGTTGAAAACAATAAGATTAGACGAGTAGGATATGAATTTAAACCAATTGAAATTGAAGGCGAAATGCAAGATGAGGCCCTAAGTACAAAAGATATCTTAGATGAATTGGACGGCAATATAGGGGCTGAAAATGAATTAAACAAGGAAATTTCGTCATTGAGTCCTACAATGAAAGCGATGCTTATTGCAAATCTACTTGAGAAGAAAAACAAATTTTAAAGACAGTGTAATACTGTCTTTTTTTATTGTGTGTATTCTAAATGCTTATATTTTTTCATAAAAATAACTAGGAGATTATATATGTTTGGATTTTTAAAAGAGATTTGTGATGTTGTAGATCTTCCGTATGATGAGGTGTCGTCAAATATAAAAATACATTGGTTTCAAAACACTATAGTATTGAATGATTTTAAAAAAATGATAAGTTATTCAAATGAAGAAGTGGTTGTTTTGACTCGAGATAATCGATTAAATATACTAGGAAAAGATATAAAAATAGTACAGTTTAGTAAAAGTGAATTGGTCTTAAAAGGTAAATTTCAGAATGTATTTTTTGATAAGGTTGGAAAATGAAAAAGAATAATTTGATCAAAATAAAATACGAAGGACTTAATTGGAATTATTTTCAAAATCAAGTGTTGTCGCTTGGAATAAAATTTTACAATTTGAATAAAAAAGATTATAAAAACATAACATTTTCGTTCACTCGCAAAGATTATATTGAGATAACTAAAAACGATAAATTGAAAAATTATAAATTGCAAATTGTTGAGCGGTCAGGTTTTCAAAAATTAAAACATGATTTTATGTATAGATTAGGGGCTTATATCGGAATTTTTGTTATGTTGGTAGGTGTTTTTTCTGTGAGCAGACTTACCTTAAATTACAATATTTATGGCACAAATATCATTTCAAAAAATGAAGTTATATGCAAAATAGAGGAGTTTGGTATAAAGAAGGGTGCTTATAATATTTTTAAAAATGAGGACCTTGAAAACTATCTTTTAAGTAATTTAAATAATGTCAGTTTGGTAAGTGTGAGTCAAAAAGGTAACACGATTTGTGTAAATATTAAAGAAAAAGATAGTGAAAATGCATCAAAAAATGAAAATATAACTTCAAATAATAATTTGATTATCAAATCAATTGACGTTCTGTCAGGTACGCCATTATGTAAGGTGGGAGATGTCGTGACTCCTGGAAAAGATCTTGTAGGTGCTTATACTATCGTTGATGGTAGGAGTGTGTCATGTCCTGCGATTGCTAAGATTTCTGCTGAGGTATGGTGGGTGGGTAGTGTACGTTTTGAATCTGAAAAAACTATCCTCTCTCGTACAGGAAAAAGAAAAACTTTTTCATTTGTTTCTTGGAATGATAAAACACTTTTAAGTGATTCGATTGAGTCTCCATATGAAGTGTACGAAATTGCTGATTCTTGTTTTGATTTGACAGGCAATTTTTTGCCTCTTACATGTACTAAGGTTACATTCTACGAATGTGAGAAAAAAGTGATAAAACAGAATTTGGAAGAAAGTCGGGATATTTTGTTGCATGAAAGTCGTCTTTTAGCTTATAATAAAGTACCTAATTATATTAACATAACAAATGAAGAACAAAAGATTGTGTCGCGAGGAAATGATATTTTTATTCAAACTTATCTTACAGCGACTATGGAGATAACGAATGTTGGTGAATAGCAGTAAATGTAAATGTGAATATCATAATTTAATTGTATCCACTTATAAAAAAGCCGAAAAGGTTTTGGACCTTCCAAAAATTTTGGAAGTCAATGTTGTCTTTGTGAATAAATGCAAAATAAAGAAAATCAATCGTCTTTATAGAAATGTTAATAAAGTTACGGATGTTTTATCTTTTCCGACACTTCTTCCTCCTGATCAAGTGGGTATGGGTTTAATTGTCGATAAGATTTCGAAAGAAAATTTTCCTTTCGACATAAATTATGAAACAGGTAATATTTTTATTGGCGAGATTTATATTTGTATTGCCAAAGTAAAAAGTCAGTCAAAAGAGTACGGTCATTCTTTTGAAAGAGAATTGAGTTATCTTGCGTTGCATGGATTGTTGCATCTTTTAGGTTATGACCATATGACTGATGGGGATAAAAAGATTATGAGAGAAATGGAAGAAAAAATACTTTCAGAGGAGATATAGTAATGGGTTTTAAATCGGGTTTTGTGGCGATACTTGGTGAGCCAAATGTAGGTAAAAGCACACTAATCAATACAATTTTGGGTGAAAAAGTGGCGATTGTGTCTCCAAAACCACAAACAACACGCAATAAAATAATCGGTATTTTGAATGAGGAAGATGCCCAAATTATATTTATAGATACTCCAGGCATGCATGCGAGTAAAAATAAACTTGATGAGTATATGCAAAAAAGTATTGATAGTGCAAGGGAGGGTGTAGATGTAAATGTTGTTGTGCTTGATGGTACAAAACCATTTACTGAAAAACGTCTTGCCTTTGTAGATAAGTTTGATAGGGAAAATACTATTTTGGTTATCAATAAAATAGATCAGACTAGTTTTGAAAAACTGTACCCAAAACTTTCTCAATTTAATGCTTTGAAAAACATTAAGGATATTGTGCCTCTTTCTGCATTAAAAGGTAAAAATGTTGATGTTTTGATTGATATCATAAAGAAACATTTGAAAGAGGGTGTAAAATATTTTTCCGATGAAGTATTTACTGACAAAACCGAGAGGTTTTTGGTTTCGGAAATAATAAGAGAAAAAGCATTATGGTTGTTGCAAGACGAGATACCTCATGGTATTGCTGTGGATATTATTGAGTATAAAGAAGATGATGTCTATGACATAAGTGCGGATATAATATGTGAAAAATCTGGTCACAAAACCATTATTATTGGCAAAAATGGTGAGATGCTTAAAAAGATTGGTACAGCTGCTAGGGAAGACATTGAAAAACTTGTCGGACATAAAGTAATGCTTAGGCTTTTTGTAAAAGTTCGTGATAATTGGCGCAACAACAATCTATATATCAAAAATCTTGGTTATAACAATACCGAACTATAATCTCGTGACAAATGAGATGTCGAAATTCGCGAGCACTACATAATAAAGTGTGTGTGTGAGCGCGCATAAATAAACCATTACTTCACAAACTATACTAGGAGGTAATTATGACAGAAGATATTAAAAGTCTATGTTGGAAATTATTTACTGAAAGTGGTAATGTGGGGTATTATATGTTGTACAAATCACTAAAGAAATAAGGAATAGCGATGGAAGAAATCAAAGTGAATGGCATAGTTTTGTCCACAACACCATATAAAGACAATGACATGCTGCTTAGAATCTTCACTCCAGAGATTGGAAAAATAACAGCAATTATTAAAGGGGTCAAAAGTGCTAAAGCCAAACTAAAATGGGCGGCACTTCCTTTTTCTTTTTGTGAGTGGATTTTGGCTAAAAAAGGCGACTTTTATGTGGTCACTAATGCAACTTCTTTTGATACATTTTTCGAGCTTACTCAAGACTATGACAATTATGTTATGGCGAGTATGTTGCTTGAGATAGTCGATATAGTGCTTAGACCCAATTTACTTGCTGAGTGGGTTTTTATTGATCTTATCAACACAATTAAAAATATTACATATCAAAAAGAAGTTAATGCAAAATTGTACATAATAAAATTTATGTTAAATATTACTACATATTTAGGTTATGCATTGTCATTTGATTCTTGCGACAATTGCAATATGCCGATTGCAGATGAGATATTACTTAGTTTTGATAGTCATTCTTTTTGTTGTCGTAGCTGTTGTTCGGGTTATGGAATGTTATTGAGTCGTCAGCAATATAATTTGTTGAAAATAATCAACAATTCGACAGACGAAAAACTTTCTTCAATCAAGGCAAATGACGAAGTTTTGCTTGCTTGTATCAATTCGCTAAAATTTAATTTGGAGAGCATTTTGGACTACAAAATCAAAAGTTTTAAGCAATTGGTGGAAAATGGCTAAAAAAGTCAAAAAAGTGGGTAAAATCATTTGCTGTAAAATATGTTATTGAGTATAATACTACGGACTTTAAAATAATAAAAGAGGTGTTTTAAATGGCAAAAAAATATGTTTACTTATTTAAAGAAGGTAATGCAAAAATGCGTAATCTTCTTGGTGGAAAAGGTGCCAATCTTGCTCAAATGACTTCACTTGGCATGCCAGTTCCACAAGGTTTCACTATCACTACTGAAGCCTGCAACAAATATTATGAGGACAATGCTACTTTAAGCGAAGAAGTAGTTTCTCAAATCAATGTTGCTCTTGCAAAAACAGAAAAAATCACTGGTAAAAAATTGGGCGATAAAGAAAACCCACTATTACTTTCTGTTCGTTCGGGTGCTCGTGCATCTATGCCTGGTATGATGGATACTATCCTAAACCTTGGTATCAATGACGAAGTAGTAGAGAGTCTTGCATCACTTACTGGAAATCGCCGTTTTGCATATGATAGCTATCGTAGATTTATCCAAATGTTTGCAGATGTTGTTATGGGTCTTGACAGACAAGATTTCGAAAAAGAAATGGATAAAGTTAAAGAGGCTAAGAAAGTAGAAAAAGATACTGACTTGGACGAAAAAGATATGGTTGCTATTGTAAAAGCTTATAAAGCACTTTACAAAAAACAACTTAAAGAAGAGTTCCCTCAAGAACCTATGACCCAACTTTTGGAAGCTGTAAAAGCCGTATTTAGAAGTTGGAACAATGAAAGAGCTATCTTCTATCGTAAGATGAATGATATCCCTGCAGAGTGGGGTACAGCCGTAAACGTACAAAGCATGGTATTTGGAAACATGGGCGACGACTGTGGTACAGGTGTTGCATTTACTAGAAACCCTGCAAATGGTGAAAACAAACTTTATGGTGAGTATTTGATGAATGCACAAGGAGAGGACGTTGTTGCCGGAATCCGTACACCAAATACAATCGACCAAATGAAAGAACAACTTCCTGAGACTTATGCTCAATTTATCGCTATCTGCAACAAACTTGAGCATTACTATAAAGATATGCAAGATATGGAGTTTACAATCGAGAGAGGAAAGCTTTATATGCTTCAAACTCGTAATGGTAAACGTACAGCACCTGCAGCTCTTAGAATTGCAATCGACATGGTAAATGAAGGTCTTATCACTAAGAAAGAAGCATTGCTTAAGATTGATCCTCGTACACTTGATGGACTTCTACATCCTACATTTGTAGCATCATCTATTAAAAAGGCAAAAGAAGTAGCAATCGGTCTTCCTGCAAGCCCAGGTGCTGCATGTGGAGTAATTGCACTATCTAAAGACCAAGCTGTAGCTAATAAAGCTAAGAAAATTAAATCTGTACTTGTAAGAAGCGAAACCAGCCCAGAAGATATCGAGGGTATGGCAGCATCTGAAGGTGTACTTACTGCAACTGGCGGTATGACCTCACACGCAGCTGTTGTTGCACGTGGTATGGGTACTGCATGTGTAGCTGGTTGTAAAGAACTTATCGTAAACGAAGCTAAGAAAACAATAACTCTTGCTGGCAAAACATACAAAGAAGGAGATTATATCTCAATTGATGGTTCTACTGGTAAAGTATATGGCGAGAAAGTAGAAACAGAAGAAGCAAAAATCACTGGTGACTTCGCTACAATCATGTCTTGGAGTGAAGAATTTGCAAAAGTTCAAGTAAGAGCTAATGCAGATACAGAAAGAGACGCAAGACGCGCTGTAGAGCTTGGAGCTACTGGTATTGGTCTATGCCGTACAGAGCATATGTTCTTCGAGGCAGAACGTATCAAAGCAATCAGAGAAATGATTTTGGCTACAGATACTGCTGCTCGTGAAAAAGCACTTAAAAAACTTCTTCCATATCAAAAGAGTGACTTTATCGCAATCTTTAAAGCATTGGAAGGAAAACCTTGTACTATTCGTTATATTGACCCACCTCTACATGAGTTCTTGCCTCACAAAGACGAGGAAATCAAAGAACTTGCTAAAGAGACTGGCAAAACTTACGAAGAATTAAAACACGTAGTAGAAAGCATGAGTGAGTTCAACCCAATGATGGGCTTCCGTGGCTGCCGTCTATCTATCGTTATGCCAGAGCTTGCAGAGATGCAAACAACAGCAATAATTGAAGCTGCTATAGAGTGCATCAAAAAGCACAAGGTAAATGTAAAACCAGAAATCATGGTTCCGCTTGTAGGTGAAATTAAAGAATTGTTATATGTTAAAAATATCATCAATACTACTGCTAAGAAAATTATGGAGAAAGAGGGTGTTGAGGTATCATACACAGTGGGAACAATGATTGAGGTTCCTCGTGCAGCAATCCTTTCAGACAAAATCGCAAAAGAAGCAGACTTCTTCTCATTCGGTACAAATGACCTTACTCAAATGACATTTGGTTATAGCCGTGATGACGCTGGAAAATTCCTTGGCGATTACTACACAAAACACATCCTTGCTTACGATCCATTCGTAAGAATTGACGAGGAAGGTGTAGGTTATCTAATGGAACGTACTGTTAAAAACGCAAGAAAAGTAAGAAAAGACTTTAAGTGTGGTATTTGTGGAGAGCAAGGTGGAGATCCAAACTCTGTACTATTCGCTCACAAACTTGGTATTACTTATGTTTCTTGTAGTCCATATAGAGTACCTATTGCAAAACTTGCAGCAGCACAAGCCGCAATTAAAAGCAAATAATATTTATAGAATTTAGTAGAATAAGCAAATTATACGTCACATAGCAATATGTGGCGTTTTTTTGTAATTTAAAAGCAAAACAAATTCTGCTATATAGAAATATTGACTGGTTTTGTGGAAAATGATATAATAATCACGCTTAATTTGTTTATAGATGGATAAACAAACTAAATCTAATGAAGGGAAATAAAGATATCAATGTTAGAAGTAAGAAATTTGGTCAAAGTGTACAAAACCAAAAAAGCAGATGATGTAAGAGCACTTGACAATGTATCCATGCAGTTTAATGAAACAGGTATGGTGTTTTTATTGGGTAAGAGTGGTAGCGGTAAAAGTACACTGCTTAATGTTATGGGTGGTCTTGATAAATTTGATAGTGGTGAAATTATCATAAAAGGTAGAAGTTCCAAAACATTCTCTGAGAGTGATTTTGACTCTTATCGAAACACATTCCTCGGATTTATATTCCAAGAATATAATGTTATGCCCGAATTTACTGTATATAAAAATATTGCACTTGCGCTAGAACTTCAAGGTAAAAGCGCGGATAAGGAAAGTGTAGATAATCTGCTTCGTCAAGTAGATTTGTTGGGCTATGCAAAGAGAAAACCCAACCAACTTTCTGGTGGTCAAAAACAAAGAATTGCAATAGCTCGTGCACTTATCAAAAATCCAGAGATTATTATGGCGGATGAGCCTACTGGTGCACTTGATAGTAATACAGGAAAACAAGTATTTGATACACTTAAAAAATTGTCTAAGACAAAACTTGTAATCGTAGTGTCACACGATAGAGAATTTGCGGAAATGTATGCTGACCGTATTATAGAAATGAAAGACGGTAGAGTAATGTCGGACGTGACCAAAAGAAAAAAACCACCGAAAGCAATCTCCAATGGTTTTAAAATAGTCGGAAATCACATGATTCATATTGAGAAAAATCATAGATTTAGTTCGGATGAAGCGAAAGTTTTGAATCAACTTCTTGCGACTCAAGACACCGATATAATTATATCTGCCAACAAAAATGTAAATACCGACATTAAAAAACTTGCAAAGATTGATGATAGCGGGAATAGTGAGTTTTTTGACAATACTAATCAAAATGATATTAATAACAAACAATACAATGGTTCTAATCTAAAACTTATAAAATCAAGACTGCGTTATAAAGATAGCTTTAAAATGGGCGCAAGTGGCCTTAAGTCAAAAAAAGGTAGATTGGTACTTACTATTATTCTTTCAGCTATTTCATTGGCACTATTTGGTCTTGCAGACACAATGGGTAGCTTTAATGTAGCAAAAAGCAATTATGAAAGTTTGAAAAATCTTAAAGTAAATACAGTAGGTATAGAAAGAAGACTCCAAATGAAAGACAATGATGGAAGCGTTTCGTCATATGGTGCCGAATTTACAAAAGATGATTATAATGAACTAGTAACAAAGTTTCCAAATCACAAATTTTTACCAAAACATTCTTTAAAGAATTTTTATTTTGAAAGTTATGGTTATAGGTATACTTCTTCTGAATATTATAGAAACATCTGTGAAGAGATATCTGCTGTAGAACTTGATTCTTCACAAATGTCTGATTATGGGCTAAGTCTATATCCGAATGCAAGTACAGGAAAATTTCCTTCTGCTAATGATGAAGTTGCTATAACAAAACTTCAATATGAATATTTCAAAGAACATTCGTGGAGGGATCAAGATAATGATAATGAGGTAAAAATAACTTCAGTAAACGATATTCTTGGAAAGTCCATAAAAATAGACAACATAATTTATAAAATTGTGGGTGTAATCGATACTGGTTTTAATGAAGAAAGATATGAATTGCTAAAGAAAAATGAAGATAGTATTTCTACATATATGTCGTCAAAAGAACTTGAAACAGTATTAAAATACGATATTCATGGATGTTTATTCTTTAAAAATGGATTATTGTCAAGTGAAGACTCAATTAGAATCTATAATAATTACGTAAGTGTGCAATTTAAAAATTACAATGATGAATATGAGACTTATACAAGTTATTCTTATTTAAGTCCAGATAGCAAAAAAGTGATAGATAGTGGAGCTGTTGTATTATATAAGGATGGCATCACACTAGGTGTAAATGATATCATTATTGGGAATAATGAAAATTACAATAATGAATGGGATACTTTTGGCGCTGGTTATGATTCATACTACGGAGAAGGTGGACAATATTATCTATATGGAGCTGATGGCAATTACTATCATTTTGATACAAAAGAAGAACTTATAACTGTGGCAAAAACAGAAGTAAGAAAAGTCTTTAAAGGTCAACCAATTAAGATAAAACTTCAAAACAAGTATGATGAATTTGTTGATGTAAATATTGTAGGTGTATATTTTGACATATACAACACGGAAGATCCTGCAAGCTATTCTTATTATGACAACAGATCACAAGCTGTTTACTTTAAAAATTTGGATAGCATGAATGAATTTATGTATTCAAATGCTGGTGATTATTCAGCAATGATTGTAAAACTTACAGGAGATAAGGATAAAGATTATTCTCTTGTGGAGTTTATGAGTAATTATCGTTCGGATGAGGGTGGATATCTTATCAAAAGCCAAGTGAGTCCAATATTGGAAGAATTTGTAGACATTATTAATACTCTTGCAAAGGTGTTTCTATACGTTGGTCTAGGTTTTGCTGTGTTCTCATCACTTCTTCTTATGAATTTTATCGCCATTTCCATTAGTTATAAGAAAAAGGAGATTGGCATACTTAGGGCGCTTGGTGCAAGAGGAAGTGATGTGTATGGAATATTCTTTAATGAAAGTCTTATAATTACATTCATAAATTATATTCTGTCGCTAATATTGACTCTTGGCACAGTAATTTTTATCAATAATTATATGCGTAGCGACCTTGGTTTTTATCTCCAACTTCTAAATTTTGGATTCAGACAAATCTTCTTGCTTGCAGCAGTGAGCTTGCTTGTGGCGGTAGTAGCAAGTTTCTTGCCTACACACAAGATTTCAAGAATGAAACCAATCGATGCTATTCACGATAGAAAGTAATTAAAATAAATAAAAATATCCTCTAAGCTAGAGGATATTTTTATTTACATATTGCGACCGTCGTCATTTTTTATTCTGT
>JAZONM010000012.1:0-34319 GCA_045654505.1 Clostridia bacterium | reverse complement strand
GATATAACAGGTTTTTTGCCATTAATTTTTGACAAAGTAGTCTTGAATTGCTCTGTCTTGATATCTTTGAACAGCATGGCATTAAGTGTCCAATATTCTTCTGGTTTGAAATTAGTTATTTCCTTTTCTCTATCTACAATTAATTTCAATGCAACACTCTGTACACGCCCTGCAGATAGATTTGGTTGGATTTTCTTGCAAAGTATTGGACTAAGTTTGTAACCAACTAGCCTATCTACAACTCTTCTAGCCTGCTGTGCATCAACCAAGTTAAGGTCAATTGGTCTAGGCTTGGTCAACGCCTCTTGTACTGCATTCTTACTAATCTCGTTGAATTCTATTCTAACATTATCCTTTGGATCCAAATTCAAGACATGACACAAATGCCAACTAATAGCCTCTCCCTCTCTATCCGGGTCGGTCGCAAGATATATCTTATCTGCTTTTGATGCTTTGTCCTTAAGCATTTTTACTACATCTTTTTTGTCGGATATTATCTCATATTGTGGTTTGAAATTGTCAAGTACATTAACAGCAAGAAGATTGGTCGGCAAATCTCTAATGTGACCTTTTGTCGCTACTACTTCATATTCTTTCCCCAAATATTTTTTTATAGTGTCTTTTTTACCGACACTTTCTATAATAACTAAATTCATTATGTCTCCTTATTTTCTGTAAAAATTGCCCGGAAGTTTTGTAAGCAAATTTTTAAGTTCTAGTCGCATAAGCAACGTACTAAGACGTTTTGGTTCTATATTTAGACTCGAGACCAATTGCTCATAGTGTACCTCATCCGAACCAATTTTGTCCATAATCATTTGTTCTTCCATGGAAAGTTGTTCCACAACAACGGCATTTTTTGTACTTTCCTTGCCAAATGCACGTATAATTTCGTCAGGCGACAAAACCATAGCACTTTGACAATTTTTGATTACCATATTACAGCCTTTACTATATATGTCAGTAATCCTACCTGGCACAACATATAAATCACGATTGTTTTCTAGAGCATACTCCTTTGTATGCATACTTCCACTTTTCTCGGTTGCTTCAGTAATAAGCACACCTCGAGATATGCCCGCAACCAATCTATTGCGTGCTGGGAAGAAATATCTAGTAGGTTTTACATTTGGTTTGTACTCACTTACAAGCAAACCACCTGTTTCTAAAATACGCTCAGCAAGAGGAATATTAACAGCTGGATATATACAATTAAGCCCACCACCAAGTACAGCTATAGTCTTACCACCCACTTCCACACAACCAGTATGAGCATGGGTATCCACTCCATCACAAAGCCCACTAACAATGGTAATGCCTGCTTTGGCGATTTCCCTACTAAACATCAAGGTCACATCTTTGCCATATTTTGTACAACGACGCGTACCCACTATTGCAAGACATGGAGAATTAAGCAAATCCAAATTACCTTTACAATAAAGCATAACAGGTGGACTTATTGTTTCTCTCATCATTTTACTGTATTTGTCACTAATAATCGAAACAAACTTTATATCCTGCTCGTCAAAATTTTTGATGTAATTATTGATAAAATTCTCATCACGAGCAAAACTCATTTTGTCATATGTTTCCTCATCAATTACTGACAAAATATTGTTTTTATCACTTTCCCATTTACTCCACAAATCAAGTGGCGACGGATAAAGTTCTAATAATTTGTGTTGTTTTTTAAGACTTATTTGGTCGAAAATGCTCAACCATATCAAAACTTTCTCTTCTCTACTATACATAATCAATTCCAATACTTTTTATCAAGAGTTCGATACGAAATCGCCTCAATAATATGGTCGTCATTTATATTTTCACAACCATCAAGGTCAGCAATGGTGCGCGCAACTTTAAGTATCCTATTATAAGCACGAGCACTAAGTTTCAACTTTTCAAATGCAGATCTTAACAATGAGTCGCTTTCAAAACTTAATTTGCAATAATCTTTAAGTTGTTTGTCACTCATTTTGGCATTTGAATATATGCCTGTATTATCAAAACGTTTTAATTGTATCTCACGTGCTTTATCCACACGTTTTTTTATCTCCTCACTAGACTCTTCCAAAACAGTACTTGTAAGATCATTGTAAGTCACATTGTCTACTTCAATATGCATATCGATACGGTCCATTAAAGGTCCGCTAAGTTTGTTTAGATAGCTTCTAATTTGCTGAGGTGTACACTTACACTCTTTCTCTTTACTTCCATAATTTCCGCAAGGACATGGATTCATACTAGCAATGAGAGTAAAATTTGCTGGATAATCGACACTGTTTTCAACACGTGTAATTGTAATATGTCCATCTTCTAATGGCTGACGCAAGGTCTCGAGTGAATTGCGCGAATACTCAGGCATTTCATCTAAAAAGAGTACACCATTGTGTGCAAGACTTACCTCGCCCGCTTTTGCATTACGGCCACCACCTGTAAGAGAAAGCGTGGTCGCTGTGTGGTGTGGTGAGCGGAAAGGACGACGAGTTATAATGCCCTCATTCTTGTCTAAAACTCCGGCAATACTATGTATTTTTGTTACCTCAAGAGCCTCACCAAAAGTAAGTTCGGGCAAAATTGATGGAAAACATTTTGCGAGCATGGTTTTACCACTTCCAGGAGGACCTACCATTATTACATTATGTCCACCAGCTGCCGCAATTTCCAAGGCGCGCTTTGCTTGGGTCTGACCTTTTACATACATAAAATCATTATGATTTTTTGATTGTTTTTTTGAAACAGAATAATCGCTAAGTGTAGTCGGAATTATTTCTTTTTCACCTGTCAAAAACTGGATAGTCTCAGCCAGACTCTCCACTGCATATACCTCAAGTCCTTCAATAAAACTAGCCTCGACTTCATTGTCTTTAGGTAGCACTACTTTGGTATAACCCGCTTGACGCGCCGCTATAAGTATAGGCAGTACACCATTGATGTGACGAAGTTTTCCATCAAGACTAAGCTCGCCTAGGAAAATATAATCTTTAGTATATTTAGATTCAATTTGTTCGCTCGCAGAAAGTATGCCTACTGCGATTGCAAGGTCATATATTGGACCATCTTTTTTCGTGTCAGCTGGAGCTAGATTGGCTGTTATTTTAAGAATTGGATATTGAAAACCACTATTTTTGATAGCACTTCTTACCCTTTCTTTGCTTTCTTTAATCGCAGTGCCTACAAGGCCTACTATATCATATCCTGGCAAACCTTGATTGATGTCAATCTCAACTTTTACAAGATAGCCTTCTATTCCGTTTAGACCATAAGATTTGGTAATTGATAACATAATCACCTCACAAATATACAAAATATTATAAACTTTTTTTTACAATACAACAAGCAAATAAGCCAGTTTTGCACATATAATTGTTATATTATATATAATAAACCTTATAAGCATGGGAAATTTTGACGAAAAAAAAGACACTATAAGTAGTGTCGATTTTTTATTATTTTTTCTCTTTAATTTTTGCAGCCTTACCAGACAAGTTGCGAAGATAATAAAGTTTTGCACGTCTAACTTTACCACGTTTTACCACTTCGATTTTATCAACTCTTGGTGAGTGGATAGGGAATGTCTTCTCTACTCCAACGCCAAAAGAAACACGTCTAACAGTAAAAGTCTCTCTAACGCTAGAATTTTTTCTAGCAATTACGATACCTTCAAAAACTTGAATTCTTTCTCTAGTACCCTCTACGATTTTATTGTGGACTCTTACAGTATCGCCAACATTAAACTCAGGTACTTCAGCTTTAAGATTTTCTCTCTCTAGTGCTTGAATGATTGTCATCGACTTTAAACCTCCTAATAAGTACTTGATGTTCGTGTGCGCAATAGCCACAGAGGACCACCCGAAGTCTATGATATATTATCATATTAAAAACATAATTTCAAGTGTTTTTTACAAGTTTTTACATTTTTAGTATTTTATTTAAAAAATAACTATTTTAGACCAAAATTTTGGTCGGTTTTTAATTAAAATTGTCCCTATATTAAGTGTGTTTTGAAAGATTTGCATAATACTAACTAAAAAGCATTTTCTATGTGAGTTGTTTTATCACCTAGCACATCTATTACATCAAAGCGAATGTTGACTTTATCTACAAGTCCTTTTTGTTGTAGGTACGATAGAGCCACTCGTCTAATCTTGTTTTGTTTTGCATAAGTGACCATCTCCCTAGGGTGACCAAAAAGCAAACTCTCCTTATATTTTACCTCAATAAATACTATTGTATCCTTATCTTTTGCAATAATATCTATCTCACCTATTTTATTTCTGTGATTGGTGGCAAGTATCTGATACTTTTTATTTTCCAAATACTCCCTTGCCTTTGTTTCACCAAAACCACCATAGACTTTATTAAACGTTTTCATTTACACCTTACTCTACAAAATTTTTTATAAATGTATCCCTATGGATAGGACACTTTCCAAAGTTTTTAAGATTATTGATATGTTCTTTTGTCCCATAACCTTTATGCTTTTTAAAGTTGTATTCAGGATATTTTGCGTCATATTCCATCATCAAATGATCACGCGTAACTTTAGCAAGTATCGACGCACATGCAATATTATAACTTAGTGCGTCGCCATGAATAATACTATCAGTAGGCACATCTGTTTCAATCTTAACCGCATCAATAAGTA
This sequence comes from Clostridia bacterium, assembly GCA_045654505.1. Classification (GTDB taxonomy): domain Bacteria; phylum Bacillota; class Clostridia; order Christensenellales; family UBA1242; genus UBA11490. The sequence goes on along the minus strand of JAZONM010000012.1, from coordinate 29,671 downwards.
CTATGTCGGGACGAGTTTTGATTTTTTCAATGCAGTTTTTCATGCCCATTTTTGTGGCATTAAGTATATTGATTTCGTCGATTGTTTTTTCGTCGATCAATTCAATATGGTAATCAATTGCAAGTTCTTTTATTTGCTCAAACAATTTTTCTCTCGTCTTCTCAGTTAGTTTTTTGCTATCATTTACTTTTTCAAGCAAAGGCTCCTTAGGCATGATAGCGATAGCTACGCATACAGGACCTGCAAGTGGACCTCTACCCGCTTCATCTACACCAGCGACCAAATCAAAACCACTCTCATAGTACTTCTTCTCGTAATCCAACATTTTATTCTTCTTCACTTTTATCTATTATTTTTTTACGATTTTTTATCATAAGTTTTTTAACATCTTTTGCTTCTTCTAAAGTAATTTTCCCCAAACGTCCACTTTTGAAGTCATTGATAAGTGCAAAAGCACCTCTATCGTAATCAATATCGCCACCTTTAAGTACGTATTTGCGCGACAAGCATATTTCATCAAGTATATCAATCGCTTGCATCTCATCATCAATTTGCACGCCATATCGGTTTTCTAGTATGCTTTTATCAATACCTACGATATCTCTAATGAAATCAAGTGAAAGTTCTGGAATGTCAAGTACATTTTCACTAATTGAGCCAATATACGCCAAATGATGAGCTACAGCATTATTGTCAAATGCTGGCCACAGTGTACCTGGAGTGTCAAGTATTTCAAGATAAGGATTGATACGTACCCATTGTTTTGACTTAGTAACACCAGGTTTGTTTCCTGTCATAGCTTTTGACTTGCCAACAAGATTATTGACAAGAGTACTTTTCCCACTATTCGGAACTCCGACAATCATAGCACGCAAAATCACTTTTACGCCTTTATTATCATATTTTTCAAGTTTTGTCTTATTTAAGGTCTTAATCGCATTGATTATATCTTTGCAGTTTCCACTAGTGGTACTATCAGTAGCAATACATATTGTGTTTTCCCTCTTAAACCACTTCATCCACTCTTTCACTTTATCAGCATCAGCCATGTCGTATTTATTAAAAACATAAATAATAGGTTTGTCACCAATAAGCTGAGTGAATTTTGGATTTACGCAGGAAAAAGGTGCTCTACTATCAAGCACATAAATAATTGCATCAACAATCTTAATCTCTTTTTCCATCATTTTAAGGGCTTTATTCATGTGCCCAGGAAACCATTGAATTACCATAATTTATTCCTTTCTTTTAGTCATAGGTATCAAAAAGAATTTAAGTTTACTTTCTTTCAAGTAAGTCAGGTCTATATTTTTTTGTCTCAAGTATTTTTTGTTCGGATTTCCACTTTTCAATCTCCTTGTGATTACCATTAAGAAGCACCTCTGGCACCGACAATCCCATAAATTCTCGAGGGCGTGTGTATTGAGGATACTCAAGCAGATTATCCGAAAAACTTTCGTCAACGACTGAATTTTCATTATGAAGCACATTTGGTACATATCTTAAAATTGCATCTGTAAGCACCATTGCAGGAAGTTCGCCACCAGTAAGTACATAATCACCAATTGATATTTGCTCATCAACGCAAAGTTTTATAATACGCTCATCTATACCTTCATAATGACCACAAACCAAAATCAGATGCTCAATTTTAGCCATTTCCATAACTTTACTTTGTTTTAGGACACTTCCTTTTGGCGACATGTAAACAACGTACGAATTGTCGTTTTTCACACTCATAATAGCATCATATAGAGGCTGAGGAGTCATAATCATGCCCTCGCCACCACTATATGGATAATCATCAGTCTTTTGATGTTTGTCTTTGCTAAAGTCGCGGATATTGATAATATTAAGATTGATAAGCCCCTTTTCAGTCGCTTTACCAATAAGGCTTGTCTTTAAAGGTGCAAACATCTCTGGAAATATAGTAAGAATATCTATCTTCATGCTTTACCTCTATTCACTTTTTATCTCTTCTAGTATAAATTCGTCGACTATAAGACGCTTGTTTTCAATGTCTATTTCAGTAATAACATCACGTGCATACGGAAACATAAATTCGCCATTAGCAGTCCTAACCGTAAATACATCAGCAGCACCAAAAGAGTCCACTTGAATGACCTTACCGATTTCAACTTTTCTTTGTTTGCTTAGTATTACGCAATCGACAAAATCTTCCTTAAACAAGGTGTTTTTATCTCTCTCTGGAGCATCAAAATACACCTCCACATTGCGCAAAGTCTCGACCATATTTCTATCATCAACACCTTCCACTTTCATTACGACAAAACCCTCTCTAAGCGCCACTTTCTCCACTCTGTGTGACTTGTTTTTAAATTCTACTTCTGCCACTTTTTTGAAATCAATATTATTATACACAGGGCGAAGACGAAACTCACCTCTTACACCTTGTGGTTTTGTTATATAACCAAGCATTTCTCTCATATTCTTTCTCCTATTCTTTAATATGATAACACAAATCGGATAATTTGAATAGTGGTTTTATTAAATAAAAAAAATGCTTAAGTAAATTAAGCATTTTCTTTTTCGATAATTTTTACAATATATCTTTTATTTTCTTTGGTAGTAACCGATTTTACAATAGTACGGATTGCAGTAGCTACTTTACCATTGCGACCAATTACCTTACCCATGTCTTCGCCGTCCACAACGACTTTTACGACTTTTACTTTTTCGCTTTCGTCCTCGACTGAAATTTCAACATTTTCGGGTTTTGATACCAAAGAATTAACAATATATTTCAATAATTCTTCCATTAAACCCCACTCCTATTATTTATCTTCTTTTTTCTTTTTGTCGGTCTTTGGAGCGCGTTTTGCAGGAGCTAGTACGCCTTCTTTAACAAGGATAGTGCGTGCAGTCTCAGTAGGTTGGGCACCATTTCCTAGCCAGTATTTAGCTCTCTCAACATCAAGTTTTATCTCAGCTGGATTTGTAAGTGGATTGAAAGTACCAAGTTTTTCAATATACTCACCATCTCTTGCCTTTCTTGAATCTGTAACTACTACACGATAGAAAGGCGATTTTTTGTCGCCAAGACGAGTCAATCTAATTTTTACTGCCATTTTTTTATCTCCTTTTGTAAAATATATTTTCAAATTTTTTATCTAAAAAATTGTAAAAACCTTAATTAAAAGCCCATTTTCAATGGATTAAATCTACCACTCTTCATTTGTTTCATCATGTCTTTAGCTTGGGTAAATTGTTTTAATAGGATATTGACATCTTGTATAGTGGTGCCACTTCCCGCCGCAATACGACGCTTTTGGCTACCTTTTATTATGTCAGGATTGTTTCTTTCCTTTTTTGTCATTGATTGAATGATAGCCTTATTTTTTGCAAGTGCATTTTCGTCGATTTGACCCACTTTCATTTTGTTCATGCCAGGAATCATCGCAAGCAAATCATTGACATTGCCCATTTTCTTTACTTGCTCAAATTGTACAAGATAGTCATCTAGGGTAAAGCTATTTTCTCTAAACTTCTTCTCTAGTTTTTTTGCTTCTTCCTCATTCACAACTTCTTGCGCTCTCTCAATAAGCGTCAATACGTCGCCCATATCAAGTATACGACTTGCCATGCGGTCAGGATAGAATGGCTCAATGTCGTCCATCTTCTCGCCCACACCACAAAATTTGATTGGCTTATTGGTAACTGCTTTGATTGATAGTGCCGCACCACCACGAGTGTCACCATCAAGTTTTGTAAGAATGACACCAGTAATGTCAAGTTGTTCATTAAATGAAGTCGCTACAGTCACCGCATCTTGTCCAGTCATACTGTCCACTGTAAGCAAAATCTCACTTGGTTTTACCGCTTTTTTGATGTCTTTCAATTCGTCCATCAATTCTTCATTTATATGAAGTCGACCAGCAGTATCGATTATTACTACATCAAAACCTTTTTTGTCAGCATACTTAATTGCATTTTGAGCAGTCTTTTGTGGCTTTTGAGTACCCTCGTCATACACCTCGACATCTACTGACTTTCCTACGACCTTCAATTGATTGATTGCAGCAGGACGATAGATGTCACAAGCTACTAGAAGTGGTTTTTTGCCTTGTTTTTTAAGGAATTTTGCAAGTTTTCCACACATAGTAGTCTTACCTGCACCTTGAAGTCCGCACATTAGGATTACAGTCGGAGGTTGACTAGCAAAAACAATTTTACTATTTGTGCTACCCATAAGAGCTGTCAATTCTTCATTAACAATTTTTACTACTTGTTGGCCAGGGGTCAAAGACTTCATAACCCTTTCACCTTGACACTTCTCACTAATAGACGCAACAAGATTTTTTACAACCATAAAGTTTACGTCAGCTTCAAGTAGCGCGATACGAATCTCACGCATGGCATTTTTTATCTCTAGGTCAGTCAATGTTCCACGTTTTGTAATCTTACTAAAAACATGATTAAGTTTTTCACTTAAGCTTCCAAATAGTGCCATTATCCCTCCAAGATATCTTTTATTTTTGCCACAATTGTTTGACCAGCATCATCAAGACAGACTTTGTAATCATCAATCTTTGCATATTTTTCAAGTAGTCCCAGCCTATTTTCGTACTTTTCAAGTGCATCAATGCCTTGTTTTATCGCATCATTGACTGCTTGTCTTGATATACCCAAAGTATCACCAATTTCAGCTAGCGAACAATCATTGGCATAGTATTGAAAAAGTGCCTCATATTGTTTTGTAGTAAGAAGTCTACCATAGATGTCTAGTAGTCTATTTATCCTAATATTTTTCTCTAATGTCATAGCATCTCCCTACAAACACACTGTAAAGTAAAACTACTTTACAGCATTATAATATATATATATCATATTGTCAATAGATTTTTTTAGTTTTTAATTACAAATAAAAAAGACCACCATTTAGATAGTCTTTTATTTTAAATAAAGTTTTCTACAAAGTCAGCGGCATCAAATTCGATAAGGTCATCAATACCCTCTCCGACACCCACAAAAACTACAGGTAGATTATATTCTTTTGCGATTGCAAAGACCACACCACCTTTCGCAGTACCATCAAGTTTTGTAAGTACAATACCATCTAGCCCCACAAATTCATTAAAGGTCTCGACTTGAGACAATGCGTTTTGACCAGTGGTGGCATCTATTACTAGATAATTTCTGTGTTCAAAACCCTTTGAAGCCCAATCACGCTCGATTATACGATTAACTTTTTTAAGTTCTTCCATAAGATTGGTTTTGTTTTGTAGTCGTCCAGCCGTATCTACAAGCACAACATCATCTTTTTTGGCTACAGCGCTTGCGATTCCGTCGTACACCACTGCGCCGACATCTGCGCCTTCATTATATTTTACGATACGGCATTTGTTGCGATTTGCCCATTCTGTCAATTGGTCACTTGCTGCTGCACGAAATGTGTCGCCAGCCACCATCAAAACTTTTTTCTTTTTACCCATATAATAGTGGGCTATCTTACCAATAGCGGTGGTTTTTCCTACACCATTTACTCCCACAAAAGTGATAAGTGTAGGAAAATCATCCTCTTCTCTTTCAATATCAAGGACTTCTTTCATGCTTTCCTTTAGTAGTTTTTTAAAATCATCCTCTGTCTTGACTTTTTGCTTTTTGGCAAGTTTTTTGACATTCTCAATGATTTCCTCAGCTGCTGTTGCGCCCATATCACTACTGATTAAAACATACTCCAATTCCTCAAAAAAATCGTCGTCAAGTTCGCCATGGAAAAGCATACTTAGTTTTGAAGAAATTGCGTCTTTGGTCTTTTTTAGACCGCCAAATAATTTTGAAAATATACCCATTAGTTGTTCTCCACTTGTGCGACAGCCTCGCTAAGTTTTACAGAAACAATCTTACTTACACCCTTTTCTTCCATTGTAACACCATACAAGATGTCAGCATGCTCCATAGTAGGCTTTTTGTGGGTAATAACGATAAATTGAGTATCTCCACAATATTTCTTTATATATTTTGCAAAACGTCCTACATTGGCTTCGTCTAGGGCTGCCTCAATCTCGTCTAGAAGACAGAATGGCATTGGACGAAGACGAAGAATAGCAAATAGTATTGCAATCGCAGTAAGAGATTTTTCACCACCACTAAGAAGTGTGATATTACTCAATTTCTTTCCTGGTGGCTCAGCGATAATATCAACACCAGCTTCAAGCAAGTCATCACTATCAACAAGCTCCAGTCTTGCCTTACCGCCACCAAACAATTCTTTAAATACAATACTGAAGTTTTCATTGATTTTATCAAATTCTGTTTTGAAACGGTCAACCATCTCATCAGCAAGTTCTTTGATAATCTTCTTCAAGTCATCTTCCGCTTTGATAAGATCTTGTGCTTGATTGTACATATCACCGTGACGCTCAAGCAGATTTTTGTAATCCTCGATTGCATTTACATTGATATTGCCAAGTTTTATAATCTCACGCTTCAAGCGATTGATTTCCGGCATTGCTGTCTTAATATCAAATAATTCTTGCTTGTAATCAAGTGCTGTATTATATGTGACCTCGTACTCTGTCCAAACTCTTTCTTGTAACGTTTCGATATCAGTATCGATTTTAGTAAGATTTAGTTCTTGTTGGTACTTCTTGTCTTGTAATTTATTGACCTCATTTCCTAAATTCATGCGGTCTTCTTCAAGTTTTCTAAGGTGAGATTGCATTCTAAGTTTGTCTTCATTAAGACTTCCTAGTTTTGCCTTGATATCTTCCAGCTCTTTTAGATTCTCAACGGTATCAATACTACTCTCTGCCTCACCAAATGTGACTTTAAATTTCTCAAGTTGTTGGCTCACACTAGCGTATGAAACTTGAGTGCTTGTCAATGTAGATGATGTCACTGAAAGTTCGTTTTCAAGACGAATATTGTCTTGTTTTAATGACAATATCTCACTTTCATATTGAGCATTAAGTATTTTCAAACGAGTAAGTTCATTACTATATTCCGATTGTTTTGCTCTAAGGTCGCCAAACTGAACCCCACCAAGCGAACCCTCATTTACCTCTATACCCTTTTCACTACTACTCAATTTGTTTAATTGATTGTCGATCGAACCCAACATTTGTTTTGTCTTTTCAATCTCAGCAAGAAGCTTGTTGCGTTGGGCTTCTAAGTCGAAGGAAAGGTCGTGATATTTATTGTATACCTCTTGTTCTTGCGCTATCCTTACCTCTATATTATGTACATTGAGTGTAAAGTCGCGAGCTTTATCATTAAGATGAGTAAGTTCTGCACTTAAAGTATCGTATTCTTTTTGTTTGCTGTCCTTCTCAAGTTGGAGTTTTGAGATATTGGTTTTTGTGTTTTCAATATCAGTATCACGAGAAAGTAGATTGGTCATTTGTGCCTTTTTACTACCACCTGTCATACTTCCTTGTGGATTGATAATATCACCGTCAAGAGTCACTATCCTAAATAAATAATTGCTTTGCATTGCGATACTTACAGCATTATTGATATTATTTACAATGACAGTATTGCCAAGCAAACTACTCATTACATTTTCAATTTCACTGTCATATTTAATAAGGTCTTTTGCTATTCCAAAACAACCTTCATGACTAAGCAAATGATTAAATGTTTTGTCAAAATGACGAGGTTTTACAGTATTGATTGGAAGGAATGTAATACGACCATATTCCTTTGTTTTTAAATAATTGATAAGATCTTTTGCGTTTTGGTCGGACTTCGTAACTACATTTTGCACGCCACTACCAAGAGCCATCTCGATTGCTGTTTGATAAGTGCTTGGCACCTTTATCAAACTTGCAACAACACCCACAATTTTCTTCTTTAATTCAGTATTTTTCTCAGCATCAAATAGCAGTCTTTTTACACTTCCATTATATCCTTCGTATTCTTTTTGCATATCTTCCAAAAGACGAAGACGTTGTTGCATGGATAAAAGATTGGATTGAGTAAGATTGATTTCTCCTTCTTTCTCTTTCACTTCATTTGTTTTTGCTTGCAAATTTAGAAGTGTGTAATCAAGATCTTTTTGAACACTTTGTTTTTCTTGATTAAGTGTATTTATTCTGTTTTCAGCATTTTTAAAGCCTATATTTGCATTGTTGTATTTTTCCTCAACAACCCACAAATCTTCATTGGCATTTTGCATATTAACATTATACGAATTCTTCTCAGCATTAAGAGCAGATATTTGTGCCTTAACATCACCAAGTTTGCTTAGCGCATCAAACAATTTCTTTTGAGTATCCTCGACCTCACTCTCGCTACTTGCCAATTGCTCAGAAATAGAGTCATATTTCTCTTGTAAATCACTAGTTTTTGTGCGATTTATGTAAAGTTCGTTCTCCTTATTGCTGATTGCATTTTTATTGTTGTATATTTGAGTCTCAATACTTGTTTTTAATTCAGAAAGACGTTTTAATTCTTCAGAAAGTCTTAGACTCTCGACCTCTATGTTGCGTAGTCTTTCACGAATAAGATTGGTCTCACCTGCTTGTTTTTCAATGCCTACAGTAAGTTCTAGCATTTTGTCGCGAAGTTCTGTTACGTGATTGTCAAGATTATTGATTTCTTCGAAAGTTTTGTTGTATTCAGCAATTACACCATCCAAGTCGCTTTGTCTTTGCTCCATTTCCTCAACAATGCCAGCAATCTTAGTATTTATTATCTCCTTATTTGTCGCAGCATAGTCATAATTATGAATATATGCATTGATTTCAAGGACTTTCAATTTTTCCTTATAGTCAAGATATATTTTTGCAGTCTCGGACTGTCTCTTAAGCGGAGCCAATTGTCTATCAATCTCAGAGATAATATCATTGATACGTGTAAGATTGTCACGAGTACGATCAAGTTTTCTTTCAGCTTCGATTTTCTTTGCTTTGAATTTAGCAATACCTGCAGCCTCTTCAAATATCGCACGACGGTCTTCAGGCTTGCTATTGATAATCTCCTCGACTTTACCTTGTCCAATAATTGAATAACCACTCTTACCAATACCACTGTCGTGCAACATTTCGATAATATCCTTAAGTCGACAAGTCGCGCGATTGATCATATATTCACTTTCACCACTACGATAAAGTTTTCGAGTAATAACAATCTCTTCAAAGTCGCTACGGAAAATCTTGTTTGAATTGTCAAAACACAAAGAAACCTCACAAAAACTAAGGCTCTTGCGTTTTTCAGTGCCTTTGAAAATAACGTCTTGCATAGAAGTACCACGAAGCATACGACTGCTTTGTTCACCCAAAACCCAGCGAATAGCGTCTGCTACGTTACTTTTTCCACAACCATTTGGTCCTACAATGGCAGTGATACCCTCACCGAAAGTAATTTTTATAGGGTCAGCGAAGGACTTAAATCCCACCATTTCAATTTGTTTAAAGTTCACAATGTGCCTCCAAATCAATAAGTCTTTAAAATTATATCATAGCATGCAATTTTCACCAAACATTTTACCCAATATAACAAAAAATCGCCCTATATATGAGCGATTTTAATAAATCTATTTTAATTTTTTTAACGCGATTTTACTACACTCTTGCTCGCACTTTTTGTGAGTATCACAAGTGGCTGTTGCATACTTTTTACCGTCAATCAAAAGCGAAATAGTAAAATGTTTTTCATTTCCCACTTTCTCTTCTTTTTCCAAAACCCACTCCATTGTTTTTTGTGGAATGTATGACTGCAATTTTTCTTGAAGTGTTGTACGATAATCGATATGACTACTTACTAGTTTTTGAACATTAGATTTGTTTTTTAATAAAAATTTCAAAACAAAATCGTATACATTATCTCTACCACCATCAAGATAAATAGCCGCCAAAACACTTTCAAAAATGTCTGCGAGCACACTATCAGATATTTTTTGTACGCTTTTTCCAATCAAAATATATTTTTCAAGCCCAACACTCTTCACAACACCAGCAAAACTCTCAGTAGATACAAGACTTGCTCTGTACTTGCTTAGTTCGCCAGCAGAAACTTGAAAATTGGCAAACAAATACTCCGCAACGATAAAATTGACGAGTGAGTCGCCTAGATACTCAAGTCTTTCATAACTCTCAGTACTCTGCTCATGAGCATAACTCGAATGAGTAAGCGCCATACTTAAAAGTTGTTTGTTTTTAAAATTATAACCGATAATCTTCTCTACGTTATTCATTTTCATTTTCCGCGTTGATTCTCTCTACATCACTGGCAATTTTGCCCACAACATCACCTTTGTGAGCTTCGACAACTTGCATAATGCTTTCGCAAAAACTTTGTGCCGAACTACTTCCGTGTGACTTAATTACAAGTTTTTTACAGCCAAGTAGACACGCTCCGCCTTTCTCATTGTAGTCAATAGTCTTTTTCAAGTTTTTGAAAGATTTTTTCATAAATAAATAACCAATCTTACTCCAGAAAGATGCTTTGATTTCTTTTTTCATCATAGAAAGAAGAGATAAAATCGCTCCCTCAGTACTCTTAAGTAACACATTACCTGCAAATGCATCAGTAACCACCAAATCATAGTCACCCGAAAGCAATTCTCTCGCTTCCATGTTGCCTACAAAATTGATACCTTCTAGATTTTTCAAAAGTGGGAAAACCTCTTTGCAAAGTTCGTTTCCTTTATGGTCTTCTGTTCCTACATTAAGCAATGCCACACGAGGATTTTCGATTCCATATACATTTTTAAGATATGCATTTCCCATAAGTGCATAGTGCACAAGATTTATTGCTTTTGAATCCATATTTGCACCACAGTCACAAATGGCTACAATTCCGCCTTTTTTTGTAGGCAAGATTGGGCAAAGCGCAGGACGACTAACCCCTTGAAGACGACCAAGTTTTAGAAAAGCACCTGTAAGTACTGCCCCTGTACTTCCTCCACTTACCATACCCACAACTTCATCATTTGTGCGAAGTTCGTTGACTGTTTTTACTAAAGACGATTCGGTTTTTTGACGGATTGCCACAGTAGGCACGTCGTCATTTGTAATAATATCAGATGCGTGTATAATAGAAATTTGCTCTGGATTATATTTTTCTCCTTGCAATATTTCGTTTATTTTAGTCTCATCACCTACTATTATCACATGCAAGTCTTTATCGCGATTTACGGCAAGTACACTACCCTTAACGGTCTCTATAGGGGCATTATCTCCCCCCATTCCATCTATAACTACTTTATACATTTTCCACCTCTTTATTTCTATCATTAAATTGAATATTTTTTACTTCCCCACTTTCAATGTGTATTACTTTGTCACACAATGAGACACTATCATAAACAGCCGAGAACACAACAATTGTCTTTTGTCCGTGAAGGCTCTCCAATACTGCAAGTATCTCTTTATATTCATTTTCTTTGACATTGCTTGGCAATTCGTATATTGCAATGATATTTGCTCCTGTAAGAATAGCGCGAGCAAGTCCTAGCAAAAATTTTTCTTTGGCATTAAGTTCTTCTACAGGGGTACTAAAGCCTTTTTTCTCATTTTGAATAATATCAAATATACCCGCCATCTTACATGCTTTTTCCATCTTTTCTTTATTGCCGTTTACCATTTTCAGTTCTTGCAAAACTGAATAACCATAAAAGTGCGGTTTGCTACTTGTATACGCAACATTTTTATAGTACGCATTCTTGGAGTAATCGCCAGCATTTAGTCCATCAATATAGATTTCACCTTTTGTCTGAGGTATATCTCTAATAAGCAATTCAAAAATTGTGCGTTTTCCACTTCCTCTATCGCCATAAATTAAAGTGGTTTCATTTTGTTGTATATGAAAATTGATATCTTTTAAAGATGTTTCTCCACCTACTTTACCTTTGTAATACAAGTCAATAAAATCAATACTTCCAAGAACATCATCGGTTTTGTTGTTTCCAAATCTCACAATATCTCTTTCAGTGAAATTGGAAATAACTTTTATTCTATTCATATTTACGGTAGCATTTTTAAGGTCAGTAAATACAGTAAGCACCTCATTACTACTATCAAAAACCGTGGTGATGTAAGGCGCGATTATCAAATACATTTCCAATGTCAAACTATCCTTACCCACCAATATAACCATAACAATTGTGAATATGGTAATCAAAACCTTACAAAATACATAAAACCAATTATTGATAGCCGAGGACCAAACTTGTCTTTCTCTAAATACTTTTATGTTGTTGTCGCAAGCAGACAAGAAATTTTTCTGTAATTTGTTTTTAATTTTATCTTCTTGTGCAAAGTCTTTTGAGTCAATAAGACGAGAAAATTCTTTATAACCGTTATCTATAGACTCACGAAGACGTTTTGTGCCTCGAGCATAACGTGTCTGAAGAAATGAAATTATGTATGCATTTACAAATATCATAAGAAAAATTATAAGTCCCACAAGTACATTTGTGCATGCGATAGTAACAACAATTATTATTACTTGTACCAATTGAGCAAGTCGAGTCGTCAATATATCCGCAAAATTGGCAGTATTCCATGAATCAGTATGAAAAATATTCAATAATCTTTCTTTCGAATTGTTTTTAAAGTTTGCTTTTTCAGCGATAAAAATTTTGTCACTTATCATCTTTTGAAATCTCATATAAGAGTCGCCAAGCAACTTATCATGCGTCATATATTTAATATGCATAAAGATATTGCGCAATAAATACAAAACCAATACAAATAGCAAATGAATAATAGCCCAAGTAAAATTTTTTACAGTAAGACTTGTAATAACTTTTGCAGCAAAAACTGGCTCTAGTACGACACAAATTCGATAAAGCAATGCCCCTAAAAATGAAACTATAAAATGTTTTTTATTTGGTTTTGTAAATTCCAAATACTTTTTAAGCATAATGAGATTTTCTTTCATAAAACTATCCTTTTATACTTACTTATAATATCATAAGTATCGCGATTCTAAAAACAAATAAAACTAAATCATGATTTTTTATAAAACAAAAAGACCACAAGTAGCTTGTGGCCTTTTATATATCAAATCCAATTATTTAGCTTCGTTTTCTTTTTTCTCTTTTTCTACGACAACTTTTTGCTCACCGTCATAATATCCACATTTTTTACAAACTCTGTGGTTTTCTTTTAATTCGTGACAATGAGGGCATTCAACAAGAGAAGGTGTAGAAATCTTCCAATGTGCTTTTCTTGAATTGCGTCTTGCCTTTGATACTTTTCCCTTTGGCGCTATCATAATGCACCTCCCTTTTTATTTTGCTTTAAGATTATATAGCAATAATCTCCCTTTGTCAATTATAAAATTAAACAATTTTAGTTATTTTTCTCTAAAAAACGGATTATTTGTTTGCCTTAATGATTTTCTCAGTTTCTTTAGCAATTACATATTCCTCATCTGTAGGAATAACAAATACTTTTACTTTACTATCTTTCGAACTAATCTCTGCTTCTGCTCCACGAGCCAAGTTGTAGTTTTTCTCATTATCAAATTTAAGTCCAAGATAGGTTAAGTTGTTGCAAACTTGCTCACGAAGTTCTGGAGTGTTTTCGCCACAGCCAGCTGTAAATACGATTGCGTCCACACCATTCATAGCACCCACATAACTTGCTACATATTTTAGAATACGATAGCAGTACATATCAAATGCAAGTTTTATTTCAGGTCTGTCAAGATTTGCAGTGATATCACGCATGTCAGCCATAACACCACCTGTAGCACCTAGAAGTCCACTTTCTTTGTTTAGCATTTTAAGAAGGTCAACAATTGATGTACCCTCTTTTTTGCTGATAAACTCCAAAATAGCTGGGTCTAGGTCACCACTACGTGTGTTCATAATAACACCTTCAAGTGGAGTAAATCCCATTGATGTATCGATACTTTGACCGCCTTTTACTGCAGCAACAGATGCTCCCGAACCGATATGGCAAGTAACAATCTTAAGATCTTTTACATCTTTACCCATCATTTCCGCACATTTATTGGCTACATAGTAGTGGCTTGTACCGTGTGCTCCGTATCTGCGGATTTTATATTCGTCATAATATCTTTTAGGTATAGCATATCTGTATGCATGCTCTGGGATATTTTTATGGAAGCCAATATCAAATACAGCCACATTTGGAGTACTTGGGCTAGCCGCCATACAACCTTCAATACCTGCAATAGCACCAGGAACATGAAGAGGTGAAAAATCTACACGTGTTTTGAAATCTTCCAAGATTTCTTTGTCCACTAGGATAGGATCAAAGTATTTGTCACCTACATTTACTACTCTATGACCAAATGCTTTTACTTCAGTGATATCTTTTACCACACCTACTTTTTCGTCTGTAAGTTTTGCAATAACCATTGCCATTGCTTTATTATGGTCAGGAATATGCTCGTTTACAACAATCTCCTCACCATGTGCTTTATATCTTAGGAAAGATTTTGGGTCATTGATACGTTCTACATTACCTTTTGCCAAAACCTCTTTTGTAGAAGTCTCAAGCAATTGAAACTTCAATGTACTACTACCTGCGTTGATAACTAAAATTTTCATATTTTCTCCTTAAAAAACTATTTGCTTTGCAATATTGTAATTGCGACAGTTGTTATTATCTCTTTGACGCTAGCACCACGACTTAGGTCATTGATAGGTTTGTTTAGACCCACAACAATCGGACCTACCGCTGTGTAACCGCCAAAACGTTGCATAATCTTATACCCGATATTACCTGCATTCAAATCAGGGAAAACCAGAATATTTGCCTTACCACCCACTGGTGAATTTGGACATTTTTTATTTGCAACCTCGCTCACTACTGCACTATCTAATTGTAACTCGCCATCATACTTAAAGTCAAGGGTTTTCTCTTTCATAATGTCAATACTTTTGCGCACCTTTTCCACCAAGTCACCATCACCACTACCTTTTGTCGAGTATGAAAGCAATGCGACTTTTGGCTCACCACCCACAAATTTACGATAATTTTCCGCACAACTCTCGGCAAGATCTGCAAGTTCCTCAGAAGTAGGATTTTCTACAATTGCACAGTCACCTAGCATATATACTTGACCCTTGTTTTGAGGTATCATCAAAAACACCCCATATGCTTTTTTACCTGGTCGACACTTTACTATTTGGAAGGCAGGTTTGAAGGTGTCTTTTGAAGGTACACAAATTCCCGACACACTGCCATCTACTAGTCCCAATTCCACCATCATCGTAGCAAAGTAAATTGGGTCTTGAAGAAGTTGTTTTGCACCATCAATAGTTAGGCCCTTGTCCGCGCGTTTGATTTGCAATGCTTGTGTAAGCATAGGAAGCAATTCGTGATTAGTATAATTTACCACGCGTATATTTTCATATTTCTCCAATCCAAAATTCTTTAAATCGTTGTCATTTTTGACTAAAAGCACAACATTGCAAATATTGTTTTTAGCAAGATAAAGTCCTGCCTTTACAATATCCTCGCTCATGCTAGCTTCCGGCAAAACGATCGTCCTTTTATATGTTTTTGCCTCCATTAGCCACTTTTTTTCCAGCACAGAAAACTTAAAATCTGCCATAAATTGCCCCTTTTATCAAATTTTATTTGCAAGTACGCATAAAGTCGTATATAATATCTGTATATTGAATATATTACAAGATTTTTGAAGTTTTGTAAAACGTATTAGGTGAAATATGAATTTATGTGCAATCATTTGTGAATACAATCCTTTCCATTACGGACACTTGTATCACTTACAACAATCTAAAGAATTGAGCGGAGCAGACGGCGTTCTTTGTATCATGAGCGGCAATTTTACCCAAAGGGGCGAACCTACTGTCTGCAACAAATATGTCAGAGCATCAATGGCATTGGAGAGTGGTGCAGATATTGTTGTGCAAATGCCTACCGCATATGCATGTTCTTCTGCAGAAATCTTCGCTCTTGCGGGTGTGAAAATAGCCAATTCTTTCAAAAACGTAACTCATCTTGCATTTGGTTGTGAGACAAAAAGTTATGATCTATTAAAGGAAATTGCAAAATATTTTGCAGACGAGCCAAAAGAATTTAAAGAAGCCCTTTCCCACTATCTTGAGCAAGGCAATTCGCTAGTTGTTAGCCGTCAAAAAGCAATCGAACAATTGATTAAGGAAAATAAGGTCGAGTTTAGTGAAATAACTGAGACTCTAGACATCCTACAAAAGCCAAACAATATCCTTGCTATTGAATATCTAAAAGCCCTTTACAAGACAAATAGCACAATTGAGCCAGTATTTATCAATCGTGGAGAGAGCGACTACCACAGCGACGAAGTAAACGGAAAAGATACTTCTGCTACAGCAATCAGAGTACGTCTTGCAGATAATCCAAAGACCCACTCAATAAGAAGATACATGCCAAAATTTGCTTACAAAAGATTACATAAGGAAATTAAAGAATACGGCATGCCAGATAATGACCTTTTCAGTGACCTTTGCATGTACAAGCTTAAGACAGCCAATGCTGAAGAACTTAAAAATCTATACGACGTGAATGAAGGTCTGGAAAATCGTTTTATCGAGAGCGCACAAGATATAAAAGACCTAAATGAATTGTTGCTTGATGTAAAGTCCAAAAGATATACATACACTCGTCTAAAACGTATTGTTCTTCGCCAACTACTTAGTATAGAAAAATCCACTATTGAGAAAATCTACAAAATAGACAAACTACCATACATTAAGGTACTTGGCTTTAGAAGTGACAGAGAGGATTTGCTTCGTGACGTAGATGCCGACACCAATCTTATTATCCGTAATAGCAATGTCGTTCAAAAACCTACTGAATTTTATAAAGACCTAGCGTCAATTGAAGACCGAGCAAACGCAGTCTACAATCTACTTCTAAAGAAATCAAAACACACACCAAAATACTCTCCTGACCTTCTTACAAAAACAATTAAATTGTAGATAAACACATTTGAAAAAACGAAAAAGACAGCTTCCGCTGTCTTTTTTAATTCATTGGAGAGTACTTGTAATATTGTTTTTCATTTACAGTCTCAAGTGTAACATCGTAAAAGTAACTGTTCAAACTGGAAGAAATATAGTAATCGTCGCCATTTTGTCCACCCATTTCTTCTACAATTTCCACTCTAAGATACATGTTGACAGATAGCTCAGAATACAACGCAATATTATTATTGTCTTCATTGAAGAATTTTTTATCTTCAATATATACATTTTTAAGATTTGTACAATATCTAGTAAATATCCCATCTGCTTCTACTACATTAGCTGGAATGGTTATTTCGGTTATTGGACAATAATCAATAAAACCATATTCTATTTTAGTTAAGCTTTCTGGCAATGTTAAACTTTCTAGACTTGTACAGCCATAAAATGCCCCATGACCAATAGTGGTCACTCCTTCTGGTATTACTATACTGTTAAGTCCCGTGCAGCCATTAAATGCCATAAATTCAATCTCTACAACACTACTTGGTATCTCTATGTCTGAAAGTCCACTACACATATAAAAAGCATTACTTCCTATAACCGTAACAGTATTTGGAATAATGGTGTTTTTGCATCCAGCTAT
Organism: Clostridia bacterium; assembly: GCA_045654505.1. Classification (GTDB taxonomy): domain Bacteria; phylum Bacillota; class Clostridia; order Christensenellales; family UBA1242; genus UBA11490. The sequence goes on along the minus strand of JAZONM010000012.1, from coordinate 12,170 downwards.
TAAAGTGTTTTCTGACGTTTTAATTATTGCGTTACAATTGTTTCTACTATCATATATTGGATTGTTTTCGTCAACTGTTATTTTTGTTAATGAATCACAGCCTCCTATAACACAATAACCAATACTAGTTACACTACTTGGAAAAACTATGCTCGTAAGATTTATACAATCATTAAAGGCATAGTACTCAATACTAGTTACTCCTTCTGGTATTACTATACTTTTAAGATTAGGATGTTTATAAAAAGTATCCTTTTCAATCTTTGTTATACCTTGAGGAAGTACTACTTCTGATAATTTATCAAGACTTGATTCCGGCAATAAAGCCAAATCACAACTTGTGTTTATGTTTTCCAATTTCTCACAATTATCAAACACTGTACTTTCAATATTTGTGATTGTCGCAGGGATTGTTATATTTTGAAGTTCTGCACAATCAAAACTTTGTATATGAGTTACAGCAAAACCATCAATAGCCGACTTTATGTTGGCATTAGTAAGAGTAGAACTACTCGAGAATACTTTATAATGACCATCTACATATTCATATTGAATTCCATTATTGGTAGCATAATCTCGTATTGCATAAACCACAACATCTGAAGATATGCTTTTTAAAGTGTCAGTTGCTGCTTCACCATTTTTAAGCGTCCAATATTTTAGAGTATATGTACCCTCCCCATCTGTAGTTGTTGTAAAATTATTGTTGGCATTATCCCCTTCTTTAATTTCCAATGTACCAATTAAAGAGTCATCAGCAGTCTTGTACGTAACTTTATATTTCTCTGTATCCGTTTCACCTTTTCCTAATGGGAAAATGAAGAATGCTGCTACAAAACCTGCTAGCATTACAAAGAGTACTGATATCATTACTATTTTTGATTTCATTTGTATCACCTCAATTGACTTACTATATAATTGATTTTAGTATACCCTAATTATCACAAACGAGTCAAATGAATCAAACAATATCATTATTCCATCAAAAAAACCGCCTATTTCTAAGCGGTTTTTTATTTCGAGTAGTATTTACTTTCTAAATTTAAAATTTTCAATCAATTCGGATATTTTACTTATAGATTTTTGAGCAGCGATTCGACCCTCATTTATTATTTCTTTTGCTTCGTCGTCATCAAATACGTGTTGTCTATGTTTTGGCATATTAGGAGTGATTTTCACATTATAAAATTTTCTCCTATTGTTTTGACTTTCTTGTTGGGCAATCAGCCACGAACGAGCAATAATCCCCACAGCAGTGCGAGGATTTCCTGAAAACTCGCTGGAGGATACAACGTCGACAGCGATTACAATGTCCGCACCCATTCTGCGAGCAATGTCATGAGGTAGATTGTTTAGGACTCCACCATCGACAAGCGTCATACCCTCATATCTCACAGGCACAAAAATACCCGGAACACTCATACTCGCACGAAGAGATTTTAGGATATTGCCTTTTTCAAAAACCACCTCTTCGCCTCTTACTATATCGACTGCATTACAAGCAAATTTCACTGGTAGATCTTCGATATTTTTATCTTTAGGTAAGATTTTTTTCAACATATTCATTGCCTTATTTCCGCTAATTAGTCCTTGAAAACCAAGTGAAACATCAAGCAATTGACGAGTCTTTATATTGGTAGCCATTTTTTCCATATCTTCGATTGATGCGCCATTACAATATATGGCACCTACGACCGCACCCATACTTGTACCTACTACAATATCTATCGGAATATTGTTTTTTTGAAGTATGTCGATCACGCCAATATGGGCAAAACCAAGTGCGCCACCACCACCCAGTGCAAGAGCAATAATAGGTCGTTTTTTCATATTTACACCTCTTTTCCAATATAATATTAACATAATTGTATTTACTTTTCAAAAGGAAGCCATGATAAAAATTAAAAAAATCTTTCAAATCAACAACTATTTTTTATTTATTACCACTCTCATGATAGGTTGTGTTTGCGTCAATCCAACTCTATCCATCAATGCCTGTTTTGATGGTATTTTGGTATGGGCACAAAAACTACTTCCTGCACTCTTACCATTCTTTTTTTTGACGCGGCTTTTCACTGAATTGGGCGGTGTGAAAATAATAGGCAAAGTAATGACACCAATTACAAAATTACTTTACAATACCGACGGAAACTCTGGTTATGTATATGCAATGAGTGTGCTTTCAGGTTATCCAGTGGGTGCAAAACTTGTTGTTGATTTGTACGAGCGAGGCGAAATCACCCGAGGACAAGCCTATCGCACAACAACCTTTACCAGCACGAGCGGTCCCCTATTTGTGATTGGCACTGTAGGGGTGGGGATGTTTTTCAACCAGAGACTCGGGCTACTTGTAATGCTGTGTCATTCAATAGGCGCATTGCTCAATGGATTGATTTACAGAAATTACAGAAAAAAAGACCTCTTTATCTTGCCCAAAACTGCAAGTGTCAATTCAGGAAATATCCTCGAAAATTCTATGCTAAGCAGTATAAAAAGCATACTTGTCGTAGGCGGATATGTGTGTTTTTTCTTTGTTGTGATTGCCATGCTCAATGAATACAATATCCTCCACCCACTAAATCTAATAATCAGCAAAACCACTCCTTTATCCTACACCACAAGCGGAAGTATTTTGAATGGCATAGTCGAAATTACACGAGGCTGTCTTGATGCAAGTTTTTGTAAGCTGTCCTTTAAATCAGCGCTTGTATATCTTTCGACAATAATTAGTTTTGGTGGGATATCCATCAATCTACAAGCTCTGACTTTTTTAAAAAGAATTGGTTTTTCAAGTAAGTTTTATTTTCTTTCGAAATTTACCCAGACACTTATCACCTTTGCTTTATCACTATTATTTTGCTTGTTTGTATAGTACTGTGCAAAACAAAAAATCCACCATAATATAGTGGATTTTTTATTTATTCAAATACATCTTTTCAATTAGACAATCTTAATAGTAGAAGGAAATCAAACTATCTTTAAAATCTGTATAGAACGCTCTAAGAGGCTTTACATTTCCAATTAAGTACTCAAGAGGAATAACAAGACCATTTATGATTTTTATGTTTTCGATTTTAATCGCCTCATATATTGCCTTAATTACAATCACAACCTCTTCTCTTGTATTTTCCTTAAGTTTTGGCTCTTTAACTACTGCTGAGTAAAGTTGGTTTAGAGCTCGCATAAGATTTGCGTATAGGATTTTTTGATTTGGTTGGTCTTCTTCAGCATCATTTTCAAATCCGTCCATAACAATTTGATTAGTATTGGTTTCTTCAGTAAATATCTTTTGTGGTTCGCCATCTTCATTGACTTGTAGTAGATTAAGTACCGAATTTTTGAAAGGCACCAATACATTGATTGCAAAATTGCTATAACTTATATTATATCCCTCAGGCGAGAAGAAATTTTCATTGATAAAGTTTTGAAGGTTTAGTCTATTTTTGTCAACCTCTAATAAGAAACAAAAAACAAGTGCAATTATACGTTTTTCCTCAGATGGAAGCACAAAATAACCGCCGTTTACCTTATTCCCTACTTTTGCATTAGAAAACTCAAGTTTGAAATTGAAGCCTACCATACATTTTGCAACAAGCTCATATAGGATTGTGCTGTTTGCAATTGCATTAAGGATTTTGCTAATCTTTATGTCAGACAAAATAAATCTGCCATCAATCATTTCATTGCAAGCAGTGAAGAAATCTTTAAGTTGTTGTTTTTCATTTGTTGTAAATTCTTTCATTTCAAAACTCCTATATATAGTATATTTATTTTTGTATTTTTTAGCAAATCAAATTGTTATACAAATACAAAATTTTGCAGTGCACAATCAAATTCTCATTGTTTTAAAAAACAAAGTATGGTATACTCTTAAAAGAGATACAAAGGAGAAAAGATAATGGAGTTTACGCTGGACTCTACGGTCAACAAATTAAAATTATTGTTTTTGCTAGACAAAATGGAAATACCTCTTACCGAAAATTCCATTATTGATATCTGTACCAATCGCAACGCATGGCTAAAATACATGGACTGCAAAGAGATATTGTTTCAATTGCTTGAAGCAGGTTTTATTTACAAGGCTGGTGAAGGTGAAAATGAAGACGACACTAGATACGGCATTACTTATGAAGGTCGCAATTGTCTTAGTCACTTCTATCTACGCATACCACAAAGTTGGCGCGAAGATGCAAGTAATTTTTCAAAAGAAAACCGCATGTCATTCAAACGCAGTCAAGAGTATGTAGCTGAGTATTACAAAAATGAGGACGGAAGTCATTCGGTTGTGCTAAAAATCAAAGAGCCACTTGTTCCTCAATCCTTACTTGAAATAAAACTTAAAGCCCCTACTCGCCACTCAGCAATTTCCGCATGTAAAAAATGGCGTGAGAATGCATCAAATATTTTTGAATACCTATACGACAATATAATAGATGAATAAAAGCAAAAAAGAAATGGCACACACCATTTCTTTTTATTTCAATACATTATTTTAAAGTAGCTAGTTTTGCAGTCAATTCTTCCTTCAATTGAGAATATTTTTCTATCTTAGCTTTTTCTTCGTCAACAAGTTTTTGAGGAGCTTTTGCCACAAAACCTGGATTGTTTAGCTTTCCATTTGCGCGTATCAATTCTGCTTCGACTTTTTCAAGTTCGGCTGTAAGACGAGTAAGTTCTTTCTCTTTGCTTTCAATATCGTCATTTGCAATAAAGACACTAAGAATAGTACTTATTACTGATTGCATGTTTTCGCCCACTTCGTCCAATGTTTCTAGTGATTTTCCCATAGCAAGTTTTTGAACAACACTAAGCAGAGTCTCACCCAAATTGTCGGCTTGATTTTTAAGCACAAATAGTGGAGTCTTTACATTATCGGCAACATTCAGATTTGCACGCAAATTACGTACATTTTTTATTACATCAATGATTGCCTCGACTCTATCATTTTCCTCAGTAAATACAAAATTTTCACTATACTCAGGAAAACTCGAAATCATTATGCTTTCATCATGCATAGGAAGATTCTGATATATTTCTTCTGTTACAAACGGTATGAATGGGTGCAACATTTTTAGCAGTGCGGTCAACACATAGTTTAGTGTAGCAAGTGTACCCTCTTTCAATTCGTCAGTCATTGTGCATTTCGACATTTCGATATACCAATCACAGAATTTTGTCCAGAAGAAGTCATTAAGTTCGCTTGCAGCAAGACCGATATCATATTTGTCAAATTTGCGATTTATGCTCTCGACACAATTATTAAGTTGGTGCAAAATCCACTTGTCACAATCAGACAGTTTTACTTCGTCAATTTTCTTGACTGTATTACCTTCAAGTTGCATCAATACATATAGACTTGCATTCCAAATCTTATTTATGAAGTTGCGTGTAAGTTCTACTTTTTTCTCTGAAAAACGTGAGTCTGATTGGATTGCGACACCATCAAAAACACTAAATCTCAAAGCATCTACGCCATATTTTTCTATCATCTCAATTGGGTCAGTTCCATTGCCTAAAGTCTTAGACATTTTTCTGCCATTTGCATCTTTTACAATGCCATTGATAACAATATCTCTAAAAGGTATCTCCCCCACATATTCCAATCCAGAGAATATCATACGTGCTACCCACAAATTGATTATTTCACGTGCGGTTACCATAACATTTGTAGGATAGAAATACTCAAGTTCTGGAGTTTTGTCCGGATACCCAAGTGTGCTTATAGGCCACAATGCACTACTAAACCATGTGTCTAGTTTGTCAAGTTCTTGAAACATTTTATGGCTATGACATTTTGGGCACTCAGTAGAATCAGTCTCCTCTACTACCACTTCTCCACAATCGGCACATGTGAAAATAGGAATGTCATGGCCCGACCATATTTGACGAGATATACACCAATCTTTAATATTTTTCATCCAATTAAGATAGGATTTTTTGTATTGCTCATCCATAAATTTAACTTGGTCACTTTCCACAACTTCAATTGCAGGTTTTGCAAGCTCTTCCATTTTTACAAACCATTGACTTGAAATCAAAGGTTCGATCACAGTCTTACATCTTTCACAGTGACCTACGTTATGTGAATAATCTTCAATTTTTACAAGATTACCACTTTCCTTTAGATCTGCGACAATCTTCTCTCTTGCTTCTTCACGAGTAAGCCCTTGGTATTTGCCGGCACCCTCATTAAGTACCCCATCATCACCTATTACCTTTACTATTTCAAGATTATGTCTTAGTCCTACCTCAAAGTCATTTGGGTCATGAGCTGGAGTTATTTTCACAACACCAGTACCAAAATCCATCTCTACATAATCGTCCGCAACAATCGGAATAAGTTTTCCTACCAATGGCAAAACAACATTTTTGCCAACAAGTTTTTTGTATCTTTTATCCTTTGGATTTACCGCAACAGCTGTATCACCAAGAATAGTCTCAGGACGTGTAGTCGCAACTTCGATATATTCATTGCTATTTTCCACTTGATAACGAATATGCCATAGATGTGAAGGAAGGTCTTTAAATTCTACCTCCGCATCAGATATCGAACTCCTACATTTTGGACACCAGTTTACAATACGTTTTCCCTTGTAAATATAGCCTTTCTTATACAGATGCACGAAGACTTTACGTACAGCGCGACAATTTTGCTCGTCCATAGTAAAAGCCAATCTATCCCAGTCGCACGAATAACCCATACGTTTGAATTGGTCAATAATTGTGCCTTTATATTCTTTATACCATTGGTCTATTCTTTCTTTAAACTTTTCTCTGCCAAGTTTTTCTTTTGATGTGCCTTCTTTTTCAAGTTGTTTGCAAAGCATATACTCTGTCGACAAAGCTGCATGGTCAGTACCTGGCACCCAAAGTGCCTCATAACCTTGCATTCTTTTGCGACGGATTATTATGTCTTGTATGGTTTGTTGGAAGGCATGTCCCATATGAAGTTTTGATGTGATATTTGGTGGAGGCATAATGATTGTAAAAGGTGTTTTGTCCTTATTTACTCTTGCCTTAAAATAACCTTTATCAAGCCAATTTTGATATATTTTTTCCTCGAAAAGTTGAGGTTGATATTTCTTGTCCATTTTTCTCTCTTTCCTATTTTTATATAAATACAACTACCATTAGTCCTACAAACATCATAACAATACCAATGCTTTTTAGCGTAATCAAAGTCTTGTCATTGTCTGCAATAGAATTTGTCTTCTTTATTACTCTTGTGATTCTGCGCGCCAAAATAACCATTGTCGCACCGACAATAAATAGTATTAGAGCAAACCATACGGCAGGCATTGAAAACCATTTTTTAAAATTTCCCCAATCAAGAGATCCTAATAGTGTCATCATATTCCTCATTCCTTTAATTTTATTTACAATAAATTATATATTATAAAGCACCAAAAATCAAGGATTATTTTCTCTTAAAGGCTCTCAATTAACCTATTCAAGTCCATTTGAATACAATATTTAAGTATCAAAGGAGGTTTTATGAAAAAAATATCAATTTTACTTGTGGCAATCCTTGTTGGATTTACATGTCTTTTTACTGGTTGTAAGAAAAAGGATAATGTGATTAGAGTGAATGAGGTAACCCACTCTATTTTCTACGCTCCTCTTTATATTGCAATCAATAAAGGATATTTTGAGGAAGAAGGTATAGAAATCGAACTTACTAATGGTGGTGGTGCGGATAAAGTTATGTCAGCGCTTGTGAGCAAGACTGCTGATATTGGTCTTATGGGCCCTGAAGCTACTATTTATGTAGCTGGTCAAGGAAAGAAAGACCAACCTAAAGTTTTTGCCCAACTTACAAAACGTGATGGTTCGTTCCTAATTGGTAGAAATGATGTGAGTGGCACATTTGATGTGACTTCACTTGAAGGCGCAGAAATAATTGGCGGACGTCAAGGTGGTGTACCTGCCATGACACTAGAATACATGCTTATGCAATATGGACTAATAGATGGAGAAAACATTACTATTCGCTACGACGTTGCATTCAATAATATGACGGCAGCATTTATAGGCGGAACTGGTGACTACGTAACCGCTTTCGAGCCCACAGCAAGTGATTTGGAGGCAAATGAGCAAGGCTATGTACTGGCAAGTATAGGACAATTGGCAGGTGAAGTGCCATATACCGCCTTTACTGCAAACGAGAGTTATCTTAAAGACAATCCAGAGAAAATAGAAAAATTTTTGCGAGCATTGATAAAGGGATATAATTTTTTAATCAATAATGTCAACAATATCGACAATGTGGTAGATGCTCTTATGCCATCTTTTAGCGGAAGCAATAGAGAGAGCATCAAAACTGGTATTTCCGCATATATTGCCATTGATGCTTGGGTAAGTGACATGATTATGACCGAAACAGCATACAACAATCTTGTTACTATTATCAATACTTGCAGTGAAGACGACGTAACGGCAAAATACTCTGATGTAGTAGACAATAGTTATATCCAAAAAGTGATAAACGAACTATAAATTTTACACAACAACACACAAAATTGTGTGTTGTTTTTGTAACAAATCACCCAGCCTATCAATATAATGAAGTAAGGTATGAAATTCATACCTTGGTTTAGGAGTTGTGCAATGGATAATATACTTAGTCTCGACAAAATAACCCTAACCTATTTTAGCAACAATGGCGAAACACTCGCTTTAAGTGATATAAGTTTTTCTATTAAAAAAGGAGAATTTGTAAGTATCGTAGGTCCGAGCGGTTGTGGAAAAACGACAATTCTCTCCATAATATCTGGCCTGCTAAAACCTACAAGTGGAGACATCAAGTTTTTTGACATTGAGGACACTCTATCAAAGACAGGATATATGTTTCAAAAAGACCATCTCTTCGAATGGAGAAATGTACTAAACAATGTCTATTTGGGACTAGAAATTCAGAAAAAGAAAACACAAGAAAATATGGAGTATGTCAATACCCTACTTAAAAAATATGGCCTATGGGAGTTTAGAAATAAATACCCCAATCAATTGTCTGGTGGCATGCGACAAAGAGTAGCTCTAATACGAACTCTAGCACTAAAGCCAAAGATTTTGCTTCTTGATGAGGCTTTTAGTGCGCTTGATTATCAGACACGTCTCAATGTATGCGACGACATTAGCCATATACTAAAGAGTGAAGGCATTACCTCCATTCTTGTAACTCACGATATTTCAGAAGCAATTTCATTAAGCGACCGAATAGTCGTGCTGACATCTCGTCCTGCCAAAGTCAAGAATATACACACACTTGATTTGGGAGACTTTACTCCCTTTCAAAAAAGAGAACTCCCGGAATTCTCAGTGTATTTCGATAAAATATGGAGGGAATTGCAAAATGAAAAAAGCTAACAATTTTTCCCCCGAATACAAGTCTTATCTTAGACGCAAAAAACGAAAAAATATAATTATACTTTCAATACAAATTGGGATATTGGTTCTTTTCATAGGACTATGGGAAATACTTGCTTGTACTGGGGTTATTGACACATTCATACTATCTAGCCCCAGTCGTATTCTTGACACTACTATCGAATTGTATAGAGACGGAAGCCTTTTCTTACACGCTGGCACCACTCTACTCGAAGCCTTAATTGGTTTTGTTATCTCAACAATACTAGGAAGTCTTATCGCAATAGTTTTGTGGTGGAACGAAAGTATTCGTCGTGTACTCGAGCCATATATTGTTGTGCTTAATTCTCTACCAAAAATCGCACTAGGCCCTGTGCTTATTATTTGGATAGGTGTAGGCACAAAAGCAATTGTTGCAATGGATATACTTATCATGATTGTTATTACCATACTTTCCATGCTCAATGCATTTATGGCAGTAGATAATTATAAAATCCAGTTGCTTAAAAGTATGGGGGCAAATAAAATACAGATTTTATCAAAACTTATTTTGCCTCATGCCTTACCTGAATTTATTAGTGTACTTAAAATAAATGTAGGTCTAACTTGGATAGGCACTATCATGGGTGAATATTTGGTTAGTCGTGCAGGTCTTGGTTATCTAATTGTCTACGGCAGTCAGGTATTTGACCTTGATCTTGTAATGACTAGCACCTTCATACTATGTATACTTGCAGCACTTATGTATTTCGCCGTTGCTAGTATAGAGAAATTCGTTTATAAAAAACGAGGACGAAAATGAGAAAGCAGATTGCTTTCTCATTTTGTATTTTTGTACCAAAATATATGGGTTTTATTACCTCTTTTAATATTGGAAATTATTAAAAATGCTACTGCAAAGATGCTTACAATACCCACTATTGAGTAAATCTTTGTAGTAAGTATTCCCCAACCAAGCAGACTGAATCCACAAGATATAAAGACTAATACAATCTTGTATAATGTATTGTTTTTTACATAATTGCATAGCACATACTGACCACTTAAAAGTGTCGTAATTAAGCCAAACCACACCACCATGCATAATACTTTGCCGAAAAAAAGATTTTTACTAAATGCAAGTGTTACTAATGGCATCGATGACATTTTTATTGCGTCAGGCTGTCCCATAAGGACAAGGGATATAAATACAACAAATACGGTAAGGATTGCCGCCACAACAATACTAGCGATTCTCTTCTCTTTTTTACTATACTCATCTCCTATTTGCATCAAAAATATAGAAAGCAAAATTGAATTGGTACCAATGTATTTTACACCACCAAAAATGCTCGCCAAAAAACTTGACGAATTATTGAGACCAAACCCTGTAATTAAAACGCATATAATTAGCGAAACAAAAATCAGTGGCAATAATATATAATTGATTATCTTCAATCCATTTATATCTACAAAACACTGTAGAATGGATATTGAAAATGTAATTATTAGTAAAATAATTCCACCGAAATCAAATGACAATTCGGCACAACCAGCAAACATTGTGGACGACAAAACAAATACAGCAACAAGAAGTATAGTTTCAAAAATTTTAAATGCCTTGCTCTTATTTTGAGGTAATGGAAAATTTAAAAAAAAGCACATTACAAAATATAGTACAACACCCACAATAAGCGCAATGGGAATACAACACCAACCAAAACTAGCAAAATATACATATATTTCCCGACCGCTCGAAAAACTAGCACCTATAAAAGCGCCTAAAATTAAAAAGGATAACGTCAAAACTTTTTTCATATATTAGTATATGAATCAAGGTAGAAATAAAGACGAAAAAAACACCATATTGGTGTTTTATTATTTCTTATAGATAACTCTACCACAATGCTCGCAAGTGATAAATCTATCTGTGCTTAGTTTATTAAGTTTTCCACTTGCAATTTCCATGCGACAACCACCACAAAGTTTTCCATCTAGAGATACAAATACTGGGAAAACCTTATCGTTTTTGATAGCGCGATATTTTTCCAAAAGCGCTGGCTCGACTTCTTTTTCAAGTTTTTTCATTTCTTTTCTAGCTTCTTCAATTTTTGGTTGGTAAGAAGCAAGAAGTGATTCGTATTTGTCTTTGCTTTCTTTATGTTTACTACGCGCTTTTAATACATTGTTTTTTGTGATTTCAAATGATTTCAAAAGTTCTTTTGCCTTATTGATTACAATATTTAAATTGCGTTCTATCATGAAAAGTTCGCTGCTTAAAGTATTGATTTGATTATATACGCTCTTATAGTCGATATTTTTGTAATCACTATTTGAAGTCAATGCTTGGACTTTCTTATAGTTTTCGTCATATTTTGCACGCAAATCCTTATAATCATCTACTACTTTTTTCGCGCCACTTTCTATAGCCATTGATTTGTTTTGTGCATCTTTTACGTATGCTATCATTTTGTTCATAACTGCTTTTTCTTCACAATTTTCTGTAGCACGAATAAGTTTGTGAAGTTCGATATCAAGTTTTTGATATTGTAAAATTTTATCCATTATTTCTCAATTCCTTTTGGGCTTTTTGCACCCATTTTAGTTGTTTTTTTATTTTTCCCTTTTTAAATTTAGGAAGAACCAACAATATTTTTTCAAGTTTTGACTTCAGATAGTCCAAGTACAATGAAAAGTATTCGTTTTCCACAAAATTTTCTTTCCCAAACATTATGTGATAATCAGACATTTTTTGTTTTTTGTTGCTTTTTTGTACTCTCAAAATATTATAGTAAATATTTTTATCTTTAACAATGAAATCTTTA
>JAZONM010000011.1:0-42781 GCA_045654505.1 Clostridia bacterium | reverse complement strand
AAGTAAGCAAGCAGCTCAATTTATTTATTTAAATCACACCTCATATAATGGCATTTATCGGGTTAATAGTAAAGGCGAGTATAATGTTCCTTTTGGATATAAAAAGAACTACACAATCGATAAACAATCTCTTCATAAATGTTCTGAAAAGTTGCAAAATTCAGTTTTATCTTCAGGTGACTTTACATGCTTTATAGATCAAATCCAAGAAGGAGACCTAATATTTTTAGACCCACCTTATACTGTTTCTCACAATAATAATGGGTTTATAGAATATAATAAAAACTTATTTTCATTAGAAGATCAAATAAGATTGAGTGATTTTATAGATAAGATAAAAGAAAAAAAAGCTTATTATATATTAACAAATGCTGCCCACAAAAAAATTGATGAAATTTTTGAGAAAGGTGATTACAAATATGTTCTTAATCGCTCTAGCACTATAGGTGGAAGAAATGCAAAGCGAGGACAAATAGAAGAATATTTATTTACAAATATTAAAAGGAGAAATTCTAGTGATAATTAAACAAGCCCTAGACTTAAATACAGATCAGAAGAAATTATTGACAATTGTAAAACAAAAGTTTGTTCGCAAAACAATTCTAAAAGAAGAGATTTCTAATTTCGAATCACAAGGATTTATTGTGTCTTCGAAACAAAAATCAAAAGCAATCGTGAAAAAACTAAAACCAGAAATAGAAATCGGTTATTATTCGTTTATTCAATTGTTTTGTGAAATGGGTTTCAATGTTATTCCAAATTTACCACACTCTTTTAACGATGAAACAAAAGATATATCAGATTTTGGTTTTATTGCTGAAAATAATGAATGTGTTTTAATTTGCTATTACTTATATTCTGATGCAAAAAAAGAATTAAGTTCTTTTGAAAACGTTTTAGGAAATATTAAAACAAATTATGGTGAATTATTAAAAGAACTTAAAAAAATATTTACTGGCGATAAAAAATTTAAGGTTATCCTTTGCACAAAAAACTATGCCATTTCAAAAAGTGACGTTGCGCTTATTGAGGGACAGAAATATTTCTATATCGATGATGATAGATTAGAATACTATGTTAATTTAAACAAGCATCTTGGCAACGCTTCAAAATATCAACTATTAGGGAATCTGTTTTCAGGACAAAAGATTGCAAACTTAGATGAAGTAATACCTGCTATACAAGGCAAAATGGGAGGACTGACATATTATTCTTTTTCTATAGAACCAGAAAAGCTATTAAAAATAGGATACATACTTCATAGGACGGATGCAAACAGAAATGATATGCCTACATATCAAAGACTTATTAAAAAATCAAGATTAAAACAAATAGAAACTTTTATTAATAATGGAGGATTCTTTCCAAACTCTGTTATTATAAGTATTGATACAAATAAAAAAGGGTTAACATTCTCGTTATCTAGTTTACAAGACGAAGCTTCGATCTCAAAAATAGGTTTGTTAAAACTCCCTCAAAGATATAAGTCTGTTTATATTATTGATGGACAACATCGTCTTTATGGTTATGCAAACACTCAATATAAAGAAACAAACACCATTCCTGTTGTTGCATTTTTAGATTTGGCAAAAAATGATCAAATCAAATTGTTTATGGAAATTAATGAAAATCAAAAATCAGTATCAAAAAACCTTAGAACAACATTAAATGCAGATTTGTTATGGGATTCTGAAAATCCAACCGAAAGAAACACAGCACTTTTCTCAAGAATTGCCCAAGAGTTGGGAGAAAATACAGACTCTCCTCTATTTGATAGAGTTATTATTGGTGAAAATAATAAAACAGATAAATGTTGTATTACATTAGATACAATTAGGGATGCTTTGGATAAATCTGGTCTGTTTAATAAATATAAAGGAACAGAAATTGAGCGTTCTGGTATTTGTGACTTAAATAATAATGATAAAAACTTTGACAATATATTTACTTTATTAGTTAGTTCTTTTAAATATATTAAACAAAGTGACATTGAAAATTGGAATAAATCAGAAGATGAAAACAAATGGGTATACAATATTTCAATTTACGGAATTATAAGAATAATTTCTGACATATCTAATATCTTATTAACAACTAACCTGTATAGTCAAGACAAAATTAATGAGCATTTTGAAGATTTTAAACCTTATCTGGATGCAATAATTCAAGGTGTAAATGATCTGAATGATGAGCAGAAGAAAGATTTAAAAACTTCTTATGGTGGCGGAGGCCGAATTAAGTATTGGAGAACATTACAAGGTTTTATTTTAAGTAAATTCCCAAATATTATCTTTGATGGATATGAGGAGTGGCAAAAAAATAATACAAAACAATTTAATACTCAAGCATTTTCTTTAATAAGTGATATCGAATCATATTTGAATGAAAAAGTAAAAGAAAAATTAGTTTCTGAATTTGGTAAAAAATGGATGATAAGTGGCATACCTAAAGCTGTTATGCAAAAAATCAGAGATTTGAAGACTGAAAAAGAATATGAAGAGCCAGATATTGAAATAGATGAGTGGGATTGTTTGCACCTTATAGACTATAGAGACATTATGATAAATAATTGGCAAAACATTTTTGATAAGGATTATTCCGATCCTTTCGTTAAAGGACGTTCAAAAAAAGATAAAACCGAATGGTTGGTTAATTTAAATAGAATAAGAAATAATGTAGACCATAATAGAAGCGTTTCTGAAGAGGATTTCAAATATTTAAACAACATTCATAACTGGCTTATAAAGTAGAACTGCACCCAAATGGTAATTTGGCTCAAAAGTGCACCAAATCGTCACCGCGATTTTAGGTGGTTTTGATTAAAAGTTAGAAAAGATAGTCAATTCGGTTGAGATTTTGGACGAAATTGACTATAATTTTGATGATAATTGATAAAATGTGCGATAGAAAGGTTATTTTAATGATTTTCTATTGCTCCTAAGGCTTAGTTCGGGGTTCGATTCCCTGTGGGGTCACCAATTTTAAAACACAAAAGGATGTTTATGCTTTATATTGTAAGACACGGGCAGACAGATTGGAATAAAGACAAAGTCATGCAAGGACAAACCGACATTCCATTAAATAATATCGGCATCACTCAGGCAAAATTAGCAGGAGAAAAACTTAAACATAAAAAATTTGACGCTATATATTGTTCGCCGCTAACCAGAGCCAAGCAAACACTGGACAATCTTGGTATTGAATTAAACAACGTTATTTATGACGACCGACTTAAAGAAAGAAATTATGGTGAATTTGAAAAACAATTAAAATCCTCTTTTAATTATAATGAATTTTGGAATTTAGGTTTGGATAAGAAATATAAAGAAGCAGAGAGTTGTAAAGAATTTTTCGATAGAGTTATAAATTTCTTGGAAGATATTACAAAACATCATGCCCAAATACTTATAGTCACTCATGCAGGCATAACAAAGGTTTGTAAGTATTATTTTGAAGGTCTAAAAGACGAGGAAATAGGTCCTTATCTTCCAAACAATGCAGAAGTCTTGACTTATGAATTTTAAGAAAGTAAAATATATATACAAAAGGAGAAAAACATGAAAAAGTTTTTTGCAGATTTTAAAAAATTTATTAGCCGCGGCAATATAATTGATATGGCGATTGGTGTTGTTGTCGGTAGTGCATTTTCAGCGATAGTGACAGCATTTACAAATAAAGTTGTTATGCCATTTATCAATCTTATCTTATCCCTTGGCGGAGACAATGGACTTGACAGCGCATATACATACCTAAAAAGAGTGTATACAGACGGCGTATTGGACAATGCTAAGAGTATCTATATCGACTGGGGTGCATTTATAACAGCGATTATCAATTTCTTAATTATCGCAATGACACTATTCATCATCTTAAAAGTAGCAATGAAAAGTAGCGAAGTTTTGCGAAATGCACAATCAAAAGCAGAAAAAAGCAGACCTACTGCTGACGAGAAAAAACTTCTTGCAGAAAGAGGCGTAGACAAAAAAGATAGAAAAGCATACAAAGAGGCTTTGATTGCACTTAGAGCCGAAATTGCTGAAAAGAAAGCGACTGAGGAAGCCAACAAACCTAAAGTCGAGACTGACACTGACCTACTAAAAGAAATCCGCGACTTATTGAAAGCCAACTCTGAAAAAAGCGAATAGCAAATAAAAACACATTGGTGCATTACCAATGTGTTTTTTTTGTCGTCACAATCAGTCCAATACATTTTTAATTTTGTTTTATAAATGCTATAATCTAATACAGTAGGAGAATATCTATGAACATATTAGTACTAAATGGAAGCCCAAGAGCAAATGGACACACTGCTACTTTAGTAAAACACTTTAAAAAAGGCGCCGAAGAGAGTGGCCACAAAGTAAAAGTTTTGCAAATAGGCACAATGAACATTCGAGGCTGTATTGGTTGTGAATATTGCCACAATACAAGCAATGGCGAATGTGTAATAAAAGACGATATGCAAAAGGTATATTCGGAATTGGAGGACGCAGAAATTATTGTTTTTGCAAGTCCTGTATATTACTGGGGATTTACCGGACAATTTCAATCTACACTATCAAGATTTTACTCAATTGAAAGACCTCCAAAAGCAAAAAAATATGCCCTGCTTTTGACATCATACTCACCTGACGTATATGATTCCATAATATCACAATACAAAAATACAGTAGCATATTTTGGAGCGACTGATGCAGGAATAGTAACTGCATATGGTGAAGAACGCACCCCAGATTCTAAATTTACTGAAGCCTACCATCTAGGAAAAAATCTATAAACAATATAAGGATATGACATGAGAATTTGTTTTATTAGACATGGGGACAATATAAACGACAAATTGACACGGCTTGGTAGATTGCAAGCAAAACTTATTTGCAGTGATTTGCACTACGAGAATATTAGTAAAATATATTGTTCGCCAAAACAACGTACAATTGACACCGCAAAGATTATCGGCAGGCATTTGAATATAAAGGATATTGAAATATGTGACGAGATAACCGAACGCCAACAACTACGAAATACAAACTCGGAAGACCCAGACATAATTCGTTATAATGAAAATTATCTTACATACACATATAGCAGTAAAGACCCGGAAGGCTGTAAAGAATTTTGCGACCGCATATTCAAATTTTTAGATAGAGTCATTGCTGAGCACTTACCAAATAATGAAAATATCGTGATTGTAGGACACAGCAGCATGGCATATGTGCTAAACGCCTACTTTACAGGAATCCCTAAAGACAATCGTCTTATTTGGATACGTCTTGGAAATTGTAGTAAGCTTTGCTACGAAATCAACGAAAATTAAACAAACAAAAATAACAAGTAATTGTTATTTTTTGTTTGACAAATAATTGTTTTTGTCAGAAAATACACTTTAAAAGACAACAATAGGAGGCATAGATGGCTTTTATATTTTCACAAGTTTGTGCTATTTTTGCGCTCGGCTGTCTATGCTGGAGTTATTTTTCAAAAAATAGAAAACTTATTCTTATACTTATCATAATCAAATCAGTACTACAACTTACACAATTCTTGCTGCTTGGAGGATATGAGGCAGTAGCCACTTATGCAATATGTATTGTGCAAGGTATATGGTTTTATTTCAATACAGAAAGAGGTAAAAATAAGGACCTAATATCTTTAATTGTTGTTTCATTAGCATTTGTTGTGAGCACATATTTCACATACGTAAATTGGACCAGCCTACTTCCCGGCGTCGCAATGCTAATATATTGTTATTCTACTTGGCAAGACAATATCAAACTATATCGCTGGGCAGGTATGCTTATATCCCCTTGTATGCTAATGTACAATATTGTATACAAAAGCCCATTTGGAATAGCATCTGAAAGTATTATTTGGATAATCGAAATAGTCGGTATTGTTATGCTTTACGTAAAGAAAAAAGAGAAGAATCATGAAGCAATAATCGATGAAGATAATAAAGATAAAATCATAGATGATACCAAAAAAGAGACTACTTAATGTAGCCTCTTTTTCATTGTATTTTTATTGTTTTTCTCCACATTTGCTGCAAAATTTTGCATCATTAGGGATACTTTCACCACAGTGAGTGCAAAATTTATTTTCTTCTTTAAGTCCTTCTTTAACCGCCTTAGCTGTTTTTACAACAGCCCCGCTCGCAATTTCTGCATTGGTATTGGATATATCGGTAAGGTCGTCTTTGTTTTGTTGTTGGATATATTTAGCAGATTTTGTAGCAAGACGGCTCATCTCCGGACTAAATCCAAACATCAAGCAAGTTATACCCGCAAACAATCCAAAGCAGGTCATAAATCCGCCAATCATAAAATTATTGTTTTCAAAATCTCCAAATCCAGTAATAGTAAGAACTATACCCGCAATGGCTACCGCCACAAACACAAAGCCTACTATTTTTAAAATTATATAATGTCTAGGTTTTTTGTTTTCCATCTACCCCTCCAGAAATTTTATACAATAATTATATTATACTCTCACTTAATTTCATAACATTTTTTGCAAATTTGATCAAAAAAACAACTCGACTAAAAATCGAGTTGTGATATTGGCGCAGAGTTAGGGATTCGAACCCCAGGAAGCTCTCACTTCAACGGTTTTCAAGACCGCCGCTTTCGACCGCTCAGCCAACTCTGCATATAAATATTAAAATTTTTCGATGAGCGGTCGAAAACAAGTTTCGTCCTATGCCCATCAAGTCAGTTCGTCAGGCAAATGTCCACTGGACATTTGTAGCACTCAGCCAACTCTACATATAAAAAGTATGCCTTAATTTTTTAAAGCATACTCATTATATAGTAAAATATATCAAATTGCAAGTTTTTTTAGAAATATTTTACTTTAATTATTTCCTAATTTTAATTGTAATAACTAACAAGATTGTCAATTTGTCTATAAAGGTCATTAAGTGAGCCTATATTCAAGATACAATGCTGCACTGTATTATAATTTTGTTTTACATATTCGTCCCATATAGGCAAAGTACGGTTAACTCGAAAATCTATTTCTTCTTCAGTATAATTATCCTTTCGCATTCTTTCCCTAATGATATTGGGATCCGAATGGACATAACATATTACACAATTTGCCTCATACAAAAATTTCCTTTTAAAAGCTCGTGCATCTTTAAATCCTGTTGTTAGGATAAAACAATTTTTATGTTTTTTGATTTTTTCAGCAATATGGTCAAATTCAACCCAATAATAATAGTCTCCTCTTTTATAAATGAAGGAATTATCTTCATTTACTTTAGGGTCTAATTTGTCTACAAATATAAGATCGAGTTCTTTTTGGAAATCTCTAGATATTTCCTCTTTTCTCATTGGGCGATTGGTGTATTTTTGTATGCAATGAAAATCAGAGGCTCCCCCCTCCCTGCGAATATAAGAAGTCAGTTGGCTCTTACCCACGCCACTTGCTCCTACTATAATAAATAAATTATTCATGATTTACTCCTTTACATACCGCCGTCTATGGTGATTATTTCGGAATTGATATATTCGGCGTCGTCGGACGCTAAAAATGCAATTAGTTTTGCAATGTCCTCAGGTGTCGCAAAACGATGTTTTAATATCCTCGAAAACTCCATTTCTCTCACATCAGGATCATTTAAAATTTCGTCATTCATTTCAGTATCAACCCAACCTGGCGCAACGGCATTTACATTGACGTAAGGTGCGTATTCTATTGCCATATTGTGCGTAAGATTATTGAGTCCTGCCTTACTCATGTCGTAATCAGCAGATGTAGGATAAAAACATTTTGCCGCATTATTTGAAGACACATTTATAATTTTACCATATTTTTGTTTTACCATATTTGGTGCAATATATTTTGTCACAAGATAAGGCCCTAAAAGATTGACACCAAGAGTGCGCATAATATCTTCCACTTTTTTATCAGCATACTCACAATCTATCGCTATGCCGGCATTATTGACAAGCACATCAATGCGTCCAAAATCAGCGTATATTTTGCCTACCATCTCCTTTACTTGCGTCTCGTCCGAAACGTCGGCTTTGTACATATTAGCGCTTACGCCAAATTCTTTTTTTATAATATCTACTATCTCTTTTGCCTTTTTATCGTTTTTTACATAATTTACTGCTACATCATATCCGCGTTTTGCAAATTCATACGCAGTAGCTCTTCCTATTCCTCTACTGCCACCTGTAATAAATGCTACTTTTTTCATCTTTCCTCCAAAACAAGAAAATATTTTCACAAACCCTGAAAACTTCTTTTGTCTCAATTTTCATAATTATATCAAAAAAGAAAAAACCTAGCAAATCCATGCTAGGTCATTTACTCAAAATGTTATGCTCTAGAATAGTACTTTCCATCGGCTGTAGTAACGATTATTTTCTCGCCTTGCTCGATAAACAAAGGTACCTTTACAAGAAGTCCAGTCTCAGTGAATGCGTCTTTTGATGCATTTGTAGTTGTGCCACCCTTTACAGCTGGCTCAGTCTTAACTACTGTAAACTCAATTTTCTCTGGTAGATTGATACCAAGAAGTTCGCCTTGGAATTGTACCACTCCTACTTCCATATTTTCAATCAAATAGTCTTTATTGTCACCTATTTGCTCAGCAGAAAGTTCTATTTGGTCGAAAGTTTGGTTGTTCATAAAATAATATGTACCGCCACTCTCGTATAGGAATTGGACCATACTTCTGTCGATGTGTGCTTCCTCAAATTTTACGTTGGTATTAAATGTACGCTCTATTGTAGCGCCAGTACGCATATTTCTAAGTTTGGTCTTCATAAATGCCGAACCCTTACCTGGTTTTACATGTAAAAACTCTACTACTTGGAAGATACCTCCCTCAATTTGCAATGTCATTCCATTCTTAATGCTATTTACGTCTATCATATGTCACCTTTTAATCTTTTATTTTTCTTATTTTATTACATTTTATATGTAAATGTCAAGTCCAATAGGATTATAGCTTTTGCTTTAATTCAGCTTGTTCCTCTGTTTCCACTTTTTCTACTGTATGACTCTTAATATATTTTGTCCATTTAATATATCCATATGTTGTGTTTGTAAGGTATCCAGCTTTTAATACAAGCAATACCCATTGACCAGAAATGATATTTATTGCTGTTTCTAGAATAGTACATATATACCACGCCAACCATTGCTCTCTAAATCTAAACAATATAAATAAGCCATTTGCAATACCAACAGCACTCGCACAAGCATCAATATATGCTACCACTTTAATAATTGTATCATTGTCATAGAAATCAGTTTCTGGACCAAATGCTGCAAAAACATAACCAATTCCTACTGTCCACACTGCTATAGCCAAAACTACTAGTGCAGATTGCCAAGGCTTTAATGTGCGAACTACTGTAAGTTCTTCACATTCTTTATCCTTATGTCTTGACCACATAATAAAGCTTACTATATCGACAGGTATCCAGAAAAATAGTGTTACGGTCATTGTAGCAAAACGAGATGCTAAAATAATAAGTGTTGTTATTTCGGTAACCTCAATAAAGAATGATACAATGAAGTTCCAACGACTTTGTTTTGATATTAAAAGTTCGCAAGAGATATTTAGAATAATGTCTGCTAAATACAAAAACATTATCAATTTTCCATTAACACCGTTTACGTCTTCTTCAGGAAATACGAATGCAAAAACAATCGATAAAATTAGTATGCCGAAAAACCAGCATTTTTCATAAACAGTAAAATAATTCCATAATTTTTTTAGTCTATTTTCTTTTTTAATTTCTTCCATAAATGCTCCTTAAAAAATCTAGAAAAATTATAAAACATTTGTTTTTTTATTGTCAAACACATTTTTAAATATTTACTTTTTTTTTAGTTATTGATATAATCTAATCCTAAGGAGAAAAACGATAAAATGTTAAGAAAATACAATATAAACCAAAAACTTATTGACCTTAGTAATGAGGTAGAAGACGAAATTAAAGATATTTTCGTAGAGTATGATAGACTATGTATGATAAACAGTGAAAAAATACTAAAAGCATTTCATAATGCAAACGTAGCATCAAGCGATATGGCAGAAGTAAACGGATATGGTTTTTATGATGCCGGAAGAGACAAACTAGAACAAATATATGCTGAAATTTTTGGTGCAGAAGATGCTTTGGTGAGACCTCAAATAATGTCCGGCACTCACGCAATTTCGCTGACCCTTTTTGGATTATTAAAACCAGGCGATACAATGCTTAGTATCACAGGTACACCTTATGATTCTCTCCAAACCCTTATCGGCATATCTGGAGACAATAGAAATTCACTAATAAAATATGGTGTAAAATACGAGGAGATTCCTCTTATAAACAATGAGTTTGATACAAAAACAATTTGTGAAAGAGTAAGTAAAGGCAATCTGAAACTAATTGAAATACAAAGATCAAGAGGTTATGCTAGAAGAAAGAGTCTTACTATTGATAAAATAGAAAATATAATCAAAGAAATCAGAAAAATCGATAAAGATGTAATTATAATGGTCGATAATTGTTATGGTGACCTAGTAGAAGATAGAGAACCTACTGAAGTAGGTGCTGACATTATAGTAAGTTCGCTTATGAAAAATCTTGGTGGTGGTATTGCCAAAACTGGCGGCTATGTTGTGGGCAAAAGGGAGTTGATTGCTGATGTTGCAGATAGATTCTCAGCGCCAGGCACAGGCAGAGATATTGGAGCCAATTTTAATGAAAACATCACTTACTTTAAAGGTTTGTTTTTAGCACCTAGAGCAATAAACGCCAGTCTAAAAACAATGGTTTTTGCGAGTAGATTGATGGAAAAATTGGGTTTTTGTGTGGATCCTAAGTTTGATGAAAAACGCACCGATATTGTGCAAACTGTAGACTTGTTTACACCTGAGAATATTGAGAATTTTTGTATTGGCCTTCAAAAAGGCTCCCCTATTGATAGTTTTGTAAGACCTGTTGCGGCACCTATGCCAGGATACCCTCACGACGAGATTATGGCAGCAGGCACATTTACTTCAGGCTCAACTATTGAATTGAGTGCAGATGGTCCAATGGTAGAGCCATACACTCTTTACATGCAAGGCAGTCTTACTTACGAATATGGTAAATTAGGTATACTTATTGCTTTAAATGATGTTGTAAAATTTTAAAAAGGACCCTTCGGGGTCTTTTTTTCTCCTGGTGCAATATATTTTTGAATAAAGAAAAAAGTTTTGGGCAAGCATTAGATAAAGGAGAAAAATTTTATGAAAAAAGTAAACCCATTTAAAGAAGAAAATGCAATATCAGTTGATTTCACATTTAAGGACTGGAAACAGCTTTGTCCAAAACCATACAATAAGAAAACTGCATCACCCTATACAAAAACAAGGGTTATTCTTATGAACGGAACCGAATTTGAGTCCAATTGGTTTTTGCATCAATTTTCAAGGCATTGCAACAACAACGAATTAAGACGTGAAATAGCTAATGTACGCCGTCACGAACAACAACAGCAAAAAATTATTTCGTCACTAAAACCCATTGACGAAAGCAATCTAGAGTCCACAATTTCTTACGAACAGCTAGCAGTGGATTTGACTGCAATTCTTGCAAAACACGTAAAAGACGAAAATGTGAAAAAAGCTCTTAATTTTGCATTACTTGAGGACTTTGACCACTTGTATCGTTATGCCAATCTACTTGAGATGGAACAAGGGAAAGACGCAAAAGATATTACTAAAAAATATACTGAGATTACTCCAGGACGACCTACTATTTCTGAGCACAGACACCCTTATGACAGCATCAATAAATTTGTGTGCAATCTAAGTGCAGATTTATTCACAAAGCTTACCACAAATATTATCACAGCTGCCGAACAACAAACCATGAACTACTACATGAATGTAGGCAATCTACACCCTACCGAGATGGGACGAAAACTATATGCCGAAATTGCCATGATTGAGGAACAACACGTAACTGAATACGGCAGTCTGCTTGATACCAATTGCACATGGCTAGAAAACTGGGTTATGCACGAGTACACCGAAGCATATCTATACTACTCGTGTTATGCGGACGAAAAAGACCCTGAGATCAAACAACTATATCTTCGACTTTACTATGAGGAGTGTGGACACCTTCAAAGAGCAGCCGAGATGCTTGAAAAACACGAGGGCAAAACTTGGCAATGTCTTTTCCCTTGTGGTGGTGATTTTCCCCAACTTTTAAAATTTGATGAAAACATCGATTATATTCGCGAGGTTTTGGCATCGACAGTCACTCTTACAAAAAACCGTGAGGACTATGTCGATTCTACAAAATTACCGGCAAAATCCCACTTTAAAAAATACAATAATCAAATAAATAAAAATCCAAATCTTGAGCCTAGTCATATGGTCACACAAATGCATATGGACAAATATGGAACCGACTATCGTTATGAGGTCGACGAGCATCCTGTACCTGAGCTACGTGACCGCAAAAATGATAATGTGTCACTCGGTAGATAACAAGGATTTTTACAACGAAACAAAAAAGACACTTTTTAAAGTGCCTTTTTTATTGTTTGTGTAGGTTTTTAAAACCTGTAAAGTTTTTATCAAAAACCATTTGGATTGTTTTTCTTTGAGCGCATATATGCTTCATAGTATCTGATAGCTGCTTGATTGTAATTGTTTTTATAATCAATATTAAACTTAGTACAAAACATTACAAAGTGGTCATTTCTATACCTGACAAATTCCAATGCATCTTGAAGTAGTTTATCTGGATTTTGAGAAATACTTTGTGTAGTATTTTGAGTAGAGTTTTGAGCGTACAAATTCTTGTACTTCTCACCACTATTCAAAGTGGCATTTAATTTGCTTCTACCCTTTAAATAACTTCTTCTTCGGTATGCTTTCACCACCAAGATTATTACAACAATTCCCGATATGCCTGCACCGCCGTAAATCAGTATATTCACAAAATTTATTGCAACAACCTTCTTTTCTTGAAAATATGCAACAATCTTCAAATCTTCCGAAATTTTTTCAATTGTCACTTTATTGTCAACAACACCTACCATATTGCCATTCACATACACTTTTTGTACATTCCAGCCCTCATCAGGTGCAATAGTGAATGTCCTAGTAGAGCCATACTCTACGCCCTGCAATTGCTCAGTTGTATCGATGCTTCCATTTCCTTCGACAGACAATACAATATTAAATTTTTTGATTTCGTATTCTACTACAATTGAGTGCTCGGTTGTGACGCTTGGAAGCTTATACGAATATACCGCGCCGACACTCACTCCATCAATTTTTACGTCTTTTACTTTATATCCCTCATCTGGAGTAAATGTACAAACCAAATCTTTTCCATAAAGAGCAGACTCCACACTTTCTGTGGAAATATTGCCGTTGCTAGAGGCGTAAACAACAACATCGATTTTCTTAAGGTCAAATACAGCTTTTACAGTGTGTTTTTCTTTAATATTTGAAATTATATAACAATTGTCTACAATTTTATTAAATACATCATTGCCATCTATTATCAATTGTTTTAATTCAAATCCCTCATCTGTATCAAAGCTCAAAAGTAATGAGCCACCATATCCTATCCTTTGGTCACCTGAAGGAAGGACTTTTCCACCACTTGTCGATTCGATTGTTACGTCAAATTTTTTGATTGTCGTAGTAGCGATAAATTGAATGTCCCCTGGAGGCATTTCAAAGGAGTAGTCCATTGTCATACCGTCAAGTATAAGACTTGAGTCAGAGCTTACCCATGCCACCCATTCGTATCCTTCTTCAATTACGGCAGCAATACTTACATTTTCGCCAAAATAATAATCACCAGCACCTGTTGTGCTTTGGACGTTTTCACCCTTAACCAATTCTAGCTTATAAATATTTCTATCATACAATATTTCTACTACTGCGCTTCCATCTCCTAAGACAATTGCTTGTTCGAAAGGTCGGGCGCTAAATCCATCAAAACTTTTTGCCGAAATATTGGTTTTGCTTCCAGTTACTCCATCGTCATATATATCCGTCGAAACCAGTGTATAGTACTTATTCTCTATATATACAGCTCCACTTGATGTCAAACTCTCTTGCCAATGTCTTACAAAGTATCTGGTATTTGTGTTTGGCGCAAAAGATGCACTTATTGTGTGATTGGCCGTGATATTTTCAAATGTATAATTTGACAATGTGTCGGTGTATTTGACACCATCAATTATTAGATGGTCGATATGGTAGCCCACATCAGGCGTGATTGTAAATGTAGCGTTTGTGCCATAGTTGTATGAATTTTGCGCCTCACTAATAGTTCCGTTTTGGGCTTGTACTACTGTAATTGTGTATGTATTGATAGCAAAAGTTACCGAAACACTATGGTTTTTTGTTATGTTTGTAAAAGTATAGCCCTTCAATTTCGCATTGGTAAACTCAGTCCCTTGCAAAACCACTCCATCGACAACAATTCTTTTTACATAACAACCCTCATTAGGCACAAATCTTACAGTTATTGACTCGCCCTCATCTACATAATTGACACCACTTGGCGAAACACTACCATAGTCGCTAGATGTTATTGTTATTTTATATTGTGCTGACAAAGGCACACTACTATAGACATAATAATCCCCATCATAGTTGCTATAAATCAAATGGGAAAAAGAACTATGTCGACTCACAGGAACTTCAGTCTTAGAGTATAAGGTTTTGATTGTGGAATACCTTCCAAGTAATGGCGCATTTCCTCCAAGAACAAGATTGTTAAGATAAGTGCTAGTTATGGCATCAGAAAAATCAAACGTAACCGAATTGATTTCTTCATTATCACAGCAGAAAGTAAGATTTCCAAAGCTAGTAGACTTAGACTTTATTACAAGATTATTGAAAACAGAACTTTGAAATAATTTATTCGGTACAAATGAAACATTTTCACCTATAATAATATTGTCTATTTCTTCAAAAACCACATATACACCATTATTATAATGGTAACCCGTATCAGTACAATTTGTTGCATTATAATACAAAGTATTTATTACAGAATTACAAGCGTTCTCGTTTATAGTTGTTATGCCTTCTGGTATTACCAAACTATTGATTTCTCCACCACACAACGCAACCTTTCCAATGGTATCGATAGAATAATTGACTCCACCAATCGCCACGCTATCTAAAATGGTATAATTAGTGTTTTCTTTTCCAAAAGCATACGTAACAATTGACCCTTTAGAATATAGTCCAGTACCATCTGTGTAGAAATAACCATTGTTTTTATCCACAGAAAAACTTTTTATTTTATTATATATAAATGCCGTTCCGTCAATTTCTGACAATGATTCCCCAACAACAAATTCTTCCAAACTGGTACAATATGCAAAACAAAATGATGGTAGTGAAGTTATCGCAGGTAGATTGACTTCTTTAAGACTTGTACAATAACAAAAATCTTGTCCTGTACTGCCCAAAGTAGTGAGTTTTGATAGGCTTACACTTTCCAAATTGGAGCAATTGTAGAAAGAGTTTCCTACCGTCTCGACAAGATTTGGCAAATAGGCTCCTTCAGTATCAGTCTGAGATGGGTGTACATCACTTACTTTGGTCAAGGATCGACAATTGCTAAAAGCAGATACATAAATCTTTGTTACGCCTGGAGCATAAATGTATTTTAAATCATAGCATTTTTGAAATACATAATTCGAAATGGTAGTAAGCGTATCAGGTAATGTTATGGATTGAATATTAGAGCACTTAAATAAGGAAGTATCCAAAGAAGTAACTGTAACTCCTTTAAATACACTCGGTATAGTCAATTGAGTAAATCCACCAGTATAATTTTTCAACCTTCCTGCAAAAGTTATCTCAAAACAGTCTTCAATAGATGTATTTACACTAAAATAACTAACACTATACATTGGTGTCTTAGCCACGATTTTATTATCCACAATCTTCACACCCATAACATTTAAATATATTGTCGATGAGATGTTTAGACTTGAAGAATAAACTATTTTATTGTTGTAAGTAGGTATGGACTTGTCTGTGGTATAGATTATGTCGTAGGAAGAATCCGAACATTTTATTTCTAAATTGAAGGCTTCTTCAAAATTGAAATTTTCGATATAATTTTCTACCAAAACACCATTTTCATAAAAAGATAGCGTTTCGCTAATATCCTCAACTTCAAAATATCGTAAATTTGCCATTCCGTAGCCATAATATATGTCTTTACCCGGAGAACCCAAATCAACAACATTGTCATATAGCATTTTTTCTATATCATTGGCGGTAGTATCTGCCGACAAGGTAGGATTAAGCCACAGTAAAGCAGCGATTCCTGCCACCTGTGGAGAAGCCATAGATGTGCCACTTTTGTAGACATACGAAGACGATGCACTATTTGTGCTAGATATTCCAGCCGAATAAATCAAGGAGCCTGGCGCTGCGATATCAATAATCTTTCCGTAATTTGAATAGCCAATATCAAATTTATAACTAGGATCATTCTCCTTAAGTGCAGAAACAACAATTGCATCAAGACCCTCGATATTATTCTCGCTGCTTTCATTTCCCGCAGACGTAACAGGTACTATATTCAAATCAAATAGTGGCTCATAACAATATGTATTATATACGTCTCTTTCTTCCTCCGAATTTTTTCCGCCGCCGCTATAACTCAAATTAGTCGAAACAATATCATACTGCTTAGAATAAATGTTTATAATGCGAAGATATGCCGCAAGCACGTGTTCGGAATAAGCACTTCCTTTTTCGCCACCGCCTATTTTTATAGGTAGTATCTTTACATTACTAGGAGTAAGGTCACAAATAATGCCCGCCACATGAGTTCCGTGACCTTGATCATCTTCAAAGCTATATTTATCTGTATCTGCCTCATTTATATCTGTTGTGGTAGGGTCATCAACATCAAACGCAAGATTGCCATAACTATACTGATAAGAAGACTCACGATATGAAAAACCTTTTACTTTTCCTTTTGCGTCTTTCAATAGTCTATCACTAAACATTGGGTGAGAAGTATTGATACCCGTATCCATTACCACCACAACAACTTCTTTATTTACACTATTATCCACAAGCATTTGGCGATATCCGCCAATATCCATTGCTTCTGGACCCCAGTTTTTATAAGAAGTATAACTATAATCATTTTCAGCATATTCCGAGATTTCTTGCATTTGAGACGGGAAAACTTTTATATCAGACAATAGTGAAAGTTTTTCAAAAGCATATTCAGTTTCGGACTCTGTAGCATAACAAAGAATCGAAAGGTCTTTGTACGAAATCTTATTCGTAGCGCCATATGTATCTTCAATTTCACCTTTCACAATAAGTCTTTTAAGCGCAAATTTCCTATCAGAAATACACTCATTATCTACATCTACTTTCTCACTCTCAGAAGAAGCGGACAATTTGTAATTGATATTGCTGTTATTATCCGAAGTGGTCAAATCTATAATCGCTTTTTCAAACTCTAAAAATTCTGCAATATCATTATTTTCAATTTGATTTGCAGACACGCGCGAAAAAGTATTGACGCCAAGAAATCCAAAACTTGCGCCAAACAACATAACAACACAACAGACCAATATACCTATTGTCTTTTTCATTTGTTTTCCCTTTTTCATTATTTCTCAGACTAATTGTAACACAATATTTCAAAATCCCCACTTGATTTCAATTGGTTTGTAAAATTTTACAAAAAAAGTTGTTTACGGCAAGCAAACAACTTTTATATTTTATATTATCAAATGACCAATCTTAAAATTTATATGTACAAAATCTTTTTGTTTTGAGCCTTAGCGTATTCGTGCAAATACATGAGTTTGTTGGACACAAGTCCGATTTCAACACCTTCACAAAAATAACGCCTATTTTTAAAAAGCATATCGCTAAATATACATAAATCACATTTATCTATCATTCTCTCTAAATCAAAGACACTTTCACAAGCAAACACTACCAATTCCAAATGTTTGTTCCTTTGCTTGCTCTGTTTTATATATTGATAACATACTCTTTCAAAATCTCCGCCACTACCAAACAAGAAACGTGAAACCTCATATTTCTCAATAAAACCTTCAATTGTCCACCTTGTATAAATTCCTACACCATCTACTTCCAAAAAATCTGGACCAAAAAACGCACATGTTTTATATCTCATATACATATTGTACCATACTTTTACAAATAATTCAATGCACCGAAGTATATTTTTGAAATTATTATCTAATATATATCTATACTTCGATAAATTGAAGAGGGTGATATGTTGTTAAAGGAAGCAATTGGAAAACGAATAAAGGAAATAATTGCTAATAGAGATATCAATCAATACAAATTATCAAAATTGACTGGTATTGCAGAGTCCACAATAAGTACATTACTAAATTCGGATACAAAGACCGTAAAACTGAGTACATTGTACGATATATGTGCAGGTTTACAAATTGAATTTAAAGATTTTTTCGACTGTTCTTATTTAAGTTTAAGTGAGTTGGAAGATTAAAAAAGAAGCCGTTGTGGCTTCTTTTTCTTAAAATGCTATTTTTTCTTTGATATATGTTACCAATTCGTCGGCGCTTAGACGGATTTGTTCCATAGTGTCTCTATCACGTATTGTGACTGTATTATTGTCTAGTGTATCAAAGTCGATAGTCACACAATATGGTGTACCAATCTCATCTTGACGGCGATAACGTTTTCCAATAGAGCCCGCTTCGTCGTATGTGCACATAAAATGCTTTGAAAGATTATTGTAGATTTCGCGTGCTTTGTCGCTTAGATTTTTTTGAAGAGGAAGTACTGCCACCTTATATGCAGCTAGTGCTGGATGCAAATGCATAACAACACGAGAGTCTCCACCTTCCAAGGTTTGCTCATCATATGCTTCGCAAAGTACAGCAAGCATAAGTCTATCTGCGCCTATACTGTATTCGACAATATATGGGATATATTTTTCATTTGTTACAGGGTCCATATATAGCATACTCTTTCCGCTATACTCTTGGTGACGAGAAAGGTCATAATCGGTACGATTGTGAATACCATTAAGTTCTTGCCAGCCCATTGGGTACAAGTATTGGATATCACAAGCCGCTTTTGCATAGTGAGCCAATTTGTCATGGTCATGAAAACGCAAATGTTGTTTGTCAAATCCTAAATCAACAAGGAAATTGTACGCTCTTTCTTTATACTCATTGTAGTATTTTTCGTCATCGCCTTGTTTGCAGAAAAGTTGGTGTTCCATTTGCTCAAATTCGATAGTGCGGAAAATAAAGTTTCCTGGAGTGACCTCATTTCGGAAAGACTTACCTACTTGTGCGATTCCAAAAGGCACTTTTGCACGCATAGTGCGTTGGATATTAAGGAAATTGACATACTCGCCTTGTGCTGTTTCTGGACGAAGATATATTTTGTTTTGTGCTTCATCAATAACCCCACGAGATGTCTCAAACATTAGCTTAAACTCTCTGATTGGTGTCCATGTGAAAGAACCACATTTTGGACAAGCAAGGCGGTGTTCATCTACATACGCTTGCATTTCATCATTGGTCATTGTGTCAGGATTGACTTTACCTTTTGCGTGGTTTTCGATTAGAGTGTCTGCACGCATACGGCTTTTACATGTTTTGCAGTCCATTTTTGGATCACTAAAAGACGCTACGTGTCCACTTGCTTCCCATACTCTACTATTCATCAAAATAGCGGCATCAACACCAAAAGAATTGTTATTTTCTTGCACAAAACGTTTCCACCAAGCACGCTTGATGTTGTTTTTAATCTCGACACCTACTGGGCCATAATCCCATGTATTGCCCATTCCGCCATATATATCACTTCCCGGAAAAATGATTCCGCGGTTTTTACATAGATTGACTACTTTGTCCATTGTACATACTTGATTGCTCATAATTACCTTCTTTTTTATTACTATCCGTTATTATATCACCACAAAACCCGTTTTGACAAGGTATTAGTGTCGGGTTTTTGATAAATATACCGCAATTAAAAAGAAAAAACCTCTCGACTTGCGAAAGGTTTTTTAATCTTATCGTCTTTGTAAGAATTTTGCCACAAAGTAAACAACCGCAACAAATACAAGCGCTATACCCACAACAAGCAAAGCCATAAACATATCGGGTATGTGGATATTTGCAGATGCATTGATCATAACACCTTGTACTTGCGATTCCACTCCATCTACGACACTCTTGAATTGCACAACGTACGAGCCGCCTTTATCCAATTTGACTTCTCTTCCCTCTTGCCATTTTTCGCCATTGCCGAAAGAATAGTAAACAGTAGCATTGTCGTCCGCAACAATATGTAGTGTGCCCACACGAGTAAGTTTGTCAATCTCATTGTAGGTTTTGTTTCCCACTTGGAAATAATACTCTGGAGTGTTTGGAACCACGGAAAATTCGTGACTCTCAAACCAAATATATTTGTCATTATTGGAAGCATTGATAATCACATCGTCTTTAAAATAATCAATACGATAATTTCCCACACCAAGACTAATAGTGGTGATTGGCATATTGGCATCATCTGACATTGTTTTTACTAAAGACTCTACTTTCTCTTTGTTTTCATTTTCGGTGATTTTGTAAATTTTTGCAGAGATAGTCGCGTCGCCTGTATTATAATACTTTAGCGGACTGTTTAATTGGATTGTTTTTTCATTAAAACCTTGCGCTCCTAGCTCATATGTAAAGCCATTGGAAGAAAGGGTTGTTATGTCAGTGAAATTATTATTGTAACCAATTACACGTAGACGACTATTGGTCCTAACAACAGGCAGTTCGACATCAGAAATTGATTTAAATGGATTGTCGGATACATTAAGTACGCTATCACCATCATTGTATCCAGTAGTATCCAAATTGCTTACGTCAAGTTTTTTTAATTGATTGTTGTTTATTATCAAAACCTTAAGGGTATTTAGCATGCTAAGATCAATTGAGGTTAGGTTGTTGTTGGAAAGATCAAGATACTCTAGGCTAAGCATTCCCTCAAAAACATTGGCGTCAATTGATGTCAAATTATTGTTTCCAAGTTTTAGCACTTTCAATTTTCTCAAGTCAAACTCACGAAGATTGGTTATGTCAGCGATTTTTTTGCCATCAGATGGCACACCTACAGATGTGTATGTAAGGTCAAGTTCGGTCGTATCCTTAAAACTTTGGTCGGTCAAGGACGCACCTGTGCCTTGCTCGCGGCTGGCTTGTTGGAGCATGCGGTAGAGATTATTGTCCGCGATAATACTCTCGGTCAAATTGGTATCCGCTTTTGCTGTCGTTTTTGACCTGCCAAATGCCGGCAAAAATAAAGTAAGCAATATAGCCACTATCAATATACACAACATATAAAAACCAGCGCGTTTTTTATACATACGTCCTCGCATATAAAAATATTTTTATCATTATATACTATTTTGCTACATTTGCAAAATTTTTTGCGTCTTTCTACAAATATTTAATTTTTTTGATGTGACTTTTTGAAGATATTTATTGACATCCCCTCTCGCATTTGCTAAAATAACACTGCAATTTGATATGGCAGACAAGGTTTTGGATACGATTGGTCTTGTTTTTCAAAATCAATCACTCCCTCCATCACTTTTCCAAATACTTTTTCCATAATCAAATTGCACCCCAATATTTTTATATGTTTTCAGTGGAGAAATACTCAAGAGGCTGAAGAGGCGCCCCTGCTAAGGGTGTAGTGCGGTAACACGCAGCGAGGGTTCAAATCCCTCTTTCTCCGCCATCTAATCCCATTAAGACGGACTGCGTCATTAGTGGGATTTTTTCATTAAAATACAAAGGATTATCCAATTGATAATCCCTTTTTGTTTTTTAAATATGGGAAGTACAAAACATTTTTAAGTCATAAAAAAGACATTTTTCTGAGTAAAATTAAAAATTTTGAAAGAATGCAATGCACATTCAAACATTTGTGGTACTGATTGTTTCTTTTGTTGTTTATGAATTGTGTTATTTACTGTATAAATACACTCGGAAAAACAAGTCGAATTGATTAAATATGTATGTATGAGAATTGTTAAGATTTTTGTAAATAGTTGTTTGACAGAAATTTTATCCATTTGCTAGAATATACATAAATACAAGGAGGGAAAAAATGAAAAAATATTTATCTAGATTTTTTGTGCTTGCGTTGTTGTTGTCTTGTACTTTGCTTGCTGGTTGTTCTTCTACAATTTATGGAAAAACCTATGAATACAAAGGAAAACTAAATATTTCCTACTCTTCACTTGATGCAAGGTATGGCAAAGGCATAGAAAACATAATTACTGCACAAATTAAAGAAAACAATATCGACTGGGCTAATTGCAAAATTGACGAAACTGCATTTGATGTAAGCGACAAAAACTTTACAAAAGGTAGTCAAGTAATTGATCACTTCACAGAAATATATAAAGAAAAAGTCGACAAAATAGCTGAAGGTATCCAAATCATTGTTGGAACTCAAGAAGAGATGACCTTGACTGCAAAGAAAGGTGATGATGTTTGGGTTTACAATCTAAAACCACAAGAAGGTTCGGAAGGTTTTGTGTGTGGATACTTGGTAGAAGACGGTGTAGAGGCTGATTATCCATCTCTTACTATAAATGAAAAACTAAGCGGTAAAAATATATTTATCTCTGGAGCCAATTACAAAGTAACGGTCACTCTTCCTGTAAAGAATGCATTGATTGATTATTCTGGCAATGAAGTTGATTGCATAGAAATCAACATATGTATTTACTACACAAAAGCTTAAAAACAAAAAACGAGACACACTGTCTCGTTTTTATTTTTCTTTGTCATAGCCCAATCTAACTCGCTCACGCATAACTTCTTTTTGTGTGTCTTTGGTGTAGGTTTGATATAGTTTTTCTACATTATCCATACCAAAAGTTGTAATATGTGTCATGTTCTTTTTGCCGTCATATATCTCAAATCCATCTTTGTAGTTGTAATAGTATCTACCATGGATAAATGAGTTTCGCAAATGTCTTATAGTATCATTGTCATAAGTTATTTGAGCCTTAGCGAATATATCCGCCAATTCGTCATTTGTATGCGCAGAAAATATATTAAATGCAATAGACGAATATATAACCGATTTCATAAATTCAGGGTCTTTGAAGTGCATTATTGCACCAAACTCATTTTTCTTAGCATGTTTTATCATGTCTTCGCAAGTCAGTTTTTCACCGCCACCAAAAAACTTCATTAAAGGCATTATCAAATGACACTTGTGCTCATAATTATTATGTTTGTTTTCTTGTGCTGGGAAAAAGCGCGCAATAAACATCTCAAGATTGCCCAATTTATTTATATCATGTTTGTGCTTAATCAAAAATCTTTGATATGCGTTTTCTTGATACATATCCATTGGTATTACTTTTCCTGATTCGTCTTCAAATGTTATGAAATTATTGAAAGAGCCAAGTTTCTTTTTCGCATACAATATCATATTGACCGAATCATAATTGACATTGATGGTGACACTACCATGTGTTTTTGCCAAATCTCGACTAGTATCGTATATTTCAAGTATTTTAAATAAATCGTATGTAGTAAATTCGTACTCAGTAGGACTGCCAGCTTTTTTCTCACCTAGCGAAACCTTATACTCGTCAAATTTTTTTAATTTGAAATTTTGTTTTTTGGTAGAATTATGAGCAATCGATTGTCGTAATATTTTTAAAAATTCAGACCCATTAAGAGTTTTGTATTCTTCAGGTAGGTTTTCTTTTAGTTCTTTAAGCAAAGCATTTATCCTTGGATTGCTAAAATCAATACCTGACTTTTGAAAATTTTCTGCCACCAAAACAAGTGCTTCAAAAGTAAGTGTGTATATCGAAAAATACAGATGAGTCTTTAAACCATCTTTCACATTTAGAGACCTGTTTTTTGCAGCTTTCGCATAACAATCTACCAATGTGGTTTTGGGATTATTGATAAATACGTCCATTATTTGACTAAGATTGTGAAGCCATGTGGACTCAAAAACACGTGTAAATTCCATATTTTGATTTTATCAAATATCTGCCCTATTGTCAATGGCGATATTTTATGTAGTTACACTTTATTTTATATAAATTGCATATATTAAATCCTACAATAAGCGTCAAAATCAAAAAGATTCTTACAAAAAGACAAACTGCTTTTAAAAACAGTTTGTCTTTATATTATTTAAAAAAACTTTGCCATCTCTTTTATAAATAAGTGTCCTAGTTTTATCTCACTAAGAGAATCGTAATGCGCCATATCAGGTGCACCTTCAGGCTCTTTTGTGCAAGTAAGTCCTTCGGCGACTGTATCTATAACAACATTAAGCGAGGACAATTCTGCCACCTTTTGTTTTGACGAATTGACCATTTCATAATAAACCCAATATGCAGGTTTTGCATCAATATAAGCATCTATAAATGCAATTCCATCTGTCTGGTATTTTGAAAATTTCTTTCTAACATCCCTAATAAAATTGTTTAAGTGTTGTTCGTATTTTGTGGCGTGTTCTACAGAAAAAGAATCTGACTCTCCTTGCATCCAACACATACCTTCTATTTTTACATCATAATTTTTAGAAATAAGATATTTCATACTTGTCTCTACATATTTTACAAATTTTCTATACAAAACACCTGTCTTCCCTGCACTAGATGGCGAAAGCCATTGCTCAAATAGATTAGTACCTCCCCAACTACATTTTATTATAAAAAACAAGTCATCTGGGTACAATTCATTTAGTTTTTCAGCCATACCTAATTCAGGACCAAAAAAACCACCCAATTCTCCCTGAAGTGTAGAACTCTTAATAAAACCCTTTGATTCGTTTTGTCCTGCAATGTAGTTTATATACACATTATCATATCCATTTTCATATTCGGAATATTTTTCACTCGAAACATTTTTCTTTAAATATTCATCTCGACTACATCCAGAAGCATTTGATTGTCCTCCAAGAAGAATCACTCTTGCCCTTCTATTATTACCATCAGGCAAATTATCCTTAACTTCAAATGTTGTGGTATTACTTTTACATAAAAACACGCCCAAGCACACCCCAAAAATTATGATTACTAAACAAACAGCAGCAATTATTGATGCTATTATTTTACTTTTTTTAGTCATCAAAATCCCCTCCTAGAATCATAATAAATTCTATCAAATTGATTTGCTTTTTGTCAACGTCACATCAGCCATTTGTAGAATTTGCTTAAAGTGTGATATTATATAATCAATATCATTAAAAGAGAGGCATTATGATAAATGTTGTTTTAATCGAACCTGAAATACCACAAAACGCAGGAAATGTTGTCCGCACTTGCTCAGCAATCGGCGCAAAACTATACCTAGTAAAACCTTTGGGTTTTGAATTGAGTGACAAGTATTTCAAGCGCGCGGGTCTAGACTATTTCCAGTTGGCCTGTATGGAAGTGGTCGATGATTTTGATAAATTGTATGAGGAAAACAAAGATAAGCAATTTTATTTTGCGTCGACGAAAAGCGAGAAAATCTACACTGAAGTAAATTATCCTGACGACTGTTTTATTGTCTTTGGAAAAGAATCGTTTGGAATTAGGGAGTCGCTACTTAAAAAACACTATAAAGACTGCATAAGGATACCAATGATTAAGGAGGCGCGCTCTCTTAATCTAAGCAACTCAGTTAGCATTATTGCATACGAAGCAATGCGTCAGCAAAACTTCGATAAACTAAAAGAACACGGCGAACTTACTGGCCGAATAGATTAATACATAAAAAATAACAACAATAATATTTTTCAACTTTGATACACAATACTAAAATAATCTGATTTGTATAAAATCCCTTAAATTGTATACAATACAATTAGGAGGGAATTATGGTTATTGCAAATATCATCAGTCTGATTATTTTATTTATCGGCGGACTAAACTGGGGCTTGGTCGGAATCTTCCGTTTTAATCTAGTAGAATGGATTTTTGGCGGATACAATGCCGGCTCTATCATTATCTACATTTTGGTTTTGCTAGCTACTATCTGGCTTATCATCAGCGTCCTTACCCAAGGCGCCATTTATCTTCGTAACAGAGAAAGATAAAAACAATTTATATCCCAAACTATAAAAACACCTTAATTATCAAGGTGTTTTTTATTTATCCGGGCAAAACTACACTATCATTTTGTTATCTTTAATTTTTGTGTTAAAATGAAGATTGTTAAGGAGAATGATATGGTAGGAAAATACAAGGTCATAACTCTATGCGGGAGTACAAAATTTAAAGAGGATTTTTTTAAAGAGCAAAAAAGGCTGACACTTGAGGGCAATATTGTCATTTCGGTCGGAATGTTTGGTCACTCGGGCGATATTGAGGTGTGGACAGAAGGCACCAAAGAGATGCTTGATGATATGCACAAGAGAAAAATCGACATGGCAGACGAAATTTTTGTAATCAATAAAAATGGTTATATCGGGTCTAGCACACGCTCAGAAATAGACTACGCTATAAGCACCAATAAAAAAGTAAATTATATGGAACCGCTAAATCAATAAAATAAATATTGTGAGATGTGTATGATAAAAATAACTTGGCACAACGAACCAGTGCCCCAAAACATGAAAATCAAACAAGTATATGGCATTGTTTTTAATGAAAATGGTAAAATACTGATGCGAGTCGAAAACAATAACGGAAAGAAAAATTATTCCTTTGGCGGAGGCACGCCTGAAGTTTTTGATAAAGACATAGAAGATACATTGCGACGTGAAATGATAGAAGAAGTAAATACCACTCTACAAGACAAAATTTTGTATGTTGGTTATCAAAAAATAGACCTTGGAGATGGTCGTCCATTTGCGCAAGTTCGCATGACTGCACTGATTAAAAATATAGGACCAAAACAACCCGACCCTGACGGCGGAGAAATATATGATCGTGTTTTTGTCAGTCCCCAAAAAGCAATCACACTACTTAATTGGGGAGAAGAGGGAAAACAACAAATCGAACAAGCATTTCGTATTGCAAAAAAATATTTAGAAATACCGACCATTGATGATGATGAAGAGATTTGGATATAAATAAGGAGAAAAGAGCAGATAGACTATATGAGATTCTTAAATAGAATGATGATTTTTACAATAAAAAAGACCCTATAAAATCAAGGGTCTTTTCTTTTAATCCATCATAACAATTTTCAAAGCTACTATTTGTGGCGGATAACTCAACATTACTTGCCCGCTATATTCTATCTCTATTCTGTCCCCTACCTCTATATCGTTTCGGTTTTTCTTATTACCGTTTTCGTCAAGATACTCAGTCGCATCATGGGTAATCACCAAGTGAGTACCAAAAGTGTACTCGCTTGATAGGACCTCAACTGTTATTTTCTCACCCAAGTCAGTGACTTCGGCAATCATTTTTACATTCTCCTGTTGCATTTGTCTGTCCTCCCCAAAACCACAAGTAAATATCATAAATGCAGAGACAAACAATATTACACTAACAATAATTCGTTTCATTTCTTTCCTCGTGATTATTTTTAGATTATTTTTCAA
The DNA here is from genome assembly GCA_045654505.1 of Clostridia bacterium. GTDB lineage: Bacteria > Bacillota > Clostridia > Christensenellales > UBA1242 > UBA11490. The sequence goes on along the minus strand of JAZONM010000011.1, from coordinate 15,219 downwards.
AAGTATACGCAAGTATTTATATTATTTGTTTTTTCTAAAACTTGAATTATTTTTCTTCATATATTATAATCACATAAAGAGGAATTTACAAATGAAAGCTTTTATTAAATTTTTATTGCTTATTTTTTTGGTAGTATTCGCTTTTATAAATCACAGGTTTTATTCTTTTGACAAAGGATTGAGCAAACTCAAATTTGAAGATTCTTTCTCTTCCTATATAAAAACCGCTGTTGATATTCAAAAGGTCGAGTATTATACACGAATTGCCAACAATTATGAATACAAATACAATGTGTATATTGAGACAAGTGAAGAAGCTTATCTTTTTAAGGCAACACAAGACGACATAGATGGTTTTAAATTTCTTGGTATTTTTTCTAGCAAACTACAACCTCAAAAGGTATCACCTATTCCTTTCTACCTATATATTATTGCAGGTATTGTTGTGCTTGCTATACCAACAGGAAAAAAGAAAGAAGTATAAAGCGTAGATTCACTTTATACATCGCATTGGAATATAACATGAAATGACTTGGCATTAAAGGTGAGTACGAAGGTGTAGGACACTGTATACTTGGTTGTCCCGAAATCACGCCTACTACACCCCTTCCCAGAAAAGAAAATTTTGTATATTATGTGGAATAAAGAAGTCGCACGACTTCTTTTTTTATTATAAAACCTATACAAAAAATACGAGACGTGATACAATAGAAATATGAAAATACTATCACCTGCAGGAAATATTGATTGTCTAAAAACCGCCATCTACAATGGTGCCGACGAGGTTTATCTTGGCATCAATGACTACAATGCCCGAAACAACATTGATGGATTTACTATAGCGACCTTGAAAGAGGGCGTGGATTTTGCGCATGTGCATGGCGTAAAGGTTTTGCTGGCTATCAATATACTTTTTTCAGATAAAGAAATACAAAACGCACTTGACACTATTATTGATGCTTATAATATAGGAGTGGACGCATTTATCATACAAGACTTAGGACTGGCAGACTTAGTGCACCGACACTTCCCAGAAATAGAATTACATGCTAGCACTCAAATGGGTTTGCACAATCTAGAAGGCGTACTGGCTGTAGAAAAATATGGTTTTAAGCGAGTTGTTTTGGCTAGAGAAACCCCGCTTGACGAGATAAGGCGCATTAAAGCAAACACCAATGTAGAAATCGAATATTTTGCACAAGGTGCACTTTGTGTCTCATTCTCAGGAAACTGTTATATGAGCTCATACATGCACAATGCAAGCGGAAATCGTGGCAAGTGCAAACAACTTTGTCGTCTTCCTTACACCCTTGAAAAAGACGGAAAGAAAATAAAAACAGGTTATCTTCTTAGTGCCAAAGACTTCAATATGATTGACCGACTTGGAGACCTTAAAGAGGCGGGCGTCGATGTTATTAAAATCGAGGGCAGGGCTAGACGCGCATCTTATGTCGGGCTGACCACACGCGAATACTACAATGCCCTACACAGAAAGAAAGTCGACTCAGACAATCTTCGCCTTGCATTTAATCGCGAGTATACTGCCGGATATTTTGATGGCAATGGACATGTTGTATCCCCTTTCAACAATCATATCGGAATCAAAATCGGCAAAGTCGAAAAAGTAAATAATGGCAAAAACTTTAATGAAATATATATTTCATCAGACAGAAGCCTTTCACCAAAATCCACTTTCAAAACATTTACTGGGTTGAAAGAAAAAGCCACTATTACAGCATACGATCTAAAAGAAATATCTAAAGGCAGATACCGCATCACCACTACTCAAAACATTGAGATGGGCGATGACGTGCATTTGATATTGGATAATGAAATTGAAAGTAGTGTTTTGCAAAACAGCAAAAAGCGTCTAATCGACATACGTATATTTGCGCAAAAAAACACACCTATAAAAGCCCTAATCAGTATCGGAAAAGATAAATTTGAGGTCTTGGGCGATATCTGTGAAGGAGCTATAAAACAACCAATTTCACGCGACGATATATGTACTAATTTTGCTAAAAGCGAAATTTTCGTACCTAAAATAGAGGTGGCAGTACTTGACAATATATTCATGCCAAAACAAAAGCTAAATGATTTTAGACGAAAGGTATACGAAAAGGTTTATGAATTTATTGCAAACAACAACAGACACAGCCTAGAAAAAATAAAAGTACAAAACAACTACAAAATAGAAAAATTCACCGATTTCCAAATAGTAGAAGACTCACGCGAAAAAATGACAGCGAAAAACATAATTTATTCGCCTGAATATTACAATTTGAAAGACATTTTGGATTTTAAAAAGATGTGCGAAAAAACAGGAAGGGCATTCATTCTCGACACTCCAAATTTTGCATTGCATGATGACATAATATATCTACGAGATATAATAGAAAAAAACAATATTTGTATTGTTGCGAATAATTATTATGCCTTATCTTTTAATACAAACATTATAATAGGTGCTGGACTTAATGTGTATAATACTTATTCCGCAAATATATATAATACTCCAATTATCACTGCCGAGAGCGGTATATCAAGCCGAATCAATTTTCCATACATGACCCTACGCCACTGCCCTATGAAATCCCACCTAAATGCAAATTGTGCAAATTGCCCGTACACAATAGGTTATACCTATAAAATGGAGAATGGAAAAACAATGAAATTAAAACGTAAAAAACTTTCCACCTGCACATTCTATCTTACAGATTAAAAGGAGAAGAAAATGGAAGAAAATTTAGTTGATACTGCCTCGTCATCGACTCTTTGTGTTGATAACGACTGCAAGGAGATAAAAATCAAAGGTGTGTACAGACATTACTGCGGAAATCTATACATTGTAGAAGATATAGGTATTCATAGCGAAACATTGGAAAAGATGATAATATATAGAGAATTATATGGCGAAAATCAAATTTGGATAAGACCACTATCTATGTTTTTGGAAGAAGTGGAAGGAAAAGACCAAAAACACCGATTCGAATTACAAAATTTTGAGGATAAAAGAAAATAAACCTACTAAAAAAAGACCACTAAGATGTGGTCTTTTTTGTTTTTATTTAGTATTGGAATTATCTTTGTTTGATGGTGATATACTACCAGCAGTATCTTTTATTGGATTTGGTGGTGAAGTCAAACGAATCTTACTTCTACCAGGATATTGAGTGCTTGTAAAACTACTAGTAAATTTATCACTGCCACCATGGTAATACACGCCGGTTTTTTCATCACGTATTGTAGCAAAACGAGTATATGCCCCACTATCACAGTTTTGTAAAAGCATACATACAAGTCCCAATCCAGTATCTATTTCTTTAGTTGATTCTATGCCAAATACTTCAGAAATTAGCTTATTACAATTATTAAATAATTCTACTTTTGCAGAGCTCTTTTTACCTATATAATAAGCACTTGTTAATGTTTGCGAATCTCCAATAATGTATCTAATTATTGTACTTGCTTTTGGATCAATTCCCATATCCTTAAATAGTATTTGCGCAATCTCATCTGTAGCTGATTTTTGTTTTGTGCGATCAGTGGTCGTGCTCTTTCCGATATCATGTGCAATTATTGCCAGTTTTATAAACGGAACTAATTGTGTCGGAACATCATTTAAAAAACTATCTTCAAAAACACGAAGCACGGCTTCGGTATGTTCGCCAATTGTATATCCCTCCCATGTATGAGTGCTTCCTTCAAATAAAGAAGCATAATAAGGATCGATACTTTTGATATATTCTATTGTTTCTTTAGGCGATGAAAATGTAAGTTTTTCAATCATTTCATTATCATCACAATAATCACCCAAAAGTCTTGTAAAATCATCAAATCGAGACATCATGAGAGCAAGTCTATTTCCTATCACTTTTTCTGTATTTATTCTTTCAGTATCAAAAAACATACAATTTTCTATATCTTCGTCTAGAGTGGCGGAAGTTACAAGAGTATTGTAGCCTATTATATTATTGTTGTACAACCACGATGCAACATACTCTTTGTTTATAACTATATGTTCACCATTTACAAGAATAGTAGGTATAACTTTGTTTATATAACAGCCAATAATATCACCTGGATCTTGATATATTATAAATCTTGTATTAACAGCACTTCCTATATCATAAAACAAATCGTATGAAATATTTGGGTTTTCTTTTTTAAATATTTCGTATTTTTCTTCAAGATCCTCTTCTGTAAAGAACTTATGATTAGTGTTAATATCTTTTTTAAAGAAATCCATCACAACTTTATAATTTTCTCTATCCTCAAACTCAACAGGGTCTAATTGAGATATTGTAAAAGAATTGGTCAAAACTTTAAATGCGTCAATTATTTCTTTTTGTTCATCATCTTCTAATTTCCATATTCTTACGGTATTATCAAAAATCAAAGCATCAGAATCACTGCTCACAATCCTATGCACTTCAGCAGTTTGGCCCTTGCGAGTACGAGCATGTGCAAAGTCACGAGCCACACCATAATTGCCTGTGCTTAATGCGGATATTTTATTCAGATTATAATTTCCAGTAGCATTGCCACCATTATCAAAATTGGCCTCTACCTTCCATTCAGTTTGCGATTGATCGTCAATGTTCCTAGCTCGACCATGGTATAATTCTACATTGTCATCAAAAGGCACAAGTATACCATATTTTTTCAAAATTTCTATCGCTTTTATTCTTGCTGGATTTGTTTCTTTTCTCATTTTTATTCATCCCCTACATAATTATTATATCATAACACAAGCACCTTGTAAACAACTCCTAATATAAGAAGATTCGCGAATTTTCAACAAACTAAAAAAACCACATAAAGTGGTTTTATTAGTTTAGTATCCACAATGCAAGATTTAGTGAGGTGGCAAGTGAGAGCCATATTGGATATATAATTGTAAATAATGTGTAGGTTTTGTTTTGAGCATACATATTAAAATATAGTGAAAAGCCAGCAATAAGATTTAGGATGATCACAATATTACCTAGAAATGTGAGTCTTAATGTGAAGAAAATAAGACACCAAAGTATATTCAATACACCATTTATTATAAGTAATATGATTGTGCTTTTCTTAAGTCCAATATTTTTTATCCATAATGAAAGCACTATTGCAAATGTTATGTAAATAACAGTCCAGACAATCGGTATAACAATATTTGGTATCCACTGACTAGGTCGATCGAGACTATCAAACCAATCCATGCCAAGATTTACAAATACACTACCTAAGATTGCAACAATCACAATGCTCGCAATGGTAATAATAATATAAAATAGGTTTTTTCTATCTTTTTCCATAATATATCTTATGTATAGACCAAAAAAATTATGACAACTCTGTTTCTAACTAAAGATAATGACTTAATAAAAACATATTTTTCATTTTGAGCAATCCACATAAAAATGCTATCATATACTACGTGAGGTGGATATGAGCAAAACTATCGAATTATTGAAAAACTACCAACCATACAATGACCAAGAAAAAGCAGACAAACAACTTTTTATTGAATGTGAAGAAAAAGAACAAATTCTTACAAGGGACAACAAACTTTGTCACCTTACAAGTTCGGCTTTTATTATAAATCCAAAACGCAACAAAGTACTTTGTATTTATCACAATATATACAATGCATGGGGCTGGGTCGGGGGACACGCTGACGGAGACGACGACATGCTTTATGTAGCAATGAAAGAGACCCGTGAAGAGACCTCTCTTCAAAATTTTAAAGTGCTTTCGAAAGAACCCATTTCAATCGATAGTCTTCCTGTTTTTGCACATGTAAGGAAAGGTAAATTTGTCAATGCACATATACACTTAAGTTTTGCATATCTATTTGAAGCAGAAGAAACAGAAACTTTCCACATTCTTGAAGACGAAAATAGTAATATTGGGTGGCTTACATTTGATGAATTGATAGAAAAATGCGACGAGCCACACATGATACCAGTGTATAAAAAAATAATACAAAGAATCAATAATGAGTACAAATAAAAAGATTAGGACATCTCCTAATCTTTTTTTAAAGTTATTTAATCATGAGATATATAAATCTACATGCCTACACCATTTCCGAAAGCCAATAGGCTGAGGACCTAGTGAGTTGACAACCACTTGTTTTCTGACGAAAAAATGTATTTTCAAGTGTTTCCGCAGACAATAAGTCGAGGACTAACGAGAAAATACATTTTTGAGTCTCTTTATTCAGTTCGCAAAGCAATAACAGGGTCTTTCTTACTTGCAATACGAGCAGGGATAAGCCCAGCAATAAATGTAAGGAAAACACTAATTGCCACAAGTATCAATCCACCAGCCCATGGAAGTTTTGCGACTCCTGATAATCCAGCAAGGCTATTGATAATAATATTGATTGGGATATTGAGAATCAGTGTAACACCGATACCAAGCACACCTGCAATAAATCCAATAATAACCGACTCGGATACAAAGACACGTTTTATATCTCTCTTAGAAGCACCTATAGAGCGAAGCACGCCAATTTCCTTAATTCTCTCAAGTACAGAGATATAAGTAATGATACCTATCATTATACTAGATACTACTAAAGAAATGGACACGAATGCAATAAGTACATATGTGATTGCAGATATTATTGTCGTAACAGAACTCATCATTGTACCAATTGTGTCACTATAAGTAATCACCTTACTTTCCTCACCATTAGCCACACAATTGTCATTATATGTGGTGATAATGTCAGAAATGCTTTGTTTTGCGTCAAAATTGATAGGGTACAAATAAATTCCTTCTGGTGATGCAAGGTCGGCATATCCTATTTTTGAAAGCACATCAGACAATTGTTGTTCTTGAGGATTGGCCGGATTGAATGGCGTATTGGTCAATACATTGACTGCAGGGTTTTGCAATTGCGCAGACACAATTCCTGTATTATTGTTTTGATTTACAAGGTATTTTGTAAGGGCTGAACTATATGCAATGTTCTTGCTCAAACTCAATGCAGTCGCGTCTTCCCTTTCTCTTATAAGTCCCGCAACTTTTATGGTCACACCTTTTTCATCATAAAGTTTTTTAAGTGCTTTATTATATTCATCTATATCTGTCGCTCTTAAATCGCGTATGTCTTTATATGTATTGTCAGCTTGTTTTACAAAATAATCGCTCTCAAGCAAAATTTTGTATTCCAATCCAAGCAGGTCACTATATTCAAATGTTGTGGTAACTGGGTCAGAGTCTTTATTATTGATATAATTATCAAGCAATACTTCAAGGTCACTTTGTTTTAAAAGTCCCAAACCATAAAGGGTGTAATCACTTATTTCATTGTTTTCATCCACAACAATCATTATCTCATTATACTCAGTAGCCCATTTGCTACCTTCTCCTACAAGTTCGTATTGGTCTTTAAGCAAATCTTGATTATCGAGCATTTCGTTCCAAAACTCATTGGAATAATAACTACTACCTTCACCAAACATATAACTTAATAGCGCATATCTTATTTGTTGGTCTTGGGTTTGGAGTTTTGACTTTGGATAATTGGATATTACATCTGCAAACACTGTAGTCATATTTGCACTTACAAGTCCATTTTCCACACTGTCGTAATAAGCATTGACATTGACATTGTAGACATATTGAATAGCCGATGTGTATTTTTCTATTTCTTCTTTACCATCACCCTCAATGTACGTCTTAAAAGACTTTAGGTCATTTTGACTAGATGATGCATTAAATTTTGATAGCATATCAGTAAGTTCTTGCTTAGTGTACACTTTATCGTCACCATGTTCGGAACTTGCTCCGCTATCGTCTAAGAATATTCGCATTAGTGAGCCCATATCATAACTACTATTTGTAAGTTCTACCGGATAAGAACTAAGCGTATCTTTTTGTACTTTGTCCACATATGCTTGAAAACCTGACGATAGAGATAAAATTAGTGCAATACCAATAATACCAATACTGCCCGCAAAGGACACAAGCAAAGTACGTGTCTTTTTTGTAAGTAAATTTTTAAAGCTTAAAGACAATGCAGTGAAAAATCCCATTCTTGTTTTTTCACTCTTTACTTTCTTTGCTTTTTTGCCCCTTTTCACAGCCTCTACATTTTCTAAGTCTGACTTGCTTTCTTGTGAAATACTTTCTTTCTCTTTTCTTTCCTCTTTGCCAACAAATGGATGAGTATCTCCAGCCAATTCACCATCTTTAAGGCGGATTATGCGAGAAGAATATTCTTCAGCCAAATCAGGATTGTGTGTAACCATTATTATTAGTTTTTCGTGGGATATTTCTTTAAGAAGTTCCATAATCTGAACACTAGTTTTGCTATCAAGCGCACCCGTAGGTTCGTCGGCAAGTATTATGTCAGGATTATTGACAAGAGCACGTGCTACTGCAACCCTTTGCATTTGTCCACCAGAAAGTTGGTTTGGACGACTTTTTAGTTTGTCAGACAGACCCACTTTGATTAGGACTTCTTTAGCCCTTTTTCTTCTTTCCTCTCTACCAATACCCGAAAGAGTCAAAGCCAATTCTACATTTTCAAGGACATTTAGGTGTGGGATAAGATTATAACTTTGAAATATAAAACCTATTCGGTGATTTCGATAATTGTCCCAGTCCTTATCTTTATATTCTTTTGTACTTTTGCCATTGATGATAAGGTCTCCACTTGTGTATTTGTCTAGTCCTCCCACAATATTAAGAAGGGTGGTTTTTCCACAACCACTATGACCAAGAATAGACACAAACTCAGTTTCACGAAATTGAAGATTTACATTTTTAAGCGCATGAACAACCTCGTCTTGCATTTGATAATCTTTAGAGATGTTTTTTAATTCCAACATACTATTACCCTCTTATTTACGATATATTTTATCACAAACAATTTTTCAAAATCAACTTAATACATATAAGTATATGTATTACAAAAATAAAATGCCCATAATCAATGGACATTTTATTTTTTTCAGAATGTTGTTGTTTTCATTAAATTATCGACCGGACGAACCGCCACCGCCAGCACCACCGCCGGAGCCGCCGCCACCGCCGCCACTTCCGCTAAAACCACCCGAGGACGACCTTGGTGAAATATTGTGCGCATGTGATCTAAGTCCCACAATATATACATGAGTGACTGGGCCACCAAAATTCTCATTGGTATAAACAGCAATATTTTCAAATTTCTCAATGAAATCATCAGCTATGCCCAATGTATATGCGTAAGGCAAAACATGATAAAAATATTCTGGGTCTTCGTCTACAAGTTCTTTAAGGATTTTCTCTTCGACAAGAATTATATTTTTCTTAAAGCCCATCAATTTTCCGACTTTATCTATGATTTTTGAGTCATACTCGAAAAATATTTTATTGCAAAGCAAATATACAAGTAAAGGGACATATCTCGCAATCTTCACAATGATTGGTGAAAAAGTGGTGAAAAATCCGACATACGTAAAAGCCACTATAAATAGCAAAAGTATAATTATCGGGAATATGTGTCGATACCAATGCCTAATATCTAAAATAAGTTGTCTTACAAATACAATTAGACCTATCGAAAGCCCCACTGAGAAAATTTCAATAACAAAATAATCCATAAAGATAGGGACCCTAATCGCTTCCACAATAATAGCACCTATCAAAAACAATCCGACAATTTGCATAAGGATAAAGCCCATCTTGTGGCTTCTGTCCGATTGTCTTGGGTCATTGTGAGCTTTTACGTCTGCATGACTATTTGCCACTACACTTGCAAGACTCGAATTGTGCACTTTAAGTGAGAAAGTATCCACATACTGAAACATTTCATTAAATATATTTCTTTCGTATTCCGGCTCTTGCTCAGGTATATTTTGAAGTTTTATTACCCTAGTAGGCTCTTTCATAGCATCAAGCTCAATCCTAACAATACCTTTGCTTGCCCAATACACAATAAGTGACATCATATCCTGTGCGGTTGTTCTGCCATTCAATAAATATGCAGCATCTACCGGACTGGTATCAAGTGGCGGATAAAACTCTACACTTTCTACTGGGCGGTTCTTTTTGTTGTTGAATACAATTGCGCAAATAATCAAGCCAAGAGACAATACACATGCAAGAACGACAACAACAATATCCCACGCCTTTCTCTTATCTACTACGTCTTTCAATCCCTCAAAATATCCTTCCTCAAGTGTAAGGTCTATTGTCAAACCTTCATAGGAAAACAATTTATCAAGACTTCCAGTAATAACTACTTTTCCATCACTTGTTGTTGCGGTGTCGTATGTTATATTAGCGGGATTAGTTGTGCCATGACTTCCTGTATAAAACTTTGGCTCAGCATCAAACGCCTTTGGCAAAGTCAAACTGAAAGTAATGTCAAAGATAAACACAGGATAGTCTGTACCAATTATATTATAGAAAAAGAAGTCATAATCATTTTTAAAATCGTCACCAAAAATCAAGGTGTATTTTACAGTATAATTTCTATCTTCACTTTGCGAATAATTGATATAATCATTGCCGCCAAGTTCTATATAAAGCCAATTATCTTTTACATAGGTGTCATACAATTCATTTGCAGACACATCTCTATGCTTTATATCATAATTTAATGAAAATTTCTTTCCATCTACATTTTTGTCAATCCTTGTATGAAGAGGTATACCTCTCACAATACCTTTATGCAAACCATTTTCAGGGTCACCATAACGCACTGTAAAATTTTCTTCGACTATATATTCGTTTTTATCCGTAACCTCCACTTTCACATCATACTTTGTAAAATAATAATTATTGTGTGACACAGCAAGAGCGGATTTTTCAGCCGATGAAAAGAAAATACTAGGACACAAAATTGCCCCTAGTATTATCGTGATTAAAACTAAAACAATGTTTTTTCTAAAACTTAACTTGTACATTTTTTCTCTCTGCCTCATCATCTACTACAAACATAGGCATCTTTTTATAATTTTGTCTACGAGCAATAATACTGTTTGGGAAAATTTGGATAGTATTATTGAAAGATTTTACAATAGCATTGTAGTATTTTCTTGAGTTGGCAATGTCGTTTTCAATAGCCAAAAGTTGGTTTTGAAGATTATTAAAATTGGCATCAGCCTTAAGTTGTGGATAATTTTCCGCAAGCGCAAAAACAGATTTCAATCCTGCAACAAGATTGTTTTCAGCTTTTACTTTATCGTCAATGCTTTGCGCATTAACAGCCATATTTCTCATTGCAATAACATTTGTAAGAGTGTCTTTCTCGTGTTTTGCATATCCCTTTACTGTCTCAACAAGATTTGGGATAAGGTCGTATCTTTTCTTTAGATAAACGTCCATTGTAGCAAAAGCTTCTTCCACATCATTTTTCTTTCTGATAAGAGTATTGTTCATTGACCATACATAAGCAATGATTATTAGCACCAAAACTGCAAGTACAATACCTACAATTGCAAGAGTGCTGATTCCAAGTAAATTAAACATAGTTTTTTCTCCTTTTATATATTAGTATTATACTAAATCTTCCAAAATAATAAAAATGTATTGAGATACATTTTTCCCAATACATTTTATTTTTTCAATATTATAAATTTTGATTGTGGATTACACCTCTCAACATTTCCCAAAAAATTTATTTTCCAATAAAAATATATCCAAAGGCATTTGGACCCCAATGGCATGCAATTACTGGGTCAAGATTGTCGTATTCGCCCATATATTTTTTGTATTTCCTGTCGGTAATCTCTAAAAGCTGGTCCACATTTTTGCTATTGTATGTGTATGACGGAATAATAGAGTATTTTGTATCACAACCCATCTCGTCAAGCGCAGTAGCAAGATATTTGATAGCATTTTTAAGTCCCATTTTTTTCGTCAAAACATGCACATCACCATTTTGAATTGTGATAACAGGTTTTATTTTCAATATTGAGCCCAATAGCCATTCTTTTCTTGAAAGTCTTCCACCCTTTAGTAGATAGTCCAAAGTCTCTGGTATTGCGACAATACGGATTCTTGGAATAAGACTTTCTACAATTTCTAGTATTTCCTCAACCGGCTTTTCGCGATTTTTATTGATTTCCTCAACAAGAATACGTATACCACCTACCGCTGATTTCGAATCCACAACATGCACTTTGTCATTGCCTGCAAAAAGAGTTTTTATCGCACTATATGTACCCGAAATGCCTGACGATATTGTAATGATAATTACATCATCGCCTGCTTCAGTATCCTTCGCTACCTTTTCTTCTAGCTCTACCAAATTGGGTAATGATGTTTTTGGAAACAATTTTTGTTTTATAAGAAGCTCGTAAAACTCGTCAATTGTTATGTCAATACCATCAAGACATTCTTTCTCCCCCATCATGTATCTAAGGGGCACGATTTCTACTTGGTACTTTTCTTTTTCATCTTGTTTTATACTACTTCCTGAATCTACGTATACTTTAAGCATAATTTCTCCTAAAACACTTTTGTATTATAAACAAATTTTTTAATTTAGTCTAGTATAAATTTATTTCAAAAATTACTTTTTGTAAATCTATTCTTGTTTTGTATTACCCTACTACAAAAAACCAAATAGTAGAGAACAAATATACACTCTACTCACAGTAGAATGCATGATAAAAACCCCTAATTTGTCGTAAAAATCAAATGTCGGGCATTAAATGTTTTTATTGTATTGGTGTAAAAATGGTGATATAATTGAGATATGAAAGAAAAATTTTATATATTCTTAGATGTGGACGGAACACTTTTTGATATCAATTACCAACACTCAGTCTATGCTGACTACAAGAAAAAATACGGCATGGATTTTTTTACTGATTTAAAAACAGGGCAATTTGAACTTGAATGTATCGACCCAAAATGCATCAAAGCCCTTAATTACCTCATAGACAATTTGGAAAATCATTTTGATACACAATTAGTCATCTCTTCCGATGTAAGAAAACATATGCCACCTCTAATTGCAAAACTCAAAGAAAAAGGTTTACGATACAAAAAGAAAATCGACAATACACCCAAAATCCAAAACAACAAAAGAGGCCGTGAAATCTTATCCTATCTAGAAGGAAAACCTAATCCCGATAATATAGTCGTAATAGACGACGGAAAGTACGATTTGTACGAATGTTTTACTCCTGAAAAAATAATTCACCTCGAGCACGGAACCAGAATCGACAATAAAGAATATTCGCTAAACAAAGGTCATGTGGACACTTTCTTAAAAACCATCAACCCACGCACGACCAGCAAAAACGATAAAACAAAATAAAATTTGATTTATATGTCTTTTAAAATTATTAAAGTATTTTCAGAAAGTATGCTATACTCTACGTAATACAAAAATGTATCAAAGGAGAAAATATGGACAAAACTCTATTTTATGATATTTCATACGGAATGTATATTGTATCGACAAAACAGAATGGCGAAAAAGTCGGTTGTGTAGCTAATACATTCTGTCAAATCACTTCGGAAGATATGATAGTATCAATCAGCCTTAATAAAAACAATTACACAAATAGCGCAATAAAAGACACAAAACGTTTTGCGCTTTCGATAATATCTGAGAAAACAAACCACGAAGTTATTAAAAAATTTGGTTTTTACTCATCAAAAGACATAGACAAATTTTCAGGGTTTGAGCACGAAGAATTCTCCGATTTGCCAGTTTTGAAAGAAAATACTTGTGGATATTTTATATGCGAAGTAATAAATGTAGTCGACTGCGGCACTCACGATATCTTCCTTGCTAAAGTCGTAGAATCTGCAAGACATAACAATAATACTCCTATGACCTACTCATATTATCATAAAGTAGTGAAAGGCAAAGCTCCCAAAAATGCACCTACCTACATAGAGGAAAAAGTTGAAAAGACAGAGGGAAAAAAATACAAGTGTTTGCTTTGCGGTTATGTCTACGACGACGCAAAAGAAAAAGTAAAATTTGAAGACCTTCCAGACGACTGGCAATGCCCACTTTGTGGGGCTCCAAAATCCGTCTTTCAAGAAATAAAAGACTAATAAAAAAAACATATTGCTGTAAAAAGGCAATATGTTTTTTTTACAAAGTATACTAATTATATGTTTTGTGGTTTAGGAAGCGGTCACTTTACCACTTTTCTTTTCTTTCCAGTCATAGTAAACAAGTATAAGCACATCAATCAAAATCAACAACAACAAATCTATCGCGGTACCAATATACACTATAATAGCTTGTTGGGACGTGAAAATATATATTGACCAGCAAACCAACCCAACAAAACCAAGAAGTATTTGCCATAAAGAATAATCATTGCTCGACTTTGTTTTTATAAGTTTTACCAATTGAGGGATTGTTTGAATATAACTAAAAACATAATAGATAGTGCAAAACACAACCATAATTTTCTCCTAAACAATAATTTGATTTATAAAACAGGATTTACACATAAAAATTGGTGCTCCACGAGGGACTCCAACCCCCAACACCAGGTTTCGAAGTACTTTAACTAGAACCGCTCTAACTATCATATTACTCACCACATTTTGTGAAGGCGATTAAAATTTTATATAGTTTGTAAAATTTGTGCATTTCAATAATTTTGTGAGATTTTAACACTCGTTGGGTGCTTTTTAAACTTTGGGTACCTTTTAAAATTTGATAAATGTAGAATTTGCTTCTTCAAATCCCATTTTCTTATAAAACGCTTTTGCACTCTCATTTTTAAATGATGCAGTAACTATAAAATGTGATATGCCGTGCTCATTATAAAATCTTTCAAACTCCTTATAGAGTGCATTCCCAATCCCTTGTTTACGATAATTACTATCTATACACATATTGCAAAGCTCTGCTATTTTAAAGTTATAATATGGAATATCGCTTTCTTCAGCTAATAAATAACCAACCACCTGATTTTCGATTTCAGCAACCACAACAAAACTTTCTTTGATTGCACCTTCAAAGTATTTCCTACCTTCATCAGATAAAGGCCAATCTTTGATTAAATATTTATCGAAGTTGGCAAGTTCTAATTCAAACAATTCATTATTAAGTTCTTGAATTCTTTGCAAATCTTTAAATGTTGCTTTCCTGATTAACATTATCATTCTCCTATGAATTCATTATAACATAGATTTGAAATTTTTGCATCAAAATTTCAAAAAACTTGACTTTACTATATTAATCTTATACAATGAATAAAATGATTATTAAACAAATTACATCTAGCAAATGTCAAAAAGAACTTA
>JAZONM010000010.1:0-22883 GCA_045654505.1 Clostridia bacterium | reverse complement strand
CTTCAACCTGCTCATGGATAGGTCACTGGGTTTCGGGTCTACAGCGTGCAACTAAATAATGCCCTATTCGGACTCGCTTTCGCTTCGGCTCCGTGACTTAATCACTTAACCTTGCTACACACCGTAACTCGCCGGCCCGTTCTACAAAAAGTACGAGGTCGCTATAACGCTTCCTCCGTTTGTAAACATATGGTTTCAGGTTCTATTTCACTCCCCTCCCGGGGTTCTTTTCACCTTTCCCTCACGGTACTTGTACGCTATCGGTCACTAGATCGTATTTAGCCTTACGAGATGGTCCTCGCTCATTCACACCAAATTCCTCGTGCTCGGTGCTACTCTGGATACTGCTCATGATATTAAAAAGGTTTTGACTACAGGACTATTACCTTATTTTGTGCGTCTTTCCAGACATCTTCGTCTACATTTTTAAAGTTCACTTTATTGCAGTCCTAACCCCAACCATATTGCTACAGTTGGTTTGGGCTCTTACCCGTTCGCTCGCCACTACTTAGGTAATCGTTTTTTTACTTTCTTTTCCTCCTGGTACTGAGATGGTTCACTTCCCAGGGTTCCCTCCGTTATACTATGTATTCATATAACGGTACTACAAGATTAGTTGTAGTGTGTTTCCACATTCGGAGACCTACGGATCACAGTCTACTTGCGACTCCCCGTAGCTTTTCGCAGCTTATCGCGTCCTTCATCGGCGTCTAGTGCCAAGGCATCCACCATACGCTCTTTTTCGCTTGATCGTATTCGTCGAATTCTTGGTAAACGGTATAAACTCATTTGACAAAATATTTTGTTTCGTGAATTGTATTACTCGTAAATATAATAACTTAAAAAGTAATCATACTTAACTTTTACTCGTTTTTCAAATATAGATATTTGAATTTGAAAATATGCAGTTGTGAATGTTCTTTTGCACAATCAAAACACTTCCTTTTGAATTGCGCAACCATAGTCTACCACTCCGCGACCCACTAAGTCAACACTTTTTTTTAAAAATTTTAAATTTTTTTTAATGTTTTTGACCCCACCCCTCCTAGTGTTTCCAATTTTAATCAAAAATTGTGTCAAATTAGTCTCAAAAACCCAAAAAACGACACAAAAAATGAGCACCGACGTGCTCAAATTTGCTATGAAAACAACTTTCATATAACTTTCAAACCTTCGCTTTTTATTATAATGTATATATTCTATATAATATATTATATTCACTAAATACTATATAAAACTTATGATAATTTTTTCTTTATCTCATTTATTGCATTCTTTTCAAGGCGGCTGACTTGCGCTTGTGATATTCCTATCTCGTCACTAACTTCCATTTGAGTCTTCCCTACAAAGTATCTAAGTTTTACTATCTCCTTCTCTCTTGGAGATAATTCGTGTAGAGCATTTTTAAGATTTATCTTTTCCACCCAATTATCTTCACATTCTTTATTATCACTTGCTTGGTCAATAAGATAAATAGTGTCGTCACCATCATTGTACACAGGATCAAATAAAGATACTGGCTCACTAATTGCCTCCAAGGCTACTGCCACCTCTTTGATTGGTAAATCTAGATACTCAGCAATTTGGTCAACACTCGGCTCATTGTCATGTTCATTCAATAGAGCTTCGCGTGCCTTAAGTGCTTTGTAAGCTATATCTCTGAGACTACGACTAACCCTAATCGAATTATTGTCTCTCAAAAATCTTTTAATCTCACCTATTATCATCGGAACTGCATAAGTCGAAAACTTTACACCCACAGAAGTATCAAAATTATCAATCGCTTTCATAAGACCTACACAGCCTACCTGGAAAATGTCGTCAGTATTTTCTTTTCTGCTTTTAAATCTTTGAACTACACTAAGGACCAAACGCATATTGGCCACAGCAAACTCCTCTCTCGCCCTCTCGTCGCCTTTTTTTATTTTCTCCATAAGGATAGCTTGTTCGGCAGCAGAAAGTTTTGGAAGATTTGATGTATTGATACCTGTTATTTCGACTTTACTACTCATAACCCACCTCTTTAGAAGTAGGATTGCCAAAATTTACCAGTATATGCGTAAAAATTTTGTAATGTTTTGTCGTTATTATTTAGTAAAAGCCGTCAACAGCACGTCAGTACTAACTTAGAGTACGTTTCATTTCCTTTCGTATTCGATTGATTATTTTCTTTTCAAGTCGAGATATATAACTCTGACTTATCCCCATATCGTCCGCAACCTCTTTTTGAGTTTTTTCTTCATCACCGTACAGCCCAAAACGCATAACCATTATATCTTTTTCCCTCGGACTCAAATTATTAAGAATTTGCCATAGTAGTTTTTTCTCGCCTTTATTTTCAAGTTCGTTTTGTGGAAGATGAGTTTCTGTCGGTACAAGGTCATTAAGACTCAATTCATTCCCTTCACTGTCTACATTTAAAGGTTCGTCAAAAGATATATCTTTTTGGTATTTGCTTATTTTCCTAAGATACATAAGTATTTCATTTTCTATACACTTGCTCGCATAAGTGGCAATCTTTATATTTTTGTCAGCCTTATACGAATTGATTGCCTTAATCAATCCAATACTTCCAATACTCACCAAATCATCATTATCCACATTTGTGTTTTCAAACTTCTTTGCGATATATATAACCAAACGTATGTTGTGCTCAATTAGTTTTTTGCGGGCATAATCCGAGTCACTATCAAGTTTTGCAATAATATCCCTTTCTTCCTCATCGCTAAGCGCAGGAGGTAAAGCATCACCTGAACACAAATACATTAGCAAGTTTTCTTGGTCTAAGTATGGATTAAAATTTATAAACTTCTTCAAAATATTTAATATCTTCATTTCTCACCCCATTAAAAATTCATTATGTAAAAGACAATCATAGTCGCTATGAAAACATGTTTTTGATACCCCTACGCAAATATTTTTACTGTGGTTCTCTTTTCTATCGGTGTTTTTGTATATTATCTCGTCAATTTCAAAAACCAACATTTTGTCGCCCCCACCAGCAGTGGAATAATCAATGAAATGTGCGTTTTTTAGCGGTATTTTATCGGTTTTGCATAGTAGTAGATTCTGATAAGGAAATTGTTTAAACATCTTACAGAACGCAGAAAATGAAATAACTATTATAGGTTTTCCATCATCATACATACTATTTCCACTATCCACATATCCCCTAATATAATGTTTTTCATTTCCCACTTTTAGAATAACATCATAATAAAGTGATATATTTTTATTTTTGTGTCTTACATAAAGGAGTAGTTTCCAAAGTAAGTAAAGGTAAGTTGCAATCACAAGTATTATGAGCCCCATTGGAAATTGATAAGCGTTTATGAGCACGCCAAGAGCACTGCCACCAAGTAAAAGACACAACCCATAACAAAGCCCTCCAAAAACAAACGTAAAAGTGAAAAACATCATGAGATGTGCAAAAAAAGCTGAAAATGAGGGATATTTTTTCAAAACAGCCACCATAAACACGCCTAGCAATAATTTAATCACCAACATAACAATCCCAGACAAAAAAATCAACGGCATAAATATGGCACCGACCACTCCTATCAAGGTGGACAATATCAAGCGAAATTTGTTTACATTACTTCCCAAAACAATACACGTGAAAAGAAGTATAAGCATATCAATTATGAAATTGTCAATTATCACGTACTCGATATATACTTCCATTCTCTCTCCTTGATTTTGTATATTATATTTTAGAAAAAGCAGAAAAGAGAAAGAGAAAAATGCCAAAAAAAAGCACCTCCGTCAAAAAGGTGCTTTAAATATGTTTTTAATAATAAATATTACATTTTTTTACACTTTATCAAAACCCATTTTTTCCGCCAAAGGACTTACCACTCTATCAGTTTTGCCTGTCCTTGTAAGCTGGGACTTATCTGCATATTTATCGATAGTAATATCACTTTCTACTCTTTGTGCGATTGTAAATACAATTTTCTTACCAAGTCCATGTGCTTGCTTTTCACATTTTTTAAATACTGTATTGTTTTTTATAAAACTTACTGGTTGTTTTCCCATGTCTTTGACCGAATAATAAGTATTTGTTTTTTGACCATTAAGCAAGGTCATAAAATCAACAAAGGTTTTGCCAGGCTCCTCTCTCCTGTATTTTTCAAATTCCAAAACACAGTCTTTTACAAGGTCAATCGCTGATGGATACTTTTCCTTTAGGGATTTTATTTCAAGACGATTGCTATTCACAAACTTACTATTTTCTTCGATATTATCCAAAAACTCCACAATATCTTTCCTATTGCAATTCATGTAGACATATTCTATGCCTTTACTTGCAATATTGGAAAGCACCTGAAATTCGGGTACATTTATTTTGTACATTTTGCTATACATATTTCCTGTATCTACATATTTGAATCCAAGTTTTTCATATAAGGTCTTTGCTGGCGTATTATTGTTTTCTACATTCAGATATACGAATATCATCTCACTGTTTAGCGAGCCAAATACAAAATCCAAAATGTTTTCTGCGATACCTAGATTTCTATAATCTTTATCAACCACCAAAAAATCTATATTACTAGAAAGAATTTGGTCTTGATAAATGCTTGTATAACCTTGGAACATTTGCGTTTCATCTTCATTTACAATTGCTACTCCCAAAAGTTTTGGTACTTGACCTATGCCCTTTTTATTTACTTTAGTTTCGGCAATATAAAATGTGCTATCTTCATAATCTGAGTATTTAAATATTTCATCTGTGAAAAGTTTGTTTTCTTCACCCAAGGCAATCATTTCTCTAACCAGCGAAGATGCTTGTAAGTCACTCACAGTGTAATCTTTTAGGATAAGTTTACGGAAGGTAACAGGGATTTCTTCTTCGACAAAGCCATTTGATTTTTGATAAACTTTACGTTTTAAGATCTTTGTAATAGCGTCCATATACCCTCCTCATTGTCAATATTTTACCACCCCACCTATCTATTGTCAATATTGATTTTTTAGGGCCATTTCTAAACGTAAATAAAAAAAACACCTAATAAAATTAGGTGTCTATCTATTAAAATCTATTTTTCTTTATTTTTCTTAAGAATGGTGGGATATCGCTATCGTCAATTTCTACTCTTGAAGTCATCCTTTCTTGAGGAGCTTCTTCACGATTAAACAATTCTTTATCTTCAATAGTTTCGGTATGTCTTTCAATCTCTCCACTTACACTTTTAATGACTTCTTTTTTCATATCGTCTTGAAGTGTAGCTCCACTAAAACCAGTAGCAATTACTGTAATCTCAACTTCATTTTCCATATCTTCTTCAATACCACTACCAAAGATAATATTACATGTAGGATCTACCACCTCTTTTACAAGGTCAGCAGCTTCATATACTTCTTCCAAAGTCAAATCAAGTCCACCCTTGATATTAAGAATAATACCAGTAGCACCCTCAATTGTAGTCTCAAGTAGCGGACTACTTACCGCTTGTCTTACTGCTTCGATTGTACGATTTTCGCCCTTACCACGACCAAGTCCCATATGAGCAAGTCCACGATTTTTCATAATTGTCTTTACGTCAGCAAAGTCAAGATTGATAAGACTTGGGGTTACGATCAAGTCACTTATACCTTGAATACCCTGGCGCAAAACATCATCTGCTGTACGGAATGCTTCTACAATAGCTGTACCCTTTGGCACAATCTTTAGAAGTTTTTCATTAGGAATAACAACAAGTGTATCTACACATGCTTTTAATTCCATAATACCTTTCTCTGCATTTTCCATACGACGACGACCTTCAAACCTAAAAGGTTTTGTAACAACCGCGATAGTAAGGATTCCCATCTCTTTAGCCAATTGTGCAATAACAGGAGCAGCACCTGTACCAGTACCACCACCCATTCCAGCTGTTATAAATACAAGGTCAGTGTCTTTTAGCATTTCTTCCAAAATCACCTTACTTTCTTCAGCCGCACTATGTCCAATCTCTGGATCAGCACCAGCACCTAGTCCACGGGTGATTTTCTCACCGATTTGGATGCGGTGATTGGCCCTACTCATAAGAAGTGCTTGTTTGTCAGTATTGACAGCAACAAATTCGCAAGACTTGATTCCTGCATTAACCATTCGATTGACAGCATTGTTGCCGCCACCGCCTACACCAATAACTTTAATGCTGCAAATTTGTTTCATTGTCTCATAATCTAATTCTTTATTGCTTGTAAAATCGTACATATCTTTCTCCCTATTGTCTATCTAAATTTAAAGAAGTGTCCAGTAGACTTATCACACTGGATAAATCAGGTTTTGAATATTTTAATCGTGGTTTTACTATCTTAATTGGTCTGTCCAAATTTTTCTCTAGGACATATTCAATACCTTTCATATAACTCAATCCACCACCTGTAAGGTATATTGTAGTATAATCATTTGGTTTTTCGCAAAAATCATCAATACATGTGCGAATGGTATCGCATATTTGCTCTATTCGTGCAAGTGCGATTCGATTAGCATCTCCTGCATTTACTTTTTCGACTCCTCTCTCTGTCATGTACTCGTAGACGTCAAGCCCAGTCGCTTGTAAAGTCAAAATAACTTGGCGTTTTACACTTTCGGCATGTCTAAAAGGCAATTTGAGTATTTCACTTAAGTCGCTTGTGATAAGCCCACCACCTAATGAAAAACTCTTCATATCTACTATTCCCTCACCAAGCAAATACGAAACGCTTGTAGTGATATATCCGCAATCTACAAGAATACAACCCTTGTTTCGTTCTTCGGAATCTAAAAGGAAATGGCTTTGCGCTAGTATATCACCTACAAACTCAAATTCCGAAATCTTAAGGTCATTCATGATTGATTTTATTAGGTAAATAAATTGATTCTCGACCAATACAAAGCAAGTACGTGCTTTAATTGATGTCGCAAAACAACCGATTGGCTGGGACGTACGATTGCAGTCGTCAAGTGTGTAATACATAGGAGCTTTGTTGATAATAGTATGTGTAGTGCTCAAAATATTATCGTCTGAAATATAAAATAATCGATCGATATGTTTTTGAGTAAGACGTGTGCGTTTTGTAAGATTTAGAGCAAGCTCTTTCTCAGTATTGTAGCAAAATTCTGCAGGCACACCGATGTAAAGCTTTGTGATGCGAGTTTTTAGGTCAAACTGCACACTATCAAGTGCAGTTTTTACAGCGTCTTTAAGGAGATTTGGTTGGATAAACTCACCGTCCATAAATCCAGCATAATCACTCTCGCCATTAGCAATAATATTAAGATTGCCGTCATTTTTATTGCCCACAATTAGGGAAATTTTTGACGAACCAAAGTCCAAAACGGCTACGTTATTTTTCAAACTCACTCAAATTTTCTCCTACTAACATTTAAAGTATAATAATTATATATAAAAAAGTCAAATTTATTTTCCACTATAAACCAACAAAAAATACACCTCTATTATGGTGTATTTTCGTAATCAGCCACAAGTTTTCCGTCGCTATTATAGCCTACTTTAAGCGTAATATTTGTTTTGTCTTTTAGCTCGTCACTGCGCGTAACAGCAATCCCATATGCGATTTTTTCAGCCAAATCCACATTGATTTCGTCCACAACAATACTTATATCTCTACTATTTACCAGCGTCAAATTGCTCACATAACCAAATTCTAAAGACGCACTTTTAAAATTGTTTACAACCTGCCATGTTTCAGTAAAACCACTACGTTTTAATGCATTGCTAAGGTTTTGAATTGTGGTCAAAACCCTCGGTATTTGGGCGGTTTTGCCAATTTGCATAGTACCCGCGTCAAGTGTCATTCCCACCACTTCAAAAAGTATAGGTTTTTTATTTACAGAAAGTGTATCGTACTCAGTCTTAGTGTATTTATTAAGCACTTTTCCTTGGTCATCAAGCGCAAAATATTCATCACCTACTAGCACGGCATATTGGTCTTGTCTCTCAATCGCATGCACAACAATCTTGTTTGGAAATTTTTTCTCTATTTTCAATACATTGATATAAGAAAAACTCTCTTCCAAGGTAGAAGTTATCTCGCCTTTATCAATAAGCATAACATTTTCTTTAGTAGGCACTGCGGAGATTATCTCATCTTCTTTATCTTTTAGATGAGTCAATGCCGAACTATGCCACTCAATAGTCACACTATTTTCACGCACAGTAAAAAGAGTACTGCAAAGCACTACTATAAGTATCAAAAACGCAAATATAGACAATAGAATAATAAGACGTTTGTTTTTCATACCTTCTCCAATCAAGGTTTATTATATCACAACAAACCCAAATTGAAAAATTTTTATCAATACATACTTCACACTTTTTTAAAATTTTATAAAATAATTCGTTTTATGTCGGCGCCCAATTGCTGCAAATCACTCTCCATACATTCATAACCTCTGTCTATATGATACACGTCCTCGACAGTCGTATACCCTTCAGCCGCAAGCCCCGCAATAGCAAGCCCCGCTCCTCCCCTAAGATCAAAAGCCGAAACCGTCGCTCCGTATAATTTTTGTACTCCTTTCACTATTGCCATGCGGTTTTTTATTGTTATGTCAGCGCCCATCTTTGTTAATTGATCCACGATTTTGAATCGGGTCTCGAAAAGATTTTCCGTAATAACACTCGTACCCCTGCTAATCGTCTGCAGTGTCAAAATCTGACTCTGCAAATCTGTCGGAAATCCTGGGTAAGGCATAGTCTCTATATTTTCTATGCTCTTAGGTTTTCCATTAGACGAAACCATTAGAATCCTTTTTTTATACGAAATCTTAACACCCGATTGCTTTAGTTTGTCAATAATGGCTAGATTGTGTTCTTTCTCCACATTCTCAAATGCACACTTTCCTCCCACCATTGCACATGCAATCATATAGGTGCCTGTTATTATCCTATCGGATATCGGCCTATAGACACACCCTTTCAAGTGTTTTACACCTTGCACCACAATAGTCGAAGTTCCACCTCCCGAGATTTTAGCACCCATAGCATTTAAAAAGTTTTGCAAGTCACTAATCTCCGGCTCCTTTGCGGCATTGTAAATAGTGGTTTTTCCCCTAAGCATAACACTCGCCATCATCAAATTTTCGGTTGCACCCACACTCGGAAAATCAAGATGTATCTCACCCGACTTCATATTATTGCCATCACAGTAAATATACCCATGTCTCTCGTCTATCTTCACATTTAGTGCGCGCAATCCTTTTAAGTGCAAGTCAATAGGTCGATTTCCTATATTGCACCCACCCGGGTATGCCACAGTCGCCTTCCTAAATTTTGCAAGCAAAGGCCCCAACATGAAAATAGAGGAACGAACCTTCTTAGTATATTCCTCACCAATATAATTTTTATCTGCTAATTGCGCTTGAATATGTAAATCTCTCCCATCAAAGATGTTTTTTGCGCCTATATAATCCAAAATCTCCGTCATATTGATAATGTCGGAAAACTTACTACAATCTTTCACAACCACCAATCCTCCGCTCATTATAGAGCCCGCAAGAATTGGTAGTATAGCATTTTTAGCGGTCGGAATTTCTAGACTGCCATTTAGTTTTCTCCCACCACAAATTCTAAATGCTTCCATCATACACCTCTTATCACATTATGATATATTGTATTTTATGGAAAAAAAGAATGTATTGTTACAGCACAAAGCCTCACAATACATTGATCTATCGCCTTATTTAATTTATCACACCAACAAAATACCACCATTGACGTTTATGTTTTCGCCTGTTATATAATTGGACTCGTCTCTACAAAGGAAAAGTACAGCATTAGCAACATCTTCAGGCAATCCCAATCTTCCGCTAGGATTTTTTCTAGATATTGTCTCAATTTCCTCTTTAGTACAAATTTCACGAGTATGGTCGGTAAGAGTAAGTGACGCACTAACAGTATTGACCTTAATATTGTATTTTGCGTATTCAAGAGCCAAAACTTTTCCCATCATTACGGTAGCTGCCTCAGCACATGAGTATCCCATCATACCTGTAAAAAATGGTTTTTCTGCAAAACGAGATGCTATACTTACAATCCTTGGGCTTGCCGACTTTTTTAGTAACGGCAAAGCATATTTAGCGGTTGTCATTTTCCCAAATAAATTTGTATCAAAAACCTCTTTAACCTCTTTTATAGATAATTTTTCATAAGGTTTTTCGATTGATATCCCTGCCACATTTATTAAATAATCGACTTTATCCAATTTTGCAAAGAAGTTTTTTACTTCCACTTCATTGGTAATATCAAGTTTAAAAGTTTCAAAATCACCTATTTTTATCAGTTTTGATTTTATCTCATTTGCTCTTTTTTCATTACTTTTATAGATTGAAATTACTTTGCAGCCAGCTTGAAGAAATTGTTTGGATATTTCTCTTCCAAGACCTCCATTCCCTCCTATAATCACTGCGACTTTATCCCTCATCATAGATAACTCCTTTATTTTACTTCTTCTTTATGATAACATAAAAACACAAAAAAGCATACAATTTGTATGCTTTTTATATTACAAATTATTTTGTTGACGATATCCTCTAGTTTCAGAAATTTGCTGTTTATTTACCTGACAAGTCTATCCAGTATCTTTGTACAATTTCTTCATCCACAAAAACCTCATTTTCCAATTTACCATTGTTTTTAATAATAGTTTTCGCAGAGGCAATATTCTC
Source organism: Clostridia bacterium (assembly GCA_045654505.1). Lineage (GTDB taxonomy): Bacteria > Bacillota > Clostridia > Christensenellales > UBA1242 > UBA11490. The sequence continues at coordinate 12,220 of JAZONM010000010.1, read as the reverse complement.
TTTCTTGCAAGTTATCAAAACTTTATCAATTCCCATTTCAAGACATTTTTCTAATGCGAGAGATATTTGTTCGGTTGCATAACCCTTACCTTGTTCGCTTGGTCTTACACTATCTCCAATATGCCCTCCATTTTGCATCAAAGCCTCATTCAATTCATGCCTAATTTGAAGCATACCAATCAATTTATTGTCTTCCAATCTATACGACAAATACAACGTCGCAGGAACTTTTCCTGGTCCACAATTTTCTTTATGTAGATTTTTATTTGTTTTATCAAGCCAGTCATTATAATCGTCATATCTATCAAGCCCACCTACGCCAGCCATTTTCTGACCACTAGCCAAAAACTCCCTTTTGTACTCTAATACATTTTCTTTATCTTCCAATCCAGGAAATTTTAAATACAATCTTGACATTATTATTCTCCTCTTATTTATTATAACATATAAAATAGAAAACAACAAATTTAAGTCGATATATCAACAATTATCAAATTAAAAAATGCATACGTTTTGTATGCATTTTTACACCTTTCAAAATTTATTTTTCTTTGTTTTAGTAAATATCATATTTCTGAAATTATGGCTACTATCCTCACTATTTGCTACATTGCATAGCACTCATACTGCCGTCATAAATATGATTAGAGCAATTAAATTGCAACTTGTTTCAAACAACAACTACTATCTGTCTTCAACTTGTCTATTAAAGTTTCAATGTCCATTGTGCTAACATCGACCCATGGACCATTATCCCCTTCCAAACTTACTTGCCATTTATGACCAGTCTTAGTAGAAAGAGTAAATGTCTCTAGCGAATCACAACCATAAAATGCATTATGTCTAATAGCCATAACACTCGATGAGATATTTACCGACTTCAAGTTTTTACATTCTGCAAAAGAATAATAACCGATTTCTCCAACCCACAAACTTTCTATCGCAGTCAATGAATTACAATCGTAAAATACATAATTAGCAATCCAGCCACTTGTAGCAATATCCTCATCATAGCCCGTATACAATTTTCCATCATTAGTGCTTGGTATACCACAGACAATACTATTAGTAGCCTTTTCGACAATTATGTTTGAATATTTTTCATAATGAGCATTACCTTCTGCTAATTCCACCTTTTTTAAATTATCACAACCACTAAATATGTTATGATTTGAAATATATGAAACGTTTCTAGGAATATAAACTTCTTGAAGACTGGTACAATTGTAAAATGCCATATCGTCTATATAATCTAGCGTAGTAGGTAAAACCACTTTTGTAATACCTGTACATCCTTGAAGTATCGCACCCAAATAACTAACACCTTCTTCTATAGAAAAATTGGTAAGTGATGCACACTCCTTAAAGACACCCTTGGCCTTAATATTTCCACAAATAGTCACAGATCTCAAATTGTCACAACCTTTAAAGGCGTTTTCAACAATATCTCCTACATTTTTAGGTAGTACAATTTCTTTTAAGGATTTGCAATTTTCAAAAGCCTCTCCCCAAATACTATGGACACCAGCAGGAATTTCTACTTCTTGCAAAGAAACACAACCCCTGAACATTCCAAAGGATATTTCTTTCAAACTTTTTGGCAATCTAATTTCAGTTAGTTCTTCACAACAATAAAAAGCTTCAATATCAATAGAAGTTATCTCGTCAGGAATAATAATTTTTGTCAAATCTGAAGAATAAAAAGCATAATCACCTATTTTGCTTATCGATTTATCAAGGACCAATTCACCTGATAATGATGAAGAAACACTCTTAAGTTCATCTCCAGCTGTGGAAATAACGATAGAATAATCGTTTTTCAAGTCACCCCAAGTCTTTACATATCTGCCATTTTCATACAATCCAGATGGTGCAGAATTTATATCAAATCTAGCTTCTAGTACACAATCTCCCCCAATATAGCTATAATTCATAATTTCTGTGTCCGAACCTTTAACAAACCAACCTAAGAATTGACCCTTATATTCTTCTTTAATCTTAGGAATAGTAGTAATCCATTCGGTAGATTTTACTGTATCACTCTCAACAACACTCTCGAAAAATGGAGCCGCTTTTCCATATTCAAATTTTACATTAAATAATACATCTTCTTTTTCTTTGTTACAGCCAGTCAAAACAAATGGCATAAGAAGAGCCATTATGCCCAAAACACCAGTTGTAATTATTTTCTTTAGTTTACCTTTTTCCAAAGTTACCTCCTCAACTAGAGATTAGATATAATCTTCTAGTAGATAATAACATGCACTTAACACAAAAGTCAATTTTTTTTTGTTTTAAAAGCAGTTTTATCCTTATCCTCAAATTTATTCACTCACTCTAAAAAGACGAGATTTTATTTTCATTTTAGTAAAAACACTTTCGTCGAAATTATGGCTTAATTTATCATTATTTGCCACATTGCATAGTACTCCTACCGCCGTCATAAATACACTGAGAGATGTTCCACCTGCCGAGATAAACGGTAGTGGTATTCCCGTAGGTGGAATACTACCTGTGACTACTGCGATATTGATAAGAAGCTGGGTAGCAATAAGTAGAGTTATGCCATAAGCAAGGTATGCACCAAGTCGATCTTTTGCGTTTCGAGCTATTTTAAAACCTTCTAGTATAAAAGCAAGATAGACAAGGCAAAGCACTACACAACCTACAAAGCCCCACTCCTCACCGATAATAGAAAAGATAAAATCCGACTCACTAAAAGGTAGGAAAAGATACTTCTGCCGACTATTAAATACCCCCACACCAAAAACACCACCTCCACCTAGAGAGTATAGTGATTGTATCAATTGAAAACCTTCTTCTTGCGGATTTGCCCAAGGATTGAGAAATGCCATCAACCTAAGTAGTCTATATGGCTCGACAATGATAAGTACTGGCACAAGCGCAAGTGCAGGAATTGCAATCAGTAAAAAATGTTTTAGTCGTATTCCACCCACGAAAAGCATACCGACCATAACCATACCAATGCAAAGAGTTACGCTAAGATTGGGTTCGAGCAAAACTAAAAGGCAAATACAACCACCCGACAAAAGCACGGGCAAAACCCCTTTGAAAGTTTTCATATTGTTGTAATTTTTACTCATATACGACGCTGCAAAAATAACAAAACCAAATTTTGCGACTTCACTACTCTGAAGAGAAAAACCTCCCACTCCTATCCAGCGCCGAGCACCATTACCCGCTATGCCAATCCCAGGCACAAAAACCAATACAAGAAGCAAGACACTTACACCGATTATCCACCAGCGTATTTTGTAGAATTTGTGATAATCCCACATAAATGCAAAACCAAACCCCACAATCCCCAATAAGAATCCCAGTATTTGTTTTTTCACAAAATAGAAGGAGTCACCGTACCTAATCTCAGCCGAATAACAACTTGCACTATATATCATAACCATACCAAAAATTATAAGCGCCAGCATGATAAGGACAAGTTTTTTACCTTTAATTTTTGACATTTTTTACCCTATCCAATATGTAGTTTTTGAAAAAATCTCCCCTCTCTTCATAATTTGAAAACTCATCAAAGCTTGCACATGCTGGAGACAAAAGCACTGTGTCATTTTTACCTGCAACCAAAACAGCTTTATCAATACCCTCCTTTAAGGTTTTTTCAACATGAAACTTTATATTTTTATTTTTAAAATCTTTTACGAGTTTTTTTCTAACTTCACCAAATATAACAATTTCATCATTACTATCCGAAAATCTTTCAATAATAGGCGAAAAATCAAGATTTTTATCCCTTCCACCAAGCAACAAAATCACCCTATTAGAAATGCCATCTAGCGCTTTCATAACAGCATGGACATTTGTCGCTTTACTATCATTTATGTAGGTCACTCCCTTATGTTTTGCGACCACCTCTTGTCTATGCATAAGGCTTACATCTTCCAAAGTTTTTGATACAATATCGCTTTCAATGTTTAGTATTTTAGCCACCCCACACAATGCCAAAATATTGTCACTCACAATAAGCGAATTTACGTTAAGATACTTTTCATCTCCAAAATACACCTTGTCATTTTTAAGATAAACTTCTTGTTCTTTCTTACTGGAAAAATAATGTATATTACCACTGATTTCACTTGCAATCTTCCTGCAATTGGCGTCATCGAAATTTAGTATAATATGGTCGTCATTCTTGCAGTTTTTAAATAGCGCTTTTTTACAATCGTAATAATTTTTGAAGTTTTTGTGTCGATCTATATGGTCGCTATCCACATTAAGGAGGATTGATATGTATGGCAAAAATTTGTCTGTCGCTTCCAATTGAAAAGAACTCACTTCACACACTATGTAATCAAGGTCTTTTCCAAAACCATTTGACAGAGGTACGCCGACATTTCCATACACACAAGAATTGTATCCTGCAAGCCCCAACATTTTATTTATAAGATTGACTGTTGTCGTTTTGCCATTTGTACCTGTTACAGCAATAATCTCGGCAGTCGTAAACCAAAATCCAAACTCAAGTTCGCTTATGACCTTGATACCCATACTCTCTGCCATACGGATATATTTATTAAAAATACTTACTCCTGGCGACAATACTACAAGATCAAATTGCGACAAAACTTTTCTACTAAGTTTTATTAAAAAACAACCGCCTTCTATTTTAATTTTCTGATCATGCACACAATAGTCTACGCCTATTTCCTTCAGCACTTGCTCTACACTTTTACCACTTCTACCATAACCGAAAATTAAAACTTTCTTATATTTAAATTCCATAATCACAATCTCCTAAAAAGCAAATACAATCACCAATAATCCGACAATCAACGTAACCACAGAATAGACAGTTACTATCTTTGTTTCTTTCACACCGCACTTTTCAAAATGATGATGCAAGGGTGCCATTTTGAAAATACGTTTTTTTGTCATCTTATAATACCCCACTTGAAGTATTACACTAATCACACTACTCACAAATACAATACCTATAATTGGCATTAAAAAGTAAAACCTTGTAAAGCAAGCAAATGTTGCTACAAAACCACCTATTGCAAGCGATCCAGTGTCTCCCATAAAAATTTTTGCAGGATGCGAATTAAAACAGACAAAAGCAAGAATACCACCTGCAAACAAACATGCAAAAAGTAATAAATTGTTATATTCTGTCATTAAGACTGTACTTATTGTCATTTTTTCTATGATTATAAATACAAACAAGGAAAAACATAAAATATAAATAATACTTGTTTTTCCAACCAAACCATCAAGTCCATCTGTCAAATTTACGGCATTAGTTATTGCCAAATACACAAATATGACAAAAGGTATTATCCACCAATCAATGTCTATCACCTTTAGAGAAAAAGGCATAATTATTGTACTTCCTACAAGTCCTGAAGTATATACAAAAATAGCAATAATTAGAGCAATGCCAAATTGACCAACAAATTTTTGATAAGCCTTAAGACCCTCATTATGTTTTAATTTAATTTTTAAAAAATCATCTAGAAATCCAAGCAACGCATAACAAAGCGTAATAATTAGTGCCAGAAAGGTCAAAAACTTTTCACCACTAATAATAAAATATCCGACCATAATCCCGAAAAGAAATATAAATCCTCCCATTGTTGGAGTTCCTTGTTTGTTAGAATGCGACTCAACATAATGTAGGATATTTTGTCCCGCCTTTAGACGTCTCATAAGAAAAATTATTAATGGCGCCACTACCATACAAATCCCAAAACCTATTAAAAACATCAATAATAATTTTTCCAAATCTTCCTCACATGCTCGCACTATTTTTAATAATAAAATAAAATTTTATCGATTTTTTATGTTTTTTTAAGCATTTTCAATATTTTTAATTATATTTTTAACAATTTTTATCTCATCAAAATCAAGTAATTCACTTCTGACTTTTTGCACTTTTTCATTACCTTTTCCCAATAAAACAACTGTGTCATTATCTTGCAGATTTTTAAAAGCATATTCTATTGCTTCTTCTCTATCTTCAATGCACACATGTGGAATCTTTAAGTCGACATCTTTGACAGTGTCATAAAAATCCGCATCACAAATGTTGTCTGTAGTGAACACAGCAAAGTCACTGTATTTACTGACAATATCCCCCATATTCTTGCGTTTGTCTTTATCAGAGTATCCCACACATCCAAACAGTGTAATCACTCTACCTTTACGTAATCGCCTAATAAGTGACAAAACCCTATCAAAAGCTTCAGATGTATGCGCAAAGTCAACAACAATTTTCACATTTTTACATACAGCACAATCAAGGGACAAAACCTCCCACCGACCATCTACTCCTTTCATCGAATTAAGAGTTTTTTCAACAACATGTTTACCAACACCAAGCAGTCGGACTGCACCAATAGCAGCCATAATATTATAGACATTGTAATCACCAACTAAACAGGTATTCAGTTTGTAAATTTCATCAAAAGCATTGACTACAAAACTCATCTTATCAATGGTCATCATAATATCAATAGCAAATATATTGGCAGGACGAGTCATTCCATAACTAACACATGGAATATCTACAGAATAAGCAAGTTTTCTCCCCCTTTCATCATCAATATTTACCACACACTCTTTCACATATTGCGACGAAAAAAAACTTTCTTTTACTTGCGAATAATTTTCCATATCACGAAAGAAATCAAGATGCTCTGGAGAGACATTGGTAAATACCCCGATATCAAAATTTATCCCCGCTATTTTCTGATAATAAATCGCATGAGCACTAACCTCCATTACGACATGTTCCACTCCAAAAGCATACATCTGACTGAAAATATAATGCAATTCAATAGGATCGGGTGTGGTCATATTGGTCGGCAGAACAATATCCCCAATCAACACTCCATTTGTGCCAATTAGTCCCACTTTTTTTCCAGATTTACGCAATATCTCATAGATTATCGTAGAGGTTGTTGTTTTCCCATTCGTACCCACAACACCCACAATTTTTAGTTTTTCATCAACATGACGATAAAAATTTTTTGCAATAATACTCATAGCATAACGAACATCTGTGACTTTAACAACAATTAGGTCATTCCTCACAATATCCTTTTCAGTGACAACAACCTTTCCACCCCTTTCCAAAACTTCATCAATATAGTCAATGCCGTCAAACTTATCACCAGAAAGCGCAAAAAACAAATAATCCTTTTCGACATTTTTGGAGGAATGAACGATACCCTTAATATCAATGTCATTAAAATTTACACTATCATACAATAGATTTTTAAGCAGTTTTGATAATTTCATAATTCCTCCCGCATCAATTTGATAATATAATAATATATACTTTTACATTTATGTATTACATTGTCAAAAATCGACAAACAAAAACCGTTTTTTCCGCTTCATTTCGACATTTTATTATTGTTTGCATAATACTTTGCATAGTACTAGTATTTTAATGACATTTGTCAATATATCATGATATTTTTTTAAGATTATCAAGCCGGATAAAAATATATAAAATAATAATTTAGGCCACCGTAAAGACTACTATCGCATTTGGATACAACATCGTCCCCTCACTCGGCAATTGACCTACTACCATATTTCCCTCACCTTGTATCTCGTATTGAAGTCCAAGAGAAGAAAGTAAAGATGTGGCTTCATATACATCAAGCCCAATAATACTCGGCATTGGGATTGTCTTTTCGAGTTTTTTGAGATCCTCTTCCATATCACTCGACGGATACTTTTTATAATCAATAATGTCCTCAATCACCATCTTTGCGTAAGGCGTCGCAACCACACTACCATAATAACTATCACCACCTGGCTCATCAGCGACAATCAAAATCACATAATCAGGCTTATCAGCCGGGTACGCACCTACAAACGACGCAATGTACGTGCCTGCAATCTTACCATCTTTGTACTTTTGGGTTGTGCCCGTTTTCCCCGAAACCCTATGTCCCGGTATAAATGCATTAAAACCACTATACTGTTTTACCACCGCCTCAACCATCTCACGCATAACCGCGCTTGTCTCTTCACTTATTGTGCGTTTTATAACAGACGGAGACGATTGAACAACAGTATTCCCATCTCCATCAGTGATTTTTTCGACAAAATAAGGTCGCATAAGATTTCCACCATTAACCACACTCGCAAAAGCAGAAATCAATTGAATTGGCGACACCGCAACCGCCTGTCCAAAACCCATACGCGCGATATCTACCGTCTTCGCAGCACTCTCATTCATGAGCAAACCACCAGCCTCACCCATAAAATCAACCCCGAGTTTTGCACCAAGACCCCAGTTTTCAAAACTATCATACAGTCTCTCTCTACCAAGACGCAGCGCCAAATCCACAAAAACCGCATTACACGAGTTGCAGAGCCCCTCAGTCAAGGTCTGACTACCATGCCCCGTCAATCTCCAGCACTTTATCTTCTCGCCGTCCACCATGCGATAACCCGGGTCAAAGAAGTGGTCGCTCAGTTTTGCAACCCCCTCCTCAATCGCAGTCGCCATCGTCAGCACCTTAAATGTCGAACCGGGCTCGTATATGTCCGTAATCGCAATATTCCTACTGCACTCAAGCAGAGTCGCGACATTATCTCTCGGCACATTATTAAGGTCAAAACTCGGCTTTGTACTCATAGCGACAATCCTGCCCGTGTCCGCCTCAAGCACAATACCAGTCGCAGTCTTAGGCTTTTGCTCGAGCATCAATTGACTAAGTGCCTTTTCCAGAAAAACTTGTATGTACGCGTCTATTGTGAGCGTTATGTCAAGCCCAGAAACCGACGGAATATATGTCGATAAGGTATTGTCGATTTTGACGCCTCTCGCATCACTTTCCTGAAGCGCAAAACCCTTAAGACCTTGCAAATACTTCTCAAAGTGCGCCTCAAGCCCCGTCTGACCGACATTGTCATTGGTCGTAAAACCAATCACCTGCGTCAGCAAATCCCCGTACGGATAATATCTCTTGCTGTTTTCCGAAACAACAACCCCATCAAGTCCCTTCTTGACAAGCCCCAAAGCCGTCTCGCTCTCGACCTGCCGTTTAATCACAACCTCACTCATCTTGGTATTGTGCACTTTTTGCAAAACATTGTCGTAATTTAGATTAAGTACAGACGCCAATTGCAACGCAACCCCCACATCATCAGTGACACTATTTGGCTTTACGTAGACGTCGTACGTAACACGACTCAGCGCCAGAGCATTGCCATTGGCATCAAGTATCTTGCCACGACTAGCACTCAGCGGCAAATCCCTATACCACTGCTCAGCCGCCCTCTCCCTAAGCCACGAGCTCTTAAAAACCTGCAAATATAATAATCTAAAGATAATAGCCACAAAAATAAAGGTCACCAGCACAAAAACTGCTAGTAACCTCTTTTGTAAACTATTTATTGAATTGTTGAGCAATCGAGTTATCCTCCAAATATACTACTTACGAAGTCACAGAAGGAATCCCACCAATTACCATTTATTTCTACATCATTTTGAGGAGCGCTCTCTGGCATGGTCACATAAATCGCACCATTCATGGCCTCTGCGCTATAACCCATTTCTACCAAGTCCTCAGTCACAGCCGACGCAGATGTAAGGCTGTCCAAATTGCGAGTTTTTGTCGCAATATCATACTCTTGTTTTGCGATATCCTTCTGCAATATGTCTATGTCACCATTAAGCGCATTTATTACAAAAATATTGTATATCGCCATAAACAACATAAGTATAGCAACAACAATCCCTGCAGTCAAATATACCTTTTGACGAGTGCTCATATGCACCTTCGCTACGCTTTCCTCTTTAGCAATCTCCAAAGTATTTTCGTCTAGCGTAATCGAATCAAATTCTTTATACAAATCATTAAGCTTTGTAGAAGTGTACGAATTGTCAAAAACAGAAGCGCTCGAATCCTCAAAGCCCTCTACATTTTGTGTTATGCTGTCTTCTCTCTCGGTCAAAAGCACCTTCTTAAATCCAGCCATGTTTACCTCCTACAAAATAAAATGTTTTCCCTTTTTCTTTATTTTCGATACTTAGATTGTCCGTCATGATTTGCCCGTCTCAGTATGACTTTAAAAATATTGTTTGAGCAATTCCGCAAGAATGAGGACCAGCGAAAAGAATATTTTTATTGTCTAGATTTCTCCACTTCGGTCGAAATGACGTGTGTTTTGATACTTAGATTGTCCGTCATGATTTGTCCGTCTCAGCAGACTTTAAAAATATTGTTTGAGCGATTCCGCAAAAATGAGGACCAGCGAAAAGAATATTTTTATTGTCCACTCTACCACTGATTTATACATAAAAATGTTATGTTTTCACGATTTCCGCAGGTCCCACCGAGGACCAAGTGAAAATATAATATTTTTATAACCTACTAGATTTCTCCACTTCGGTCGAAATGACATATGTTATATTCTTTCAAAAACTCTAAGTTTTGCACTGCTACTGCGTTTGTTGGCTTGTAGCTCTTCTTTTGACGGCTCAATCGGTTTTTTATTTACAAGTCTCCCGATAGCCTTATGCCCACACATGCATATAGGCACACGTTTGTCACAAATACAATCAGTCGCCATCTCCTTAAAGACATTTTTGACTATCCTGTCCTCAAGACTGTGGAATGTGATTACCGCAAGCCTACCGCCGACATTCAGCTTATCAGCCATTTGCCTAAGCACAACATCTAGCCCGTCCAATTCGCCATTAACCTCAATCCTTATCGCCTGAAAACTCTTCTTTGCGACACTACCGCTTCCCCAAAATTTACGCGGTATACTACCCTCAATTATCTTCACAAGCTGAAGTGTGGTGTCAATATCACCATTCTTCCTTGCCTCGACAATATTGTGGGCAATCTTAGGCGCCCAGCTCTCCTCGCCGTACGTAAACAGAATCCTCTTTAAGTCCTCCTCGCTGTACGTATTTACTACGTCCCATGCCGAAAAGTCTTTAGACCTATCCATACGCATATCAAGTGGCGCGTCCACTCGGTAGCTAAAACCTCTTTCTCCATTATCTACTTGATAACTACTTATACCAAGGTCCAATAGCACACCATCGACTTTATCAATGCCAAGATCTCCAAGCACTTTAAGAAAATCCTTAAAATCACTCTTTACAAGTCTGACATTGTCATACCCTTTTAGCCTCTCTCCCGCAAAAGCAAGTGCGTCGTCATCCTTATCTATTCCGATATGCAGACCCACTCCCTTTTCAAGTATGGCACTTGTGTGCCCAGCCCCACCAAGAGTACCATCGACATAGGTACCACCACTCTTGATGTCAAGCGCCTCAATGCACTCATTCAGCATAACAGGGATATGTTTAAATAAAATCTTCTCCATCTTTCTCCTATGTCTGGTATAATTATACTAAATCATTTATTTTTTTCCAAATGCTTTTAGGGGGTTTTGCAAAGATTTTGCATAAATATAAACATTTATTCCACAATATACAAAGACGCAAAAACCACAACAAATTGTGGATACAAAGCCGTTTTTTAAGCCTCACCCACAAGATATTGTGGTTTTGCATTGTATAAAGGCATGCATAATTTTTAATAGTATAAATTTACCTTTTATTCACTTATACACTTTTTGTATTGTCATTTCGAGCGATGTCGATTGGTTTAATATGGTCGAGATCCTTAGATTGTCCGTCTCAGAATGACAAAAAAGGCATAGCGTGTAGTCTATGTCTTGAGTATGTGAAATATTAAATTGTATACTTTTTTAATATTTTAAATTATATCATAGAAATTTTACCATATATTATGATTATGTCTACACTGATGATTACAATCATCAGTGTAGTTATGATAAAATTTATATGTCTATATTCAAGCTTCTTCGAGCAAAACATTTTATCCATAACGGCTTTAATGACTCTACGAAGAAAAATACAAATCATATCTTCTATGTACTTAAAATTTACTATAAAAGTTTTAAATAGTGGATATAAAATATACACTATTATTATTTTAATAATAAAATAATCCATACATGTATCCTTACCTCCTTAGTATTAAATTAGGTATAAGGAACTTTAGTGGTTGAGTGTAAGTGCATTTTGACGTATTTTTTCACTACGTTCTTGTACTAGATAATTAACTACAAAATAACAAAAATTTTTACATTTTATGCAAAAATCAGTTATGATTGTATAATAAATATCTTGACAAATAATTCAAAATTTATTATTATATATAGTAACAAGATTCTCCTT
>JAZONM010000009.1:0-64386 GCA_045654505.1 Clostridia bacterium | reverse complement strand
TTATTTAATATTTATATATATAACTTTACAAAAAAAAATAGATATGCTATATTAAATTATCTAATATTTAATAAAGGTGAACGAAAATGGCCAACACAACACCTAAGTTTACGCCAAACACCAATGTTAATAAAAACAGCGTTCTTGTATTGAAAAATGTAACAAAGATTTTCAATGAAAGAATCGCCGTAAACAATATATCCCTTACAATCCATGAGGGTGAAATTTTTGGTTTTCTTGGACCAAACGGTGCAGGTAAATCAACAACAATGAAAATGATTTGCGGTCTTATGAAGCCTACTAGAGGCGCAATATATATATGCGGACATAATGTAGAGACAGATCGCGAAAAAGCATTGAAAAACCTAGGCGGATTGATAGAAACTCCACTTATGTATGGCTACCTTTCAGGTTATGATAATTTAAAATATTACGCAAGTCTTCATGGCAAAGTAAACAAACGTGAGATTATTAATTATGCTAAAGTTGTGGGACTAGAACACAGATTAAAAGACAAAGTATCTACATATTCACTTGGTATGAGACAAAGATTGGGTATATGCCAAGCACTTCTGCATAATCCAAAACTATTGGTTTTGGACGAGCCAATAAGTGGACTTGATCCAGCAGGTGTACGCGAAATGAGAGATTTCTTGAGACTACTTGCAAAACAACAACACATTGCTATAATGGTGTCCAGCCATATGCTTGGCGAGATGGAACAACTTTGTGACACAATTGGAATTATAAATCAAGGTCAATTATTAGAAGTAAAAACTCTTAGCCAATTAAAGCAGGGCCAAGCAAACAGCAAAAAAATACGAATAAAAGTCGACTATCCAAATTTTGCAGGCAAAGTGCTTGTAAATGAATTTCAATATAAAGTGGATGTCGCTGGAAATAGCATTATAGTCTATACAGACGAAAAAAATATAAATAAAATAAGCGAAAAACTTATATCGTACAAAATATCCATATTCAGTGTTGAGGTTATTTACAAGCCTCTTGAAGAAGTTTTCTTGGATATAATAAGTGCTAAAAATAAAGGAATAAATAGCATTTTCTAAGGAGTTAAATATGCGTGGCGTTTTTAGAATAACCCGAGCAGAATTTAATAAAATATTTAAAAAGCCGACAGTATATATCATGGCTTTTGTTTTGGTTTTTGCTTGCCTTATTTCGCTATTTACCTTCAAACCTACCATTCGTACCGATAATCGAGTAAAACTTGCAGACGAAAATGCTGCATCAAATTACAATACATTCTACTCCACTACGGGCAACGAAACAAAAGAGAACTATGACAAATCAATTGCAGACGCCGATTACATTATAAAGTGCTATTATGAAAATAATAAGTTTTACTCAAACATAACCGAACTAGAGAATGGCATAATATCAAGCCTATCCAATCTCGAAAGTGAAAACTCTGATGTTGAAGATAGCCAAACAATAAAGGACAATCTAAAAACTTTATCACAGTATTTCGATAAAACAGACGAGTATTACACAAATTTAAAATACTTCAATTCATTCTTGTCAGCAAAATCATTAAAAAATGGTGATAGCTATATCCTAAACCAACAAAATAAAATAGCTGACATATATAATTCGATAGAAAAATTAAATAATGCTAAAGTGATTGTAGATACATTTAAAAATAATGATTATTTAAAAACTCTATCTACTGTATGCGAATCTTATCGTGGCTATATACCTTATGTATTAAATTCAATTATTGACGACATAAAAGAACAAGATACATTATTTAAATCTTACCTAATAAAAATAGCTGGCACAACAAATCCAGCTGTATCCGCAGAAGAAGAATTGAGAGTTCTTAATAAATTGACTACAAAATTAGAAGAGTACAAGGCACTAGTAGACGAAATTATTACTAAAGATAATAGAGTCGCGCTTATATCTATAAAAGATAAAGAAAAATTGGACATCATAGTAAAACGCGTTGTAGATATAACCACCCTAAATAATTATGAAAAAAGCAATAAAACCAAACGCCAAGAAGTAGCTACAAAACTAAACAATGACAATTACATCAATCAATTATATGCATTTAATCAAATATTGCAATATGTTGATTATTCAGACGAAAATGTTGTAAAAGAACTTACTACAGTACAAAAATATAAAGATGCAAATCAAAAGGTTATTCTTGACAAAATTACAGAATTAAAGACAGATACAACTACATCTCGAATCAACGAACAAATAACATCTTACAAATTGATGAGTAGCACATACAATAATCTAGTTGAAGAAATAAGCATTAAAAATATCACAAAAGCTTTGACTGGAAGTGAGATTAAAAACTTATATAGTTACGACCTGAAAACATACAATGAATATACTGAAAACACCTTAATCACGTACAATACATACTATCTTAAAAACAATATATACAGTAATTCATATCTAAACAATTTTAGCTACAACCAAACAATAGATTACGATACAAGTGCATATGATTACATATTCTCCACTTTAAAGATATGTACACTATTGACTATCATTTTCACAATGATGATGTCAGCTTACTTAATTAGTAGTGAGTGTGACAGTGGCACAATCAGATTGTTGTTGATGCGACCATTCAATAGAGGAAAAATTCTTTCTGCAAAAATGCTTGCTACCCTATTCTTCTCTCTTTGCTTTATGCTATTGTCACTTGTAATTACAATTATAGGTGGTCTAGCCACATTCGGTCTTCCTGCAATGTCAAAAATGCTTGTTGTGTTTAATTCAACATTTATATTCGAAGCATCACCTATAATAATGCTCCTTATATATGTATTCACTGCAATTTTGGATATAATATTTTACTTGATAATATCCTACTTTGTGTCAATTGTATTTAAGTCATTTGCTGCATCAATCTCGACTTCATTTATTACAATACTACTTTCAATTGTACTTGGAATATCCTTATCTTCGACGATTGCATATGCATTTATTCCATTTACAAATACTTCATGGTTTAGATTCTTCGGATTGCAAAACGCGTCATCTAGTCAAAACATACTTGAAACTATCCTAGCCACTCCAGTACAATCAAACATGAATATATGGATTAGTTTTGTAATACTTGGTTTGACATGTGCTGTATTATATCTGATTACATATACTACATTTAAAAAACGTGATTATTAAAATAAAAAACACCTGACAGCAGGTGTTTTTTTATTTACTTTGCAATTTTGATATTTCGCCACGCGCAAGAATATCGCATCTATTATTGAGTTCATTATCTGCGTGTCCTTTCACCTTTACCCACGACACCTTGTGAGGTTTCATGACCTCAAGTAGGTTAAGCCACAAATCTTTGTTCTGAACATCCTTTCTATTACTGGTACGCCAATTATTTAAAATCCAATTGTCAATCCAACCTTGTTCGAAAGCGTTAAGAGTGTAAGCGCTGTCTGTATAAACAACAACTTCACACGGCTCTTTAAGTCGCTTAAGTCCCTCAATAACGGCTGTTATTTCCATTCTATTATTGGTAGTATCTTTTTCACAACCAGCAAACTCTTTTTTGATACCATTATATATAAGTATATAAGCATAACCACCTGGACCAGGATTGCCAATACAACTACCATCTGTATACAAATCGACTTTTTTCAAGATTACTCTCCTATCAACGATAATATTATATCAAATAACCAATAATAATAAAAATCAAATTAAGTAAAATTATTGACTAAAGAAAAGTTATATTATATAATATCATTGTTTTATAGGGGCGTAGTTCATCGGTAGAATAAGAGTCTCCAAAACTCCTGAGGTGGGTTCGATTCCTACCGCCCCTGCCAATATCTTCTACGCCTAGGATTACCTAGGCTATTTTTATTACAAAGGGGAAAAGCATGCAACTTTGGATAATATATTCTAAAAAGTACGATACTGCACATCAGCACATTACAACTCTAAACATGTGCAAAGCTGCTGAAAAGTACAATATAGAATATGAATTGAAGTTTTCTCATCATTTTGATATTAAAGAAAATGTATTATATTATAAAAATGAAGCAATACCAAACCTACCTAAAGTTGCACTAATTAGAGGATATAATAATGCTTTAATGGACTACTTAGAAAAACATGGGACATTACTTGTAAACAAATTTAAAGGAGTCAATATTGCGAGAGATAAATATCTTACTTTTAAGTTTGCAAAAGAAAACAATATAAAACACCCGGATACTCTTTCCCTTGATAACCAAAACTTTACAGAAATAAAGAAAATACTGGGTATACCATTTGTATTAAAAGATAGAAATGGCTCCCGAGGTGAAAAATGCTTTTTAATATCAAATAATATGGACTTTCTAAATATAATAGAAAAATACAAAGATACATCTTTTATTTTACAAAAATATATAGAAGGTTCTAAAGGAAAAGATGCAAGAATATATATTGTAGGTGAAAAAATAGTCGATTGTATCTTACGCGAATCTGATAATAGCGACTTCCGTTCTAATTTGAATCTCGGAGGAAACGCTAGAAAATATGCAATTCCTGAAGAAATAAAAAATCAAGCTATAGCTATAGCTAAGAAATTGGATTTGTCAATAGTATCAGTAGATTACCTTATCGACAAAGGCAAATATATTTTATGTGAAATCAACACTAATGCAGGATTTATTGCTTTTAAAAAACTGGGATACAATATGCAAGACATCATCATGAATTTTATTAAGAATAAATATTTTAAATAAAAAATCACTCAAACGAGTGATTTTTTTTAAACAATTATTTCGCGTAATCTACGCTACGTGTCTCTCTGATAACATTGACTTTAATTTGTCCTGGATACTCCATTTCCTTTTCAATCTTACCAGCAATATCTTTTGCAAGGAATAAGGCTTGTTCGTCACTGATTTCCTCAGGTTTTACAATGATACGAATCTCTCTACCTGCTTGAATAGCAAAACTCTTATCTACACCCTTAAAATCGTTTGCAATAGACTCTAGTTGTTGAAGACGTTTGATATAATTTTCAAGTGACTCTCTACGAGCGCCTGGACGGCTACTTGAAATAGCGTCAGCTACCTGAACAAGTATCGCTTCAAGGCTTTCATACTCAACACCACCGTGGTGCGCCTCAATACAGTGAATAACTTCTTTACTTTCCTTATACTTTGTAGCAAGATCCACACCAATTGTTACGTGAGTACCTTCTACTTCATGGTCTACTGCTTTACCAATATCATGCAATAATCCACCACGTTTTGCAACATTCACATTAGCACCTACCTCAGCCGCAAGAAGTCCAGCCAGATAAGATACTTCAAGTGAGTGTTTTAATACGTTTTGACCATAACTTGTACGATACTTTAATCGTCCAAGAACTTTCACAAGTTCTGGATGCATACCATGGATACCAGCGTCAAATACAGCACTCTCACCTGCTTCCTTGATAGTAAGTTCCATTTCGCGACTTACTTTATCAACCATCTCTTCAATACGAGAAGGTTGGATACGACCATCAAGCATAAGTTTTTCTAGACTTATACGAGCTATTTCTCTTCTTACAGGATCAAAACAGCTCAAAACTACAGCTTCAGGAGTATCATCAATAATAAGGTCTACACCAGTCGCATTTTCAAGCGCACGGATATTACGACCTTCACGACCAATGATTCTGCCCTTCATCTCATCACTAGGAAGTGCAACAGATGATACAGTTACATCACTAGTGTGTTCTACCGCTGTTTTTTGAATAGCAAGTGTAACTATTTCCTTTGCCTTTTTATCAGCTTCCTCACGAGCATTTTGCTCAATGTTTCTTACAAGGACAGCAGCGTCTTTTTTAGCTTCTTCTTCAAAGCGAGAAATAAGTTCTGCTTTTGCTTCTTCCTTAGTTAGTTTTGCGATCTTTTCAAGTTCCAAAACCATATTTTTGGTAATAGTGTTTTGTTCCTCAATCTTTTTATTGATAAGATCTTCTTTGTTCTTCAATTCAAGTTTTGCATTATCAAGAGCTTCACTTTTTTTATCAAGCATTTCCTCTTTTTTATTTATGAAGTCCTCTCTTTGTATGATGCGATTCTCACTACGTTGGATCTCCGCACGTCTTTCTTTAATCTCAGCATCACACTCGGTTTTTAATTTCAAAACCTCATCTTTTGCCTCTAAGATTGCCTCTTTTTTTAAGTTTTTTGCTTCATTTTTTGCTTCCACCAATAATTCATCAATGGAAGTTTTGCTTTCAGATAATTTTTTCTTATTTACAAAGTTTACGACAAATATGCAAACAGGCACCGCAACAACAAGTGTCACAAGTGCAACAATAACACTTAAAAGAGCAGATGACAATCCTAGAAAGGAATATAAATTTATTCCAATCATATTATTGCTCCTTTTGTATTTCGTTGTTATATAATAAAAACAAATTTGTTATGAATTCTATTATACGATATTATTGTAAAACATATGTGTATATTTGTCAAACAAAAAGCAAAACAACATGCAAGTAATACCACACATTGTTTTGCCAATTTTCTACATATTATTCATACCTATCTTACATCAATAACTTCGATTGTACTCATAGCCTCTTCTATCAAGGATTCGATATCAAGCTTTTGCTCTTCTTCCTCAGCAGTAGATATCTTTGGTTTTATTATAGGATGATCCGGCAAGAAAACTGTACAACAATCTTCATAAGGCAAAATAGAAGTTTTAAAAGTATTTATTTTCTCCGCAATTGTAATGATATCCTCCTTATCCATAGCGATAAGCGGCCTCATAACAGGCAATGTCTTGATTACACTATTCGTAACTGTAATACTCTCAATAGTTTGACTAGCTACTTGACCTAGACTTTCACCAGTAATTATTGTCTGCAGACCCTTTTTCAAACACAACCTTTCAGCAATACGCATCATAATACGACGCATGATCGTAATCATAAAATCATCACGACAATTTTTATGTATTGCTTCTTGAATTTTTGTAAACGAACAAACATAAAGTTTTATGGGACCAGTATATTCCGTCATTATTTTTGCAAGTTCAATTACTTTATCGCGAGCTTGTTGGCTAGTATATGGATAACTATGAAAATGCAAAGCACTTAAAGTAAGACCACGCTTTGCCATTGTATAACCCGCAACAGGGCTATCAATTCCACCCGACAACAACAACAGCCCCTTTCCCCCAGTTCCTAAAGGCAAACCCATAGCTCCTTTAATACTTTCAGAGAAAATAAAGGTTTTCTTATTTTCACGAATGTCGACCGAAACTATATTCTGAGGATTCCTAATATCAACACTAAGATCATTATTATTTTTCAGAATTATACCACCTAGACGCGCACTGTATTCTTGCGAATTAAAAGGAAAGGATTTATCCGCTCTATTCACTTTCACCTTAAAAGTACCTCTAAGTCGAATATTCGAGACAATATTTTCAATTGTGTCAACAACAGAATCTACCATATCGCAAGGACTTATTGAATGTATACCAAATACTTTAGTAAGTTTGTCAATAATCTGCTCTTCTATATCCAAATCGTAATTTGTTATAAAATATCTACCCGATGTTTTGTAAAAAGTATATTCAAATTCTGAAAGTTGTCTCTTTATATTATCAGCTAATACTTTTTCAAAATAGTTCTTATTTTTTCCTTTTAAAAACAATTCACCATATCTAATCAAAACTGCCCTGTTCATTTATCTACCCGTACCTTTTTTATAATCAATTATTACAGCATTTAAGGCCTTCGTAAAATTATCAACTTCCTCTATAGTATTGTCAAATGAAAAACTAACCCTTAAAGCTCCCTCAATTTCACTATCCGAATAACCCATATTTTCCAAGATTCTATTACCTTTCCTCTTGCTACTGCAAGCCGAACCATTACCCACCATAAAACCACAATCATCAAGTTTGTGCAACAATGTTTCACCACGCAAGTTTTGGCACAAAAAGGAAACAACATAAGGAGAGGAATCTTCAGAGGAGACAATTTTTGGTTTATAATCAAAATTTTCAAAATTGCTCAATAATTGTTTTTTTAATAATGTTATTTTATCATAACTTTCGTCCAAATGAGAAATCGATATTTGAAGTGCCCTATCAAAAGCCAATATTCCGCCCACATTTTCAGTTCCGCTTCTAAGACCATTCTCTTGTCCACCACCAAAAATAAAAGGCTTAATTGATATACCACTTTTAATATAAAGTCCACCCACCCCTTTAGGACCATGAATCTTATGTGCACTTATAGTATATAAATCTACACCCAACTGCGAAAGATTAACAGATATTTTTCCTACTGCTTGTACGCCATCACTATGAAAAACTATGTTTTTATTGACTTTTTTCGCTATTTCACATAGTTTTTTTATCGGATTTATAGCACCAGTCTCATTTGATACATGCATGATTGAAACAAAAACAACATCACTAGTGAGTTTTGATTCATAATCCAATATATCCACTTTACCACTACTATCTAGATTTACAAAATCGACATTAAATCCCTGGTTTCTCATTTCAAGCGCAGTATTATACACTGATGGATGTTCACCAACCGAAAATAAAAATTTTCCTTTTTTAAATTTTTTAGCAAAATTTATTACCATATTATTGGCTTCAGTAGCACCACTTGTGAAGACAAAATTGTCACCAATTTTACCTCCAAGCATTTTCAGAATATTATGACGAGCAAATGATATCTTATTAGAAATTTCTGTAGCGGATTTATACAAACCACCAGCATTATAGTATTCAATATTGTTATAATACAATAACATTTCATTCACTTCTGGATACACTTTAGTCGTACTTGCATTGTCAAAAAAAACCATATTTTCACCTCAAGTCATACGTAGTATAACACAAGACAAAACATATTTCAATCATAATTAGTATGGTACAAAGTTTAGAAGTGTAGACAAACTATCACTATACAGATACACCTCTGGCACGCTACCCACAATTATACTTTCACTTATAAGTACTTCTTGAGTGGATACAAATTTCTTTGTATATAAAGGCATTACGATACCGACATTAGCATTGATATTTATGTAAATTCTGTGAATAGTTTGGTTGATGCCAGCTTGTTCGAATTTTGAGATAAATTTACAATTCACAGCACCAATAGGCGTTATTTTTAAATTCACATCAGGACCCACACCTGCGAGAATAGGGATACCAGAAAATGAGCCTAATGGTATTCCCACACCCAATTCCCCATAACTTTCAATCATCTTTTCTGTAGTTTGGGCAAGTTCTTTAGATAAGTTATTTATCTCCAAAGCATTTGCCTGTATCATTGTTATATTTCCCAATTCATCAGTTATAATATTAACCAAATCTTCATACACAACACCATTTTTCACAACATTTCCCACAGCAGCATTGATTGCCTTAGTGGACACCGATTTTGTTTTCAACTCTATCGTTCCGATGAGCACAGGATTTATAAGCAAACCAAAGACAAGGATACAAAAAAGGACACCCACGCTTACCAATAAGAGAATTTTGTACCTCTTCTTATTTCGAGCCAGATGTTCCTTAATTTTTACACGCCTCATTTTTCGCATATAAATTTATATGCTTGTACAAATAAATATATTATTCAAAATCAATATTTCTTAGTTTTACTATTAAATATAAGAGCAAATATATATGCAAACACAACAGCCGCCGCAATACCACCTGCAGTCGCCGTCAAGCCTCCGGTAAATGCACCAAGAATCCCTTTTTCTTTCACTGCATCTATTGCCCCTTTGGCGAGGCTACGGCCAAAACCTGTTATTGGTACAGTCGCCCCCGCACTCGCAAAAGCAACGATCGGATCATACAGATCAAACGCCTCAAGCACTGCACCTATACAAACAAACAGTACAAGAATCCTAGCACTTGTAATATTTGTGCGTATGATAAGCACTTGCCCAAGCATGCAAATAAGACCCCCTACTAAAAAAACTTTTAAATACAACAACATTACAGACCCACCTCACTCTCAATTACTATAGCATGGCAAATACCAGGTATGCTATCTCCTTGCTGACTACTCATTGGACTAAGCAATGCGCCAGTAGGCGCAAAAAGCACTTTTTTTAACTCACCCTTCTTCAATTTATCTAAGATATATGAATTGAAAACAGCAGCACTACAACCAGCTCCGCTTCCACCTTGAAACGTTTTTTGATTATCATTGAATATCATCTGACCACAATCCGAATAGTTTTGCCCCAATTTCACACCTTTATTTTCCATTAAATCTAGTAATACATCACTACCAAATTTACCCAAATCACCTGTAACTATCAAGTCATAATCTTCAGGCTTTGTATTCGTGTTTTTAAAGTGCGTAAGTAATGTATCCATTGCTGCAGGCGCCATAGCACCACCCATATTATTCACGTCCATCACTCCGTAATCAACAACTTTCCCAAAAGTAACACAACTAATATAAGGACCTCTACCCTTACGAGACAAAACAGCACAACCACCTCCAGTTATTGTCCACTGACTTGTCGGTGGTCTCTGATTGCCTAATTCAAGCGGATATCTGTACTGTCTTTCGACAGAACTAAAGTGACTTACAGTCGAGCATGTAACTCTCTCAACATATCCACCATCTACCAATAAGCTCCCCACAGCAAGAGTAAGAGCCATAGTAGAACACGCGCCATACAGCCCAAGATAAGGTATCTCCACTTCTCGAGCTGCAAAACTAGATGAAATAATTTGATTCAACAAGTCACCACTTAGCATAATATCAATATCTTTTTTATTCAAACCAGCATTTTTGATAGCTCCCTCAATTACGTCTATAGCAATCCTTCTTTCGCTATGCTCGAATGATTTTTCACCCTGCAAATCATCATCCAAAATTCTATGAAAATATGTTTTAAAATTCCCATGACCTTCTTTACTACCAACAATAGAATAATTACCTATTATTCGTGGCTTATTTTTAAAATAAATTGTTTGATTTTTTCTCATACAACACCTATATAATCAAATATATCAATCCGACCACAACAGATATGGCGACACCATTTACAATAACAGGCCCAGCAATTGAAAACATCTTTACACAAAGACCAAAAATAATACCTTCTTTTTTAAATTCAATCGCAGGGCTTGCAATAGAGTTTGAAAAACCAGTTATCGGAACAATAGAACCTGCACCAGCAAAAACTCCAATCCTATCATATACACCAAGACCAGTAAGTAGACTTGCAATAAATATCAAAATAATCAGCATCCATGACGTAGCTTCATCAATAGTCATTGTAGGAAAGATCGCCATCAATGCATCCAAAATTCCCTGACCGACACAACAAATAATACCACCCACAAGAAATGCGTATATCAATGTAGGAAATTGTTTCGTTTGAGGTATTTTTTTGTCAATGTATTCATTATAATGTTTATTTCTTTCTTTGCTATCCATAAAAAATCTCACCTTACCAACAGAAAAATAATTGACCTAATATTTTTTTTTATACTTTAAAAATCCATAAATAAAATCGAAATTTATTGCCAAACTAAAAACAACTTATGGAGGAATATTTTATATGAAAAAAATAATAATATCAGCTATATCTATAGCACTAACATCTATATTTATATGTGGATGCGCAAACTCAGATACACAAGAAAATACAAGCAAAAAACTTAATGCAAATTTAAACAAACTATATTCTGTTGTCAACAACTTAGATACTATTGACAACAACTATATAAACAACCCAGATATATACAGTGTGCAAAAAACAATAAATATGAGTAAAAACAACGAAATGTTATCCGTATTTAGTAATAATTTTAGTAAGACAATCAAACAAACAGATGATGAAAATACCAACATTTCTTTAGATAACATTATGAAAAATGAAATACAAGAAAGACTAAGCTTAAACAACAACGGTTATTGCAACAACTGCAACAACACATACTCCTGCGACGAAAACGGGTTCTGCAATAATTGCAATCAAGGCATACTTTGTGACGAAAATGGAAATTGTCGCTACTGTGAAAATAAGTTATGTTTAAATAATGAAAACATCTGTGATTCATGTAATAAAAGTTATCTTATAGAAAAAACTCAATCAACATCTTATAAGCCCCAACATATAAATATCGATAGCACCATAGAAAACAAAACTTTAAAGGAAAATCCAGTAGATTATGAATTTATCGAAGATCCTACTTTTGATAAAAACTATGAAATTATTCCAATAGAAGATAACCCTACAGACGAGAATACAACCTCAATTACAGACACCGTAAAAGACGAATCAATTGAAGAATCTAATAATGAAACACTTGCCGACAATGAGAAAAGTACTACTGATAAAATCAAAATGTATTACTTCACCACTGATAGTTTTCGACCATTAAAACTAAGATATAATCCTAGATTTGTAAGCGAATATAATGAATCAAATATCAATGACCAATTGTCAAATTATCTATACAAAGTACAAAGATTATACGCAATGACCGAAGACGCTTTAGAAGCCAACAATGTCTTGAGAATCACTAAAGTAGAACTTCTTGACACAATCGACGAAGTTCGCGACCTAAATAATTGTATTATCAATGGTGAATGTGCACCCACTATCCAACAACTTCAAGCAATAAATAATTATATACAAGACATTAAGACAATAATAAAAAGATTGAAAAATTGTAATGGTGATTTGGAAAATGAAATCACAACAATCAATAGCAATGTGCCAACATCAATCGCATCAAGTGTTGATGTACTGAATAGCAATTATATGAAACTTATCAATCACCTTGACACACGAATAACATATCACGAAAGTGCAATAGCAACCCTTGAGCAAATTCGATATTTGCTTGAAGATGCATTAAATCAATCAGATGTCAGCGACCAAGAAATCGATCAAATAATTGACGAACTAAACAATAACAATGTTTACGAATCAACGCCAGACGATATTATTGATAACAATACAATAGATATTCAAGATAACACAACTGACAACAATCTCAATGAAGACGATAATACTGTGAATGACTCTGAGACAGATATTGACATTGCTCAAAAAGCAGACAGTAATAATCAACACACTGATAATAGCGTAAACACAAATAATGAATTACTAGACAAAATAGAAAACGAAGAAATTGAAATCGTGGTAATTGACCCTACTCACTCCGATTCAACAACTGAATCGATTGAGGAAGATAGTTTAGCAAACCAAGACGTCAAAAATGAAAATGAATATAGTACTACAAAAAATGAAAACATAGACAATGATTTAGAGAATAAAGAAAAAAATACTATTAAAAATATAGACACATACCGTCCATCAGAAGATGACAGTAGCGATAGTATTACAGAAGAAAACAACTCCGAAAATATTGTAAATGAAAATGCAGAGAACAATATTGACACAAACAACACAATAAACGACATTCCAAACCCTGCATTCGACAACACAAATCCCGTGCCAAGCAACACAAACAACAATGCCTTCAGCAATAGTATCGCAAACGACGAAAACATAATCAACGGAACAGCAGGCGGAAATCTCATCAATGATAATATCTACAAAAACTCAGTCATCAATCAAAACAATCTAAACAATAATGACGGATATGGCGGTTATTACTATACTAATGACGGCGAAATAAAAAACAATGGCACAAACAATAATGCTGAGTACGGCAATAATGGAAATACAATCCAAAACAACATGAATCGAAATAATAATACAAATACCTATGGTTACAACACAATGCTTGATATTATCAATCAAGGCACAGTAAACAATGGAATCAATACACTATAAACAAAAAAAATCGACACAAAGTCGATTTTTTATTTCTTTTTCGCAAACAACTCTAAATATAAAAGTAAAATTTACTCTATTCAAATTTTAAAAGAATGATAACAGCCAATAGATAAAATTTGCTATATTTAATTAACAATAAATACAACATATTTGACTAACATTGTTTTATCTGGTACAATATTAGTACCAAATAAGGAAGTAATTAAGGAGGCAATATGAATTATATATCTATAAGCCAAGCAGCTCAAAAACTCAACGTTTCGGAAAGATATGTAAGAAGATTATGTCAAGACGGAGTTATTATTGGTGCAGCAAAAGTCGGCAAAACTTGGATTGTTCCGGAAGACACTAAATTAAATCAAAAACCTACCATCAATGTAGTTTTTGGCGGTATGGATAATATAGGCTTTGAAATATCAACATATCTATATGAAAAGGGTGAACATGTTTGCTTTATTAGCAATGATGAAAAACAAGTATTGAAAGCCATAAAGGAATTTGGCAATTGCACTCACTCATTTATTTACAATGCTGATGGAGCAAATGAAGAAGACCTTCTTAAAATTAAAAAAAATCTGTCAAAATACAAAATATCAAAACTAGTATTTACTGAAAATAATAGTAAATTTGATAAAGTCGAAAACAATACATTTGATAGTATTTATCAAAATTTTAGAGGACCAATATATACTAGTGTTTTGGCATGCTCTATATTTTACGACTTGATGGACGAATCGAAAATTATATGTATACTCCACGAAAAAGCCACAAAGCTAGGTCTTGCTAATGAAACAGCACACTCAGCAGCATATCATGGCATGGATGGTTTCTTTGACAGTATATACAAGACTTGCGAAACTGACGATAAGGTGTCACATGTTTTAAAAGTTTATACCGGCGCAGTAGATAGCGATTTTTGGTCATCATACGATGCTTCAAATGTTAAAAAATATCCATCAGGAAACAAAATTTCCCCAAGGGATATTGCAAGAATTGCTATTGATAATGCTAACAACAAAAACGCCATTGCAATTGCTGAAATATATGCTAGGAGGATTAAATAATGAAAGACATAATTATTATTACCGGCGCTGCTTCTGGAATAGGTTTTGAAATGGCAAAACTCTTCTTAGATAGAGACTATAATGTAGCAATTATAGATAAAAACCCTGATTATATGGAAAAAGTATATGCATTAAAAAAACAAATCAAAAACGTAGATCTTTTGACATTTCTTGGAAATGTTGTCGATGAAGAATTTGTTAAAAACACCATCAAAACTATTGGCGAAAATTATAATATAGCATATTTAATCAATAATGCCGCTACAATCAAAGCATGCCATTTCTCTGAAAACAGCAAAGAAAAACTAGATGTTGTTTTGGAATGTGCATTTGGAGCAATTCTTATGACAGCCAATACCCTACCTTACATGAAAAAAAATAATGCTGGCAAAATTGTTAATGTTATGTCAAGCGCGGCATTACTAGGAAAACCAATGGAAAGCATGTATTGTTGTGCAAAATACGCCATGAAAGGATTTACAAACGCTTTAAAAATTGAGTTGGCAGATACAAATATCAAGGTTATAGGTGTTTTCCCAGGCGGTATAAATACCCCATTTTATGATAACATAAGATACTACACCCCTAAAGAGATTTCAGATAAATATATGAATCCAACAAGAGTTGCTGAGGTTATTGTTGAAAACTGTTTAAAAATCGACACACTAAATATTTCATCAATCAAAATTGATCGCTTGTAATTGAATATATTATCCTAATAATATTATCAATACAATACTATCTATAACTACAACTCAATATTGATATTATCGATTAAGATATATCAAACAATGATATCAATACACAATAAATAAAAAAATCGACACAAGGTCGATTTTTTATTTCTTTAAAAACACAAACAACAAACATTAATATGGGTGCATCTTGCTACAAGGGTTTGCACCCATTTTAGTTAGATAAATTGGAATTTGTAATGCTGTTAAGCGCAGTTATCTACCTAATAGTTGTTCGAGTGCGGGAGTTATCGTATTTGTAAGAACCTCGTATCCTGCGGATGTTAAGTGACCGCCATCGGTCGTATATTCTGCATATATTTCACCTGTTTCAAGATTCAAAAGTGGTGAATAAAGATCGACAAATTCGTATCCGTATTTTTCTGACAGGAGCTTTATTATAACGTTGTTATAAGCTGCTTTTTGATTATTTTTGCCCCATTCCTGACTCATAGATGTAAGAGATAGCAATACTATTTTGGTATTTGGCAGATTTTCCTTAAATCCCTTCAAAATATTTTCATAGTTATCAAACATTGTATCAAAGTTGTTTGCCCCTATGAGCATTACTGCCACTTTAGGCTTTAAATCATAAACCGATACCTTAAGACGTTTTTCAAGACCAAAGGTCGTTTCACCACCAATTCCGCGATTAAGAACAAGATATTGCGGAAAGTATTTTTCAAGATCGTATCCGTCGGTAAGGCTGTCGCCAAGGAATGCAACGTCCACCTCATAGTCATCATATTTCTCGTTTTCCGCTGTATACATAGCAAGCTTTGCGTCATAATACTCCTGCACCGCTTTTAATAATTGCTCCTTATCTCGCTTTTGCGGCAATGCCACAGCAAAAATATATGTAAGACTTACCCCTATAGCCAATAAAATAGAGAACACTACCGTTGCAAGAATAATCTTCCTCTTTTTAGTCATAAAGATCCCTTCCTAATTTGTTAATCATCTTAAAAGTGGCCGTCAAACTCTTATTTTTTCAGTGAGTATATTATACCATAAAAACCAACTAAAAACAAGGCGTTTATTCAGCAAATCAGCAATTGAACGATACCCCATAAATTGAACGAAAGGGGTATAAAGTGAACGATTTATTTTTTATGGCTAAAAACAAAAAAGGCTTGCGAGGATGAAAACTATCCCGGCAAGCCTAAATTTTTTGCTGTAAAACCTATGAAAAAGGGTAAAATACCCCTATTTTAGCAATAAAAAAGCCATAATACCGATATTTTTCGTATCAATATTATGGTTTCTTTATGGTGGGAGGTGGTGGATTCGAACCACCGAAGTCTGAGACGACAGATTTACAGTCTGTTGCATTTGGCCGGTCTGCAAACCTCCCGATTTTTTTAACCATTGTAGTAAAAATGCAATAGCTAAAAATGGAGCTGGTGATAGGAATCGAACCCACAACCTACTGATTACAAGTCAGTTGCTCTACCTATTGAGCTACACCAGCACAAAACAAAATATTTAATTAAAACTCATAAATGGTGCCTCGGGGCGGAATCGAACCACCGACACGAGGATTTTCAGTCCTCTGCTCTACCGACTGAGCTACCGAGGCACATTATGAATGGCGACCTGGTAGGGACTCGAACCCTCGACCTCTAGCGTGACACGCTAGCGTTCTAACCAGCTGAACTACCAGGCCATAGTTAAAAATGTGGTGGGCGTTCAGGGACTTGAACCCCGGACCGACCGGTTATGAGCCGGTTGCTCTAACCAACTGAGCTAAACGCCCTCTTTTATCATAAAGATATTGGTCGGGGTGAAGAGACTCGAACTCCCGGCCCCTTGATCCCAAATCAAGTGCGCTACCAAACTGCGCTACACCCCGAAACTCTCTTACGATAACGAAAAGATTTTACTATATCCTATTCATATTGTCAAGGGAATTTTTAGAAATTTTCAACATATTTTACTATATTGATTTTAGTCAAGAAAAGTGTCTATTCGACAATACCTCTAAAAATATGCAAACATTATTTTGATATAATGAAATAAACATGAAGGAGGATAAAATGCAAATAAAAAAGAAAGTGTACAACAACACTCTATATATAATGTTATGCGGCGAATTGGACGAATATACAGCAAATTATACACGACAAATACTTGATAAAATAATAAAGGAAACTTCTTTCAATAAACTAATATATGACCTATCACAACTCGAATTCATGGACAGTACCGGCATCGGCGTACTAATTGGTCGATACAAAGCTCTTAAAAACAAAAATAAAAGCATATATATCACAAATGCAAATTCACAGATTGAAAAAATATTTAATATGAGCGGGCTATATGAAATCATGCCTAAAATCAGCTAGGAGGACATTATGTCATACAATAATGAAATGACGCTACGTTTTAGCGCAATAAAGGAAAATGAAAGCTTTGCACGTCTTAGTGTCGCAAGTTTTGTCTCCAATATCAATCCGACAATTGAAGAAATTGGCGATATAAAAACAGCCTTAAGCGAAGCAATTACCAATTCGATAGTACACGCCTACCCTAAAACTACAGGGGATGTAATAGTAAACGTAAAAATATCCGACAATGACGTCTACATAACTGTTACAGATTATGGCATTGGCATTGAGGACATTGACCAGGCAAAACAACCCTTCTACACATCAAAACCCGAAACCGAACGTAGCGGTATGGGTTTTACAGTAATGGAAGGATTTATGGACAGTGTACAAGTTATATCATCACCTAATAAAGGCGTAATCGTGTCCATGTACAAAAAAGTAGGAGTTATGAATATGGTTGTGGGAGGTTGAAATGCTTGATGCATCACGCACCCTCGAATTGATCGAAGAGGCGCAAAAGAATAATATAGATGCAAAAGAAAAATTAGTAAGTGAAAATTCTCCACTTATTAAAAGTGTTATTAAAATATATCTCAATAAAGGCATAGACTATGACGACTTATTTCAATTAGGCAGTCTTGGTTTTTTAAAAGCAATCAATAATTTTGACAAATCATTTAATGTAAAATTCTCGACATACGCCGTACCAATGATAGCTGGTGAAATCAAAAGATTTTTGAGAGATAACGGAATTATTAAAATATCAAGAAAAATAAAAACCTTAGCCGTGAAAATCAATAAATATGTAGACGAATACACAAGCACTAACGAAAAATCTCCTACTGTAGAGGAAATAGCAAAATATTTTGGCATAGATAGTAATGAAGTCGTATACGCAATGGAAAGTTCAAAACAAATAGTATCTCTAAACACAACAATTGGTGACGAAGACGATGGAAAAGACATGTATCTAATAGACCGAGTAGAAAATGATCAACCTATCGAAAACGATATAGACAACCACACACTTTACAAAATTATCGAGCATTTACCACCAAGGGATAAGAAAATAATCATACTTCGTTATTTCAGAGACAAGACACAAAAAGAAATTGCTGAAGAACTTGGAGTTTCGCAAGTGCAAATAAGCAGACTTGAAAGTAAAATATTAAAAAAACTAAAAGAGGTCTTATGCTAAAAAAAAATCGCCCCAAAAAGCGATTTTATTTTTTGTATAATTATTCATCAAAGTTTTTCAATAATATGTTTAACAATTTTATCTATGTCCGAATTTTCACTGTAGTCGGCTTCAGCTACAAAATTGACCCTGCCCTCACGTTTGATAGTTTTTGCTTTATTTTCACTAGCACCACCCTTCTCGTAAAGGCAAATCGAATTACCACCATATTCCTTAATAATTTTCATACAAGGTATATCCGTAAGACCATCGCCGACATATATCATATTACTGTATGGAATACTGTCTTTTTTACGGTATTTTCTATTTACGGCACCATCATCATTTAGATCATGAATTAAGTTCTTCTTGATACGGAATATGTATTGAGTCTTGTTTGTATAGTTTACGGAAAAAGCTGGCCAAAAAGGTCTACCATCGGAGTCATAGGCAAAACTAGAAGCAAATACTTTCGTGAATTTTGGGAATATTTTACTTCCTTCAATAATTTCATATATACCACTAGATATTATGTAATGCTCCACTATTACATCATGTTTTTTGCCGAATTCATTGATGCGGTCAAACCACCCCTCTACTCCATTATAGTATTCAATTCGACTGCCCACTTCGTGCATATAATCTCTATTCAAATTGAGGTTTTGTTTTTTAGCACCTTCGATAATAGAATAAAGAAAAGATAATTCATTTTCCATATTATATTTCTTAGTAATTACATTATTGCAGTAATTCCAATATTCTTCATTACAACTAAATCCCAATGGTTTAATCAAACCAAACTCAGACATGTATTTTGGAGACAATGTTTGGTCCCAATCATACATTATAGCCAATCTTTTCATATTCACCTCTTAGATATTATAACAAATAACATCACAAACTAAAAATGTTTTTTAATAAGTATATATGTATATTTATACGTGTTTATGTTTATTTATTACACGACAATTTACTTTTAATTTGCAATATTGTTTATCACTTGCCAATTTGAAATTAAAGTTATATAATACATAAGTAGAATATAATATCACTTGTGAGAGAATAAAGATGAGATGTTTGTTTGTATATAATCCAAACAGCGGAAAAAGCGGTTTGGTAAAGAGAATCAATTATATCATTGATGAATTGAAGAAAATCTATGATGAGGTTGAATATAAAGCAACCGAAAGAAAAGGACACGCAAGAGAAATTGCAAGAGACGCTTGTGGTAAATACGACTACTTGATTGTCTCTGGTGGAGATGGAACTTTTAATGAAATAGTAAACGGTGTGGCCGAACAAGAAAACCAACCCATTATAGGATATCTTCCATCAGGTACAGTAAATGATATTTCAAGATCATTGAGAATCCCAAGAAAACTAAAAAAA
Source organism: Clostridia bacterium (assembly GCA_045654505.1). Taxonomy (GTDB): domain Bacteria; phylum Bacillota; class Clostridia; order Christensenellales; family UBA1242; genus UBA11490. Next base: position 43,875 of record JAZONM010000009.1, on the reverse strand, counting down.
GCATTTAGAATCTTGAAGGAAAACAATGTTTATACACACGATATTTTTAAATCAAATCATGATTATGGAATTTATTTTTGTGGCGCGGGAGCCTTTACTAGCAGTAGTTATGACACCACACAAAAAAATAAGAAGTTTTTAGGAAAAATTGCTTATTTTTTCCATGGTATGAAAGAATTATTTCATGTAACAGATTTCGATGTAAAGATCTCGCAAGATGGCACTACTCTTGCTGAAGACAAATATATTATGATGATTATATCCAATTCTCGATCGACAGCTGGATTTATCCTAAATAGCAAAGCGGACCTTTCAGACGGGAAAGTTGATGTAGTTTTAATTAAGAGAAAAAATTCGAAATTTATAAATTACATAAGCAGTCTTCTTACCATTGCCAAAATATTTTTATTTGATATAAGGTCATTGAAAGATGGTAAGAAGGTCACAAAATTATCTCTAGACGATTTTACAATCCACACAAGTAAAAGACTAATAATCAATGTTGATGGTGAAAAATCATCTTATGGCAATATGAAATTTAGAACAATTAAGGAAGGCATAAAAGTAATTGTACCTGAAAAGACAATAAAGAGCCAAGAAAAAATAAAAAATAAAAGCACAAAATAATGTGCTTTTATTTTTTTAAAACAAACCATCAATTATACCATCATTTGTTATTGTCATATTAACAGCAGCAGGAGTCTTTGAAAGCCCCGGCATCAACATCATGTCACCAGCAAGAGCAACCAAAAATTTTGCACCATTTCTAATCTCAATGTCACGTATAGTAATATCAAAATTTTCAGGTTTACCAAGTAAGTTTTTATTATCACTCAAAGAATATTGAGTTTTTGCAATAACAATAGGATAATGTGAAATTTTCAGATTTTCAATATTTGCAAGACTTTCTTTTGCTTTATCGAGCAAAACTATATCCCTTGCTCCATATATTTTTTGAGCAACATTTTTTATTTTTGTCTCAACATCATCTTCGTCGCTATATGTCATTTCAAAAGTACTGTTGTCTTTTTCACACAAATCCACAACTGCATGTGCCAACTCAACAGCACCTTTACCACCTTCACCAAAAACATTTGACAAAATTGCTTTTACACCTATATTTTCTACGGCTTTGCTAAGCATATCGATTTCAGCCTGAGTATCTGATGCAAATTGATTTATTGCACATACTACAGGCAATTTGTATACATTTTTTATATTTTCAATATGTTTTAATAGGTTTGGCAATCCCTTCGCAAGAACATCTAAATTTTCTTCTTTTAAAGAGTCTTTTGTAGCTCCGCCATGCATTTTAAGAGCGCGTATTGTACCCACAACCACTACACAATTTGGTTTTAGTCCCGCAACTCTACATTTTACATCTAAAAATTTCTCCGCTCCCAAATCTGCTCCAAAACCGGCTTCTGTAACACAATAATCAGCTAGTGTCATAGCAAGCTTAGTAGCATTATTAGAATTACAACCATGCGCAATATTAGCAAAAGGCCCACAGTGAACAATCGCAGGTGTACCAATCAAAGTTTGGACAAGGTTTGGTTTTATCGCGTCCTTCAAAAGTATAGCCATAGCCTCATGTGCTTTAAGATCTCTAGCATATACTGGTTTTCTATCAAGATTAAGACCTATCATAATATCGCCAAGTCGAATTTTAAGGTCATCCATATCTTTTGCAAGACAAAGTATAGCCATAACTTCGCTTGCACTAGTAATATTAAATACATCTCTGCGAGGAACGCCATTTGATTTTCCACCTAATGCACAATCAATCATTCTAAGTGCTCTGTCATTCATATCAATACAACGTTTGTGGAAAATATTGTTTATATCAAGTTTTAGGAGATTTCCTTGATGAATATGATTATCAATCATAGCAGACAATAAGTTGTTTGCCGAAGTAATTGCATGAAAATCACCAGTAAAATGAAGATTTATATCTTCCATTGGAACTATCTGAGAATATCCACCTCCAGTAGCACCACCCTTGATTCCAAATACTGGGCCTAGTGATGGCTCACGTAATGCAAGACAAACTTTCTTTCCTATTTCATTCAATCCATCAGCCAATCCAATAGAAACTGTTGTTTTGCCTTCACCTGCGCTCGTAGGATTGATTGCAGTCACCAATATAAGCTTTCCTTTAGGATTAAGATTGTTTATATTGATTTTCGCTTTATTGCTGCCATAAAACTCAATTTCATTTTCATTCAATCCGAGTTTTTCTGCGACCTTACCAATATGTAATGGTTTAATACTTCTAGCAATTTCAATATCTGTCATTTTAATCCTCCTTAGCCTTTTTAAAAGAATTTCTCAATTCATTAAATCTATTTGTCAAATATTCACTAGCCTTATCTAGTAGTTCTTTATCGACTTTCTTATCCTTAAATTCATCCATCTCATATAAGCGGATCTCTTCTCCAAGCCTCATACGATTAAAAACAAAAAATCTAGGACGTTTTTGTATGATACAAGGTACAATAGGTGTTTTTGTTTTGAGTGAAATCATAACAACTCCGTTTTTCAACTCACCACCATTTTCTTCCTTAATACGATGGCCCTCAGGAAATATACAAACAGCCTTACCATCTTTCAAAAACTTAAAGGTTTTCTTTATAGCTGCAATGTCATTACCTTCTCTATCTACTGGATAGCCTCCAAATTTTTTCAACAACCAACCAACAAATTTGTTTTTCTCAAAAGCTTCCTTTTTAGCCATGTATTTAAAACGGCGTTTGCAAAGTTTAACAGCAATAACAGCAGGATCTAGCGCAGATTGATGATTACATGCCAATATCACTCCACCTTTTCTTGGAAGGTTTTTCCTGCCTTTAACAATTGTAGGCAAAAACAATGTTACTGGAATAAAAGCTAAAATAAAACAAATTGTAAAAATCATTTATACTCCTCAATATAACTCAATATTTTGTCGACAACCTCATCAATTGTCATGTAGCTACTATCAATATAAATAGCTTCTGGCACTCTAACAAGTGGAGAAACGGTACGAGTAAAATCTGCCTCATCTCTTTCTTTCAACATATTCTTCACATCATCATAAGTGAGTTTTTCACCCCTTGCAATAAAATCTTTTAATCTTCGCTCAGCCCTAACTTCCAGATTTGCATCAAGGTAAAATTTGTATTTTGCATTAGGCAAAACAACGGATCCGATATCTCTACCTTCTAGTACAAGACTATGGGTTTTTGCAGTCTTAAGTTGTGCTTCAAGTACAAAACTTCTTATTCCACTATGCTTTGATACTTTTGCTGACCCTAAGGACGCCTCAGAAGTATATAGATAAGGTGTAACATCATTACCGTCTAATAATGTAAGTTGTTTGCCATCTTTAAAATCAATATCGATAGTATGTGTTTGAAGTTTTTGATAAATGTTATCAAGATTATCAAAAGATAGCTTATTTGTTATGGCAAAGTGCGCTACCGCTCTGTATAGTGCACCCGAATTTAAGTGCAATATACCCAAAATCTCACTTAATTTATCACTTATCGCGCCCTTTCCAGATGCAGATGGACCATCTATTGCTATCGCGTACATATTTCACCTCTTATTTAAAAATCAGTTCTTTTTCTTTCTCAGACAACTTACGATATTGCTTTGTGCCAAGATCGCCAAGTTTTAATTTACCTATACTTATGCGTTTAAGAGCAAAAATTTTACATTTAGCGTTATCAAAAAGTTTTCTAATTTCACGGTTTTTACCTTCCATAACACTTATTTCCATTCTAAACAATCCGTCACTGTTTGTTACTTTACCCAATCTAGAAGGCTTTACAGGCACACCATCTATGAGCATCCCATGTTGAAGTACAGCAATTTGAGACGATGTGGGTTTTGTTTTTAATAAGACTTCATATGTTTTTTCAATATTATTACGTGGGTGAATAACTTTATTCGCCCAATCACCATCATTTGTCAATAATAAAAGACCCTCAGTATTATAATCAAGTCGACCTACGGGATATATTCTATTGTTATCTTTCACTATATTGAGTACTGTCGGCCTATTTCTATCATCACTAGCAGAAGAAAGATAACCCTTTGGTTTGTTTAGCATATAATAGACAAAATTATTCTCCGGAACAATTTTTTTGCCGTTATGCTCCACAATATCACCATTGTTTACAATTGTGGCAAGATTTTTTACAATCTCCCCATTCAATGTAACCTTGCCTTGCAATATATACTCTTCAGCTTTACGTCTACTACATAGACCACAGTGTGCCAAATATTGATTGATTCTCATATTTTTCTCCAATGTTTATTTTAAACCATTAAGCCTTTTTTAGCAAACAATTATACCCTTTATAAAAAAGAAGTAGATTTCAAAATCAAAATAAAACTAAATCTTTTCAATAAAAAGAAAGCCATGCTAGACTTTCTCTAAATCCAATTATTTAATATGTTGTCAAGTGTATATTTCAAGTCAATATTTTTACAAGAGTCTATGGCAAACAATGGCTCCTCAAATATCACATTTTCACCTTTATATACTCTTACTTTACCTATTGGTCTATTTGCTTCAATAGGCGCAACAATCTGCTCAGGCAAATCATACTCCACACGATATTCCCTTTCTTCGCTCTTACGTATAACATTGGCAAATCCTTTTATCGTCACAAGTCCTATCTCATTTTTATCGCCATCCTCAATACTTATCGACGAAACATAATTATATGGTTTTACCCATTCCTTATATTTATACTCACTTAGCGCATTCTGAGTTAGACGATTTGCCTCTTCAAACATAGGTTGACAATTAAGCACAACAGATATCAATTGCATACCATCCTTTTCATATACACTTACAAGACATCTCCCAGCATTGTCAGTAAAACCCGTTTTCACTCCGATACAATTATCGTCTAAAAACATCAACTTATTCTTATGCTTCAAATATCTTTCTTGATAAACATTTGTAGCTTTAATATTGTGGTACTTTGTTCCTGCTATTTCCCTAAATATAGGGTTTTTCATAGCATATGAGGTAATACATGCAAGGTCATATGCACTTGTATAATGTCCCTCCGCATCAAGACCATGAGGATTGGTAAAATGCGTTGAGGATAGTCCAAGATTGCTTGCAAATTCGTTCATTTTAGTCACAAATTTATCCTCTCCAAAAACCTCTTCTGCTATTGCTACTGCACAGTCATTTCCACTGGCGAGAATAAGTCCAAATAGTAAATCTCGCATAGTTATTTCCTCGCCGTGCTTTAAATATATGCTTGTTCCCTCAATTCCGACAGCTTTATCACTAACCCTAACAACTTTATCCAGTTCTGGATAATTTTCAATAGCGACAATGGCAGTTACAATTTTTGTTGTACTAGCCATAGGAAGTGACTTATTAGCATTAAACTCATATAAAACTTGATTAGTATTACCTTCAAGCAAAACCATTCCGCGAGCAGGAGCCATCACTTCCATCTCTTCCGCATACGACACTGCTGCAATTGAAAAAGAGGATACAAATATTGCAATCAACAAAAATATAGTAGTTGTTTTTAAAACTCTATCCCTCATCATACTCTCCTTTTATTTTTTCAGCACCTGTCTCAAAGACCTTTTTTAAAAAATCACCAGAAATTTTTGCCCAGTCTTTAACAACCCCCATTTTATCAGTCGATATAAAATCTATCTTGTTTTCCGTAATTGTCAGAAAACCAATTGGTGTTATGGTAAATCCACTTCCACTTCCGCCTGCAAAAGGATAATTTTCGCACTTAATTTTTTTTAGATTGCATTTAACTTCACCTCCACCTGCTACAAAACCAACATTTATTTTAGAAACAGGAATCAAGTTTGTGTTTTCAATCTTAACAGGTGTTCCAATGACAGTATTGGTCTCTACCAAATGTTTTAGTTTGTCCATTGCACTCTTAATAATTGAGTTTACGCTTTCTTCTTTCGTAGAGGTCTCTTTTTTCTCCATAATTACCAAATCTCCTAATGTATATTGCCCGAGCAATCGCCCAAATAAAGTCATAAATATTTATAAATATCTTACCCGAAAAAGCTAAAGAAAATTCACCCCCACAAAAAGAAGTTGCGAATAATTTATCAAGTTGCGAATAAGGGTACTCAGTTTGAAGTTTTGTAAGTAACAATCCATAAATGCTGCTCATTACACCACTAAGCATTGCAATAGTATAAGGCGAATCCCCGCTTATCCTAGAAAACAATTTTAATCTTACTAAATTTATTCTTTTCAAAAATAAGCTTGATATGTCTTCAAACAATCTAATCGTCTCTTTATTTATACTAAGCAAATTTATCTGAATAACTTTTTTCTTACCATGAACCATTTTGAAGTATTCACTTGTAAGGCTTATCTCACCATCAAAAATAAGTATTCCAAAGATTTTTATTTTTATATAGCCAAGATTTTCACTTGCATCGTACATAATTACAATACTTATTCTAAAATCAAGTACAAAAAAAGTTATGATACCAAATATAATAAAAAACGCAACTTCCATATATTTAGTATTAGTAAAATTTAAATTTTTATAAAAGTAAATCATAATACTTCACACGATAAATATGTAATGATATGAATCAAATAAAAAAACGACCATAAGGTCGTTTTATTTAGGCAAGCTCTTCCGAATCGGCAGATTCGATGTCATTCATAACACTATCCAATTCATCAAGTTTTATATTAAGGTTTTTGCGCATTTTTTCAATGTCTATCTCTTCTGGATTTTCATCATTGATTGTAGGATTTTCACTATAATCCGTGAAATTGAAAAGCGAACTTTCCTTTTCTGGCATATGAAGCACTCTAATCCTTTCTATCAAATCATCATAATCAGGCAAATCATTTAGAGATGTAAGTTCGAATTTCTTTAAAAAATTGTCAGTTGTACCAAACAACAAAGGCTTTCCTACGGCATCTTTCCTTCCCACAACCTCAATAAGATTGTTTTCGATTAAAGAATTGATTGCATAGTCACTATTCACACCTCTTACATTCTCAATGTCAATACGGGTAATTGGCTGTTTGTAAGCAATAATCGCACAAACCTCAAGCACTGCCTTAGTTAAGGCTTTCTCCTTAATAGGATTTAGCACTTCAGCTATTTTTTCACTATAATTTGGATTGCTGGAAAGTTGGGCCTTATCATTGAAAATCATAACATTTATGCCACTTGCCATTTTCTCTTTTTCTTCTTTTAATTGAAGTGTTGCATTCTTTACTTCATCTACTTCCAATTGCAATTTGTCTGCAATGTCAAAAAATGCCACAGGCTCACCAGCTACAAATAATATACTCTCAATTATCTCCTTCAAGTTTTCCATTATCTATTTCCTCTTCCTCATATTTAGTAATTTCAATGTCAGCAAAATTATCTGTTTGTTTTACGCGAATCTCTTGCAATTTTAGAAGTTCTAATAAAGCCATAAATGTGGTGATAATTTCTTCCCTGCAGATACTAGCACTAAAAAGCTCACTGAAATTTACTTTTTTTCTTACTATAAGACTGTCTTTTATAGAAGCAATCTTTTGTACGATTGTAAATTTTTCCTTACGTATTTCTTTTTCTTCTTTCTTTTCATCAGTCTTTTGCACCCTAACCATAATACGAGCAAAAGCATCAAGAAGCATATCCATATTCATGTCTTTTACTACATATCTAAATTTATTTGCATCAGGCTCAGGCTTTTTATAAAACCTATTGGTATTCTCCATCGGCTTTAAAAGTTCGGTGGTTTCTTTAAGCAACTTATATTCTTGAAGTCTTATCTTTAATAGATATTCAGGGTCCTCTTCATCAGGCGTTTCTTCTTCAAGTTTTGGAAGTAAGCTTTTGCTTTTAATTTCGATAAGAGTCGCAGCGAGTTCGATAAATTCACTTGCACTGTCCATATCTACTTCACTCAGATTATTTATAATCTCAAGATATTGCTCAGTTATTTTTGAAAGCTCAACCTCTTCAATCTCCATCTTACTCTTTTTAATAAGATGTAAAAGAAGATCTAATGGTCCCTCAAAATTATCAAGTTTGAATTGCACCGAATTGATTTCATTATATTCTTCCATTAAAAAATCAACCCCCAAAATAATTCTATTGGCAAGCAGATAACACCAATCAGCCAATCAAGTATCCCACTTGCAAAGAAAAGCAAAACCAGCATAATTATCATACCATACTTAACCATAAAGTTGATGAATTTGCTGTTAGGTTTGCTTAAAGCAAAGACAAACTGAAAACCATCCAAAGGATAAATTGGTAAGAAATTAAATACAGCAATTGATACATTGAATGTGTAAAGAATACTAAAAAACATCCAAATAATAAATACAGCAGTGTTGCTTAGATCTGCAAAAACAAGCAGAGCACTAGCTATACCACATGATACAAATGCGATAATCAAGTTTGCAATAACACCAGCACACGAAACAAGAAGCATACCCTTCTTTTGATTTTTAAAATTAAGTGGATTTATTTGTACAGGTTTTGCCCAACCAAATAAAAACAACACACTACAAAGCAAACCAAATGGATCGATATGAGCAAAAGGATTAAGGGTCACGCGTCCCATTGCTTTAGGAGTGATATCACCACATTTATACGCAACAAAAGCATGTGCAAATTCGTGAATGGAGAAAGTCAAAACAAGTATAACGACATATAAAAATGCCGCCAGCAAAAACTCATTCCCACTAAAAATGTTTCTAAGATATAATAGCATAATTTCTCCTAAACAATTCTTATATAGTATATATTAAATTGTTAAAAAAGACAATTAAAAAAAGCCCTTTAAAAAGGACTTTTCAAAACTCATTATTGCTAAATTTTGGAATTATGATTACAATACATTCCACTCTCTATATATTTTTTCTATCGCGTCTTTATAATTATGCTTTTCTATCTTTTCAGCAGCAAGTATATTCACTTTTCCCAATATTACACCATCTTTTAAAATATCAATATGTCCAATAATGCTACCTTCCTCAAGTGGTGCTTTTATTTCATGTGGCAAGTTTAAATTTGTAGTAATACTCGTTTTGTCTCCACGTTTTTTCAATACACTGAAGTCCTTTTCAAAAACAAGTTTGACATTCTCTGACTTGCCTTGCAAAACTTTAACACTGTTTACTACTACATCTCCGCCCTTAATAATTGTTGCATTCTCATAATGATTAAAACCATAATTAAGTAAATCCATACATTCTCTAAATCTACTTGCACTATCTTTGCATTTTAATGTTACCGCAATTAGGCTCATATTGTTTTTTTCTGCACACGCACTAAGGCAATATCCAGCATCATCTGTAAAACCTGTTTTACCACTGACACATGGCTCGTAATATTTAATTAGCCGATTAGTATTTACCAATTGAGTCACTCTTCCGCTTGGATGAACAAAATCATCCATCCATATTTTACAGTCTTCTTTGTATATATTATGTTTATTTATTTCACTCAAAATCTTCGCCGTGTCAAGTGCAGTACTATATTGATTTGGAGCCTCGAGACCTGTCGAATTAGCATAAATAGTATTTGTCATACCCAATTCTTTTGCTCGACTATTCATCATTTTTACAAAGTCATTCTCACTTCCAGCAATGTGTTCGGCTAGCACAACAGCACTATCATTGGCAGATGCGACAACAACACTTTTCAATAGATCTCTTACAAGATACTCACTTCCAGCATCTAAAAAAGCTTGACTACCCTCCATACTGCAGGCATGTTCACTAGCAATCAGTTTGTCATCAAGACTAAGTTTTCCAGCATCAATATACTCTAGCGCAATTAAAGATGTCATAAGTTTGCAAATACTAGCCACTTGCATTTTCTGGCTACCATTCTTATTTACCAAAACTTCTCCGGTATCCTTATCCACAAGGACATAACTATCACTAGAAAATCCAGAAAATTGACTCTCTGCAAGCGCCAACTTCTCACTACTTACTAGATTAAATGCACCAAAACAAAATAAAAAGCCTAATAACAAACACAAAATCTTTTTCATATATTTCTCCTATTTGTTGTATTTTCTCCAACATAAAGAAAAATATGTAATTTTATTACCAATAAAAGATATTTACAAGCAGATAAAAAAAGAAAAACAAGCAAAATACTTGTTTTTCTTTAATTAAGATGCAGTATGTGGCTCTACTGTAATAATACCTAATTCTGTACGTTTTTTAGTATTTGTAACATCAGCGCCATTAGTCGTGGTAATCTTGTTAAAGTTAATATCAAGCTTTAGATAGTTTTCACCCAAACCCGGCATACTGATTACATTTCCACTTTCAGTCTCAACAAGTGTAATGAAATTTTCATCAACTGGCAAACCATCAACTTGCTCGTAGTATACTGTGCCATCACTTGTTGTTATTTTGCCAATCTTTATTTGATCATTGGTCTCGGCAAGTGTCTTAATGTCTACACCATTGTATGCCCCCATAACATAGTTGTTTAGGTCTTCCTTTTCCGTTTTTAAAAGGTCAAATAATGAAATATAGTGATTATCTGGATAATCAGAAGCAGTCATATCAGGACAAACATCATCAACAAGCTCATCAGTTACAAATTTTTCACCAGGTGGTATAACTTCATTCCCGCCCACAACATATGATATTGTACTTTCAATCATTGAAGTGTATCCGACCTCACCGACAAATGCTATATCCATATCAGGGATAATAATTCCATTTATTTGCTCACTAGTAACATTATTTACACCATATACATCGTCCGGTTTATAAACAATAGACAATATTTTCCAAAAAGGAAGATATGGTTCCATTGTTGTGACTGGCTCTTGAGTCGCATCAAACTCAGATTTATTTGCCATGTCCTCATAATCATAATTACCTTCTTCATCTTCTTCCAAATCTTCTTCCATTGATTCGTCATATTCACCACCCAGATACATTCCAGGAACAATCAATACTTGAATACGCGGAAATATAGGATAAAGACTTTCAGCACCTACACCTTCTTCAGGAATAGCCTCCTCAAGAATAAATTGAGGACTATTTAATGCAGATTCTATCATTGCATCCAATGCCACATCATAACCTTTGTAGTTTAGCATTTTAATATAATCTTGAGTGACATGGTCTGACATAAAAGTATTATAATTTTGAATATACAATTCATAATTTCTATTATATTCTTCTAATGCGGCTTTATAAGTATCATCAGATGCCCCTAATGAAGCAAGCATCTCATCCAAATCTTCTTTCTCCGATTTGATTGAAGCATATTTAGCCTTGATGTTTTGATATTCGGTTTCAAACTGACTTGAGCCATTGATTCGAATGTTTTCAGCATCGTCTTTATTTAATGTAACATAATAATCAGCATTTGATATTTGATTTGACGAAGCATCTAGTATCGCCTCAAAACCCTCCATATCGTATTCATAGTTGGCTTCGCCGATTATATTCTCAATAATCAAAGACTTAAGATATGTAAGATCATTTTTTGTAAAACCAAGATGATCTATATTCTCATAGCTCATACTTAATCCAGATTTTACTTGAAGAATTATTTCTACAAGTTGGTTTTTCAAAACATCAAATATAGGGTCGGAAGATCCTGATTTCATAATCTCCCATTCATGATCAGTGTTAGCTGTAGCTGTGGAAGCAATAATTTCAACTTCTTTATTTATTGTTGCATCAAAACCAGCACCCGACATAACAACAACATTTTCAGGTGTCTCACCTTCTTTTACTATCTCATCTAATACAATAAACTTTTTAAGAACAGCAAAGTCATCTAAAACAGCTTGTGGTACTCCTGCTTCAGTCACATCATGTATGCCCATAAGCAAGGATAGTAGGTATTCGTCATTTAAAAAATATCTTGAAGGAGTACTTTCATTTATAACTTCATCTTTAAATTGTGTATTTTCCTTTATATTTTCACCTAAAGCATTAGCTGTATTAAATCTAATACTATAATCACTTTCCAGAACATCTGCACTTAAATTTGTGTCAATCCCTTCCTTTATCTCCTCACTTATCACGATATCTGCTATAGTATGATCGCCATAAGTAGCTATAAGTCTATGTGCAAGGTTTTGTGCCAATGTATCAGCTTCTCTTTCAGCCATATCGGCAAAAGTTATGGTGGACTTAGTCTTTTTATCATAATATAAGCCATCCGAGCCTGGATCTACAAAGACATATGCCTCTTTAAATGCACTGCCCAACAATTTTCTGCCATCTGCGTCATAGTAAGTGTATGTAAAGGCTTCAAAATCTACACCTTCCTCTACACTATCAAGTATTCCTTGTAATTTTGGGTCTGTATCAGAAGTAGCATCACTACCTCCAGTACACGCCGAAAAAAGAACCACTGAAGACAGCATAATAAAGCATATTAAACTTGCCAACCACCTTTTTCTCATGTGTACCTCTTTATCGATATTATATCACTAAAAATAGTATTCACAAAACTAAATAGATATATTTATTGAGCTGTTAGATAACAATAGTATCAAGGGCTATCTCTATCATTTTATTAAAACCCTTTTCCCTTTCCTCACTTGTTGTCTCTTTAGGATCTCCAATTATATTAGACACTGTCATAATAGCAAGAGCCTGTTTTTTTGCAAGAAGTGCTGTCGCGAATAATCCAAAACTCTCCATTTCTACACCATAAGCACCCTTCTTCGTAAATTTATCGTTTGCAACATTATTCGGAGTATAATATACATCACTAGTATAGATATCCCCGACCTTTACTGTTTTGTCATTTTCAATATCACTTACCTTTATTGCACTAATAAGTAGATTTTGGTCAGAAGGAAGCTTTGTTTGCTTTATACCTAGCAATTTTCCAATATTGCTGTCTGTCATAGCAGAATTTACAATTATAGTATCAAAAAGTTTTAGTCCATCTTTAAGTGCTCCACAGCTACCAACACGAATAATTTTATCTACATTATACACATTATACAATTCGTGAAAATAAATACACGCCGAACCCATACCCATACCGTGTCCCATTACAGTGATACGTTTTCCTTTATACTCTCCTGTGTAAGCAAACATATTTCTGACTTTATTTACCTGCTTTGCATTTTGCAAATATTTTTCAGATATGTATTTAGCTCTAAGGGGGTCACCCGACATAATTACAAGTGGCGCAATATCTCCAAGATTTGCATTGATATGTGGTGTTGACATATATACCTCCAATTACTTTAGTATTTCTTCGGCAATAATACTGCCATCTTTAAGATTGTGTAAGTACAGCACAAATTGTCCAATATTATCAAAGCCATTAAGAGTCCCTAAATTGACACCCGGTTTTATTTTATTTCCATATATTAGACAAGGCACATACTCCCTACTGTGATCAGTGCTTTCAGTCGATGGATCACAACCATGATCTGCACACACAATAAGTACATCGTCTTCTCGCATGTTTTTCATAAACTTTGGCAAGAAGGCATCAATCTCCATCAATGCTTTTGCATAACCTTCAATATCATTTCTATGACCATATAGTGAGTCGGTTTCTACAAAATTTGCAAAACACAGTCCTTCAAAGTCTTTCTCCAACAGCTCCAATACTTTAGCCATTCCATCTTTATTTGTTTTTGTATGATAATCTTCAGTTATACCTTGATTACAAAATATATCAGCAATTTTACCGACCCCTATTACATCCTTACCTTTTTTCTTGAGTATATCTAATACACTCTTCTTAGGTGGTAGTAAAGCATAGTCGCGTCTATCAGGAGTACGATAGAATTCACCAATCTTGCCAGCAAATGGTCGAGCAATAATTCTTCCGACATTATTTCTGCCTTGCATAACCTTTCTTGCAATAGCACATATTTCATACAATCTCTCAAGAGGTATTACGTCTACATGAGAAGCTATTTGCAAAACTGAATCTGCAGAAGTATAAAGGATTGGCTTCTTTGTTTTTATATGCTCTGCACCCAATTCTTTTATTATCTCTGTACCGCTAGCAACTACATTCCCTAAAAATTGACAATTACATTTTTTCTCAAGTTTTTTAATAACATCTTTAGGAAATCCATTTGGATATGTAGGATTTGGATGTTTTGTCACAATACCCATCATTTCATAATGTCCTGCTGTGGTGTCTTTAGCAGGTGTTTTCTCTCCTAATCTGCAAAAACTTCCTACTATTTTTCTTTTAGTAGGTAGATTGATTCCATCTATTGAATATAGTCCCAGACTTGCAAAATTAGGCAAATCCAATTTTGTCTTACGATATATATTTAAAAAAGTATTACTTCCTTCATCTCCATAAATATGTGCATCAGGCATTTCACCCACACCAAAGGAATCTACTACAATTAAAAAAATTCTCATATATTCTCCCTATAGAAGAATTTTATCACACTTTTAAAAAATTATCTATTTAATTGATAATAATTGTTATTTTTATTATAGGCAAAATCATACACCAAATAAAGAGCACAGAAAAAAACAACAGGCTAAGCACCAAGTAAATTTGTTTGTAATTATTGCAAAAAGGCAATCTCCCATACCTACATACAATCTTGTTTTTATTTATAGATAAAGCACTTATCAATATCAAAATGGCAAGCAAGAGTAATTGGAAAGGTATTATTATGATAATCGAATTGACAATACCCGCAAAAGAGTAAAGAGCAATTATGGCATATACAGTAAAACCTACCTGATAGCCAAACACAAAAATATATACCACATTTACAATTGAAAAAAAGGTGTTTATATTGAGAAATATGATAAGTAATATTATGATTAAATACTTTATTGCATAGGCAAAAAATGTACCAAAACTTCCTTTATCATTTGATATAAAGTCTACCAAATTTTTATCAGGTATATTATCAAGTTCAAGGCTGCCCGAATATTTTGTAGATGTAAATATACCTGCCACAATACCCAGAAGCGCAAGAAAAAGAAGTAAAATTATTATCTTTTTATAGTGCTTAAAAAAGGTACCAATTTCACTTCCAAGCCTATATGAATTTCGATACTTTGTATAATCCTTCATATAGTAATATATTAAGTTCTGGAAAATATAATTACATTTTAGCCGACATTGTTTGTATTATTGTGTTCATAAATGCTTTCATTATTGCTCAATTTATCAACAAGATATGAAAGAAAATATCTATTGGTTATTTTTTTATTGGATAAGTCAGGAAAACCATCAACATCAAATCCTGTATTAAGTCGTGCTTGATTTATAGCATTTCTAATATTCCTTTCGATGCTTGCACAACTTCCATTATTTTTTCGAGCAACAAATAAATATGTGTCTTTGTATAAAGCTTTACCAATTGAAAAAGAATTTTGAATTGCATACTCAATGCACTGTTTTATATATCTATAACCCGCATGTTTTGGCGAAAAACCAAGTTTTGATAAATATCCCGATACAATATCCGAAACCATAAACATATTGATTGAGTGTTTATTGGAAATATAAGTCCTGCACGAACGCAAAATTCCTCCCAATTCTTTTTCAAATTCCTTTTCAGAAATAATGAAAAAATTGTTTGAATCTAAAAAGTCAGAATAATAATTCGAATCGTCATCTACAAAAACAACTAATACATTATTGAAAAGTTTACTTTTAGTAAGTTCGAAAATAAGATTCTTGTATTTTTTAAAAACTTTATCTACAAATATTAAGGTACGATTGCCATTACTCACCAAGTCAACAATATCAGCAAGACTACTTGAATAGTTTATTTCAAAACCAAATTTTGCTAGATTTTCCTTTATCCTTTTACCCAAAACAATATTGTTTTTTGAGTAAAACAAACTACATATATCTTCCATATCTTTATCCCAATTTTTAAATATAGACATTATACAAAGATAAAGAATAAAAATCAACATTTTTGTACAATTTTTTACAAAGAGTTTTAATTTTTACAATTTACTTAATTTTCCGACAATTTACAACACTATTCCGCCAACATCCAATCTATATAAAGTCCCGAGCCCTTAGACGGATCATTGACAAATACATGCGTAACAGCACCAATTATCTTACCATTCTGTATAATAGGACTACCACTCATACCCTGTACTATACCACCTGTTTTTTGAAGAAGCTCTTTATCCGTCACACGAAAAATCATGCTTTTATCACTACCCGAGGACTGATAATTGGTTTTGATAATTTCAATGTCATATTCTTCTACCGACACTCCGTCAATACAAGATAAAATTGTCGCCTTGCCTGGACGCGCCGACATTCTACCCCCAACACCAATTTTTTCTTTACCCGAAAGAAAGGAGGATTTCTCATCCATGTAGCCAAACACACCAAACATATTGTTTTTATCAATATTTCCTTGAGGATCTTTTTGAGAAAACATTCCAATCAATTCTCCAGGCACTCCACTCTTGCCTCTTTTTACACCTATAACATTACATTCGTAAACATTTCCATCACTTATTTCTAGTATCTCGTCGGTATTACCATTATTTATTGAGTGACCAAGAGATCCAAATCGAAAATCATTAGGCTTGATGTAAGTCAAAGTGCCCACACCTACAGCATCTTCCTTTATCCACAACCCAAGTTTGTAGGAATTTGTAAGGATGTCAAGTGCTGGTTGGACTTTAAGGTTATGCTGTTTGCCATTTCTAACAACAACCACCGACACAGCTCCACCATCACATGCGGACAAAATTTCTCCAATATCACCCACATTATTGATATCTTTACCATCAATCATTATTATTCGATCACCACTCAAAAATCCTGATTCATCCATAGGGTTTCTTTTACCATCTTTTGTAATTATATAGTTTCCACCTACGACAACTACACCCTTACTCTTTAAAGAAAAACCCATTACATCTCCACCCACATATACCATATTGTCTTCCACCACCTTTACTTTAAGTGATGTTATATTGAATAGATTAAAGAGATTATATTTTACAATATACTCATCAATAGGGTTTTGCCCATCTGAATTAGAAACCGCTTTTTCAATGCTATCAACATGTAAAAAATTATTATCAGAAATTCTGGACCATTCGTCTTTCGTCAAAATCATTTCGTCATCAAAACAGAAAAATAATTGGTAAGGGAATGAAAAACAAAACACTATAAATAATGTTGAAACAATCAGAAATATTGAAATTTTTAAGCCTTTTTTGACAGACATAAAAAAACTACCTCATATGGTAGTTTAAATATTTTTTATTATTATATTCAAATTCACAACTGGGATTTTATTCCTTTTGCATCACTAATTAGTTGTTTTGCATGAAGAAGAGCGTACTCCTTATTGTCATTCGCACCAATCATGCGTGCGACTTCTTTCACTTTTTCATCATCATTTAGAGGTTTTATATTAGAATATGTACGATTGTCCGCTTCATATTTCTCGATTTTAAAACCAGTATCACTAAAACTTGCAATTTGTGCCAAGTGCGTAACACAAAGCACTTGATTTGTCTTTGCAATCTTACTCATTTTCTTGGCAACAATGATACCACTATCACCACCAATTCCAGTGTCAATTTCATCAAAAATATATGTTTTTCGAGTTTTCTCATTAAGCGCACACTTAAAACCCAACATAAATCGACTCATCTCACCACCCGAAATTATTTTGGAAATAGGTTTTACTTCTTCACCCAAATTGGCACTAAACAACAATTTCACTCTATCACAACCATTTTCAGTTACACATTGTTCTATAGTTTGCCTATCATAATTGTCTTCAAATTCCACAACAAATCGAGCATTTTTCATGCCAAGTTCTTTAAGTTCTTTTTCAATTTTTTCTTCAAATACAGAAGCACCTTGTTTTCGCAAAATAGTTATATCTTTCAATACATTAAATATATTATCAAGCAAGGATTCCTTTTCATGAAGCCACTCATTAAGTTTTTCCTCAGCATTATTGATAAAGTCAAGTTTTTCTTTTGCACTCACAAGATATTTTTCAATGTCAGCAATCTCTTTACCATATTTTCTTTTAAGGCTATTGATAAGATCAAGTCTTTCCTCAATCAAATCAAGTTCCTTTTGGCTAAAGTCTAGCGAATTGAGATTGTCTTTCAATGTCTCATAAATATCTTCAACTTCATACTTAGCACTATTCAATCTATCCGATAAAGAAATAAAGCAATCAGTATACTTTTCTACAGAATTCAATAAATTGCTGGACATTTTCAAATTTGACGTAACGCCATAATCACCATCAAGCAAATTGATTGCATCACCTAGGGCATTAGCAATTTTTTCAGCATTTATTAGTAGATTTTTTCTATCAAGAAGACTAACATCTTCATTTTCCTGCAAATTAGCATTTTCAATTTCATCTATTTGATAGCAAAGAATATCTTTATTTCTTTCCCTATCCTCACCAATCCCACCTACTGACCTGATTTTATTATTAAGTTCTGCAAGCGAATGTAAATATTTTGTAAGTCTATCCTTTTCATTTAAAAGCTGATTAGGCGCAAATTCATCAAGCATAGATAAATGAGCATTTTCGTCCAATAATATGGCGTGATCATTTTGACCAAAAACATCAACTATATTTGATGTTATCTTTTTCAGAATACTAAGTGTAACAATATTTCCATTAAGTCTGCACTCAGATTTACCATTAAGAGAAAATGTACGAGTCACCATCAAAGGGGTTTCCCACTCAATGCCCAACTCATCAAAAACCCACTTAATTTCTTCGTCAACATCAAAAACAGCCTCAACGCTAGCAGTATCCGTGCCATGTTTTATTAAAGATTTGTCAGATCTACTACCAAGCACAAAATTGATAGAGTCAATAATAATGGATTTACCAGCACCTGTCTCACCCGTCAAAACATTAAAGCCACCATCAAACTCAATGTGACATTCATCAATCAAAGCTATATTTTTTATCTTTAGCGACCTTAACATATTTTTTCTCCAACAATAACATTATACCAAATAACTTCTAAAAGAGCAATAACAAGAAATAAACAAAAAAAAGAAACCATAGCAGGTTTCTTTTTTTATTGCAACAATTCTGTAATCTTATTTTTAATATAAAATGCGTCCTCAACATCATTTGCAACAACAAGTACTGTATCATCACCATATGTACAACCAATTACTTGTTGGATAGAAAACTGGTCTACAAGGTCGGCAACCAAACTACCTGTGCCCTTAAGAACCTTTACAACAACCAAATTCATAGCATTCTTTACAGAGATAACACATTCCTTAAAAATAGAAAGATACTTATTAGAAACACCTTGAACGTTTGAACCTACAATAGCATATTTGTATGTCTTATTGTCACTCAAAATTTTAATAAGTCCAAGTTCTTTAATATCACGACTAATAGTAGCTTGTGTTACATCAAAATCTGCTTTCTTTAATGCAGCGACCAATTCGTCTTGAGTCTCAATATCATTTGTAGATATAATCTCCAAGATTTTTGATTGTCTAGAATTTCTTGCCATAACGCATACCTCATCTTATTGTATTTTTATAAAATGTATAGACTGCATATTTATTTATTAGCGTCGCAATAATTATACAATACTTTTTATGATTATGCAAGAGGTTTTTGAATAATTATTCATACAATTTTTTATGAATATTCACAGCATTTTATAAGTATAAATACAGTCTGAATATTTATACATGTATATTTATAAATGGCTAAATAAAGCCATTTTTGCGAATTATTTTTTTGCATAGTACCGTACAAAACTCATTGTGACAATAAAAAAAATGGGGTCTCCCCCATTTACTAAATACAATATTCAAAAATTATTTTTTCAAAATTTGTATAATGTCTTCATAAGATTTAAGTTGTTTTTCAAGAGTGCTGCGCTCAATAAATTCATACATACCTTTATCACTGTCGCGCCCAACAACCACAATGTATGGCATTCCAAGAAGCTCCGCATCTTTTAGTTTTACACCAAAACTTTCTTTTCTGTCGTCATACAATACATCAAGACCTAAAGCTTGCAATTTCGCATACATATCATTTGCTCTTGCTGTCATTTCGTCATCCTTAGCATTAGCTAGCACTAGATGCACATCATATGGTGACACAAGTCTAGGCCATACAATACCATTGTCATCACTATATTGTTCTACAAGAGCACTAAGCGTACGAGTAACACCTATTCCATAACAACCCATTTCCATAAGTTGTTGTTTACCATTTTCATCAAGATATTTACAATCTAAAAGTTCAGTATAGTGAGTATCGTTTTTGAAGATATGTCCTACTTCAATTCCTCGAATAGAAATCATTGGTCTACCACATTTTGGACACTTGTCACCCGCCACACATTTTCTAATATCAGCAAATTTATCTATTTTCAAATCTTCCAAATTGGCATTGATATAGTGGAAATCTTCTTTATTACCACCCATAACAAAATTGACCATATTCTTTACTTCATTATCAGCAACAACAAAAACTTTTTTCAAATCATATGTTGCACCTATAAATCCAGCACAACTGCCTGCATTTAGTATTTCCTCATGAGATGCCATTTCAAATTTATTGGAATTGATTAGATTTGACAATTTTACTTCTTCCACTTCTCTATCGCCTCTTACAAGCGCCAATACTACACCATTATCACAAGAATACGCAACAACCTTCAAAAAGTTTTTCTCATCAACTTTCAAAAATTCTACCAATTCTTTAATAGTCTTAACACTTGGGGTCTTAACCAATTCCTTCGAAAGATGTTTTTCATTTGACACAATCTCTTCAAATACACATGGTGCTTTTTCTACATTGGCAGCATATTTACAGTGTTCGCACACCATAATCTCATCTTCACCAATATCATTTTTCACCATAAATTCACGAGAACCGCTTCCACCCATAGCGCCATTATCAGCCTCAACACTCACAAAATCAAGACCAAGACGATCAAAAATTTTGTCGTATGTATCAGACATCAATTGGAATGTCTTATTTAAGTTTTCCTTATTAGTGTCGTACGAATAAGCGTCTTTCATTATAAATTCTTTTGCACGAATAAGACCAAATCTAGGTCTTACCTCATCACGGAATTTTGTTTGGATTTGATAAAGCACAACAGGAAGTTGTTTGTAACTAGTAACATAATCCTTGACTGTTTGTGTAAAAATCTCCTCATGTGTAGGAGCAAGACAATAATCTTTATTGTTTCGATCTTTCAATCTAAACATATCATTACCAAATTTATCTATACGACCAGCATAAACATCTTGTGTAAGAAGCATTGGCATTTGAAGTTCGACACATCCCACCTTATCCAATTCTTCACGAATAACTTTTTCAATTTTGTTTATTACTTTAATTGCTAGTGGCATATAGATGTATGTACCTGCCGATTGTTTTTTCATATAACCAGCACGAACCAAAAGTTTGTGGCTCTTAATCTCTGCGTCTGCAGGTGCATCTCTATATGTCTTTAAAAACATTTGTGTAAATCTCATAATTACCTCTACATATTCTCTTCTTTAAAAGTATCCATTTCTTTCTTGATTTGAGTAACTCTACCCTTGGCTTCCTTAAGCGCTACATAACACTCTTTCGCAAGATTCGAGCCTTCCTTAAATAATTCAATACCCTCATCAAGACCAATTTCACCTTTTTCAAGTTTGTCTGTTATTTCTTTAAGTTTTTTCAATTTATCATCTAAATTCATCTTTCACCTACGCTTTTTACTTTTGCCACAATATTACCGTCAAGCAAAGCAAATCTAATCTCATCATCAATTTTTAAATCATCTTTGGATTTTACAATTTTTCCATCAACCATAACTTTAGTATAACCCTTATCAAGTAGTGCTTTTGGGTTAAGTTGGTTTAGTGTGGACAAATATTTTTCCAAGACATGCTCACACTTCACAAGTCCCATATCGATTGAGTTTTTCACAGCACTATACATTTTATCGACAAAACCTTCAAATGCGACAATTTTACCATTCAAAGCATTCTGAATTTTCATCATATTCATATCAATGGAATTTGTGTAATTGGTATAGATATAATTGATATATTTCTGCATCAATTCTACCGAACCCAATATTTGTGAAATAAGCAAATCTTTTCGCCACGCAACCAATTCCGCAGCAGCTGACGGAGTCGGCGCTCTTAAGTCCGAAACAAAATCAATTATTGTATAATCTGTCTCATGACCCACACCACTCACCAATGGTTTTTGACATCTAAAAACAGCATCAGCGACCACTTCTGTATTAAATGGTTGGAGATCCTCAAGACTTCCGCCACCACGAGCTACGATTATGACATCTATATTATCATATTCACTGAAAAAGTCAATACCTTGTGCTATCTCAAATTCGGCACCCACACCTTGTACTTTTACTGGATACAATACTATATCAATACTATCATTTCGTCTAGTCGTAACATCTATTATATCCTGAATTACAGCACCAGTAGGCGAAGACACAACTCCTATTCTTTTTACCCTTTCAGGAATTGCTTTTTTACGAGCGGGGTCAAAATAACCACGTTTTTCCAAATCATCTTTCAATTGTAAAAACTTTTCATATAATAATCCCTTACCATACGGGACGATTTTTACCGCATTAAAAGAAAGCCTACCGCCTTTAGCATAGTAATTCATACTGCCGGTAACAAGTACCATATCACCAAGTTTTGGTGTATCGAATTTGGCAGCACCAAACAACACGCAGGAAAGCAGATTTTCCTCGTCCTTAAGATTAAAATAAGCTATACCATTGCTAATGGTATAACTACTCACCTCACCAAAAACACTTATATTTTGAAGCATGACCTCAGCATCAAATATGTTTTTAATGTATTTATTAAGTTGTGCCACAGAAACACAATTTTCCATAACAAACCGTCTTTATTTTCTAGCCTTCAATATCTTTAATAATCTTTGCAACAATACCGTTTACAAAACGTGCACTTTTGTCAGTTGAAAATTTCTTTGCCAATTCTACGCTTTCATTAGCAACAATTTTCGCAGGAGTTTCCCTATAGTACAAAAGCTCATAGTAAGCCATAATAAGAATAGCAAGATCAATTTTGAAAAGATCTTCCACTTTATAACCCTCTATATACTTTTGCAAATCAGACATTATCTCGTGTTTGTTTTCGATAATACCACCATAAAGAGTGCTTAGCCACTCTTTATTTTCATCATCAATATTTACATCTTCCAAAATCTCATCATACAAAAATTCGCTCTCTTCATGAAAACATTGTTCAAATACTAATTGAAACAATTTTTCTCTCGCCACAATTCTTCCCATAACACCTCACACTAAAAACAAACCCTCGCACTTACACAGTAGCAAGGGTTTTTAAAAAACTATACTATTTCCTGTTCTTTAGGAAAATCAACTCCAAGCACATGGACATTGATGCGGTCAATCTTCATTTCCATCATTGAAGCAAGACTATTTTTAATATTTTCTTGTACCCTATATGCTATCTCAGACACATTATATCCATAATAAACATTTAGGTAAACATCAATATTAACACTATCATTGATATAGGAAATCTTTACACCTTCGAAATAGTTGTTGCTAAACCAACGCATAAGTACTGAGCCAAAATTGGCAACCAATCCACTAACACCTGCAATTTCTTTCGCTGCCAAATTGATAACAGACAAAACAATATTGCGGTCATAAGTCACTCTTCCCTTTGCGGGTTTATTAAGATAATTGTTGTCTTTATATACCATACATATCTTCCCTTTTTACAGGGTTAGTATAACACAATAGTCAGACATTTGCAATTATTCTACGGGAATTATTTTGATATTCTCGAAGTCGTAATCACTGCATGTTTCGACAATATTTACAATTTGCGTCAATTCTTGATCCGTAAGAGATGTCCCTTTTACTATTACATTGACATTATTGGTAAGAGCAGACACCACCACATCACTAAAACCTATTGTTTTAATGTTGTTCTCAAGATTGGTTTGTAGTTCGATCGTTTTATTTATGCGAATAAGTTCTGCCTCAGCATTTGATTTGGCTTCATCTGTTGTGCTATCACTATCAATAATTGCTTGCAAATAAGACACCTCTTGATCATAAGTCGCTGTTCTGTCCGTTTTGTATGTAGCAAAAAAATTGGCTGTTGTTATGGTATTATTTCCATTGGTCATAGTAGATTCTGCCACCTTATTGTTTAGAAAAATATTCAATACTCCTGTCACTGCCAACAACAAACAAAAACCACCTATTATAAAAAATCTTTTTTTCTTTGTCATATTCCCCTCCTT
This sequence comes from Clostridia bacterium, assembly GCA_045654505.1. Classification (GTDB taxonomy): domain Bacteria; phylum Bacillota; class Clostridia; order Christensenellales; family UBA1242; genus UBA11490. Next base: position 19,605 of record JAZONM010000009.1, on the reverse strand, counting down.
ACTCTCCTATAAATACATCTATTTTTTCGCTTGAAATTCCAAGCACTGTCCTCACTGCATTGATGATATCTAGTTTTACTCTTACATCTTTAGCCCCACTACTCACAACAATCACCCCCTTAATTTCAGGAAGTGTTTCTCCCAAAACCATAGGCTCCGATTTCCCGTTTGCAGTGATAATAATAGGCTCATTTGTCGTCGTAGTCGTATACCCACTTGATGTCGTCACTGTTTTTTCTTCATTGTTGGTGGCGACATTGAGTATAGGGCTACTATCAATTGATATCATAATTTGTGTTTTACCTGCACCTGAAATGGCACTTAGTACATCGCTCAGTTTTTTCTCTATAGTCCCAATGTATTCTAGACTACTCGTATAACCAATGTTTTCATTTGTAACAATTGTTGATTTTGCAGAACTTGTCCCGTCAAAACTAAAAAGCATAACACCCATGATTAAAATTATGAGAAGAGGAAGCAATATCTTTACACCTTTGACATTGAAGATTTTTGACTGCAATATCTTCTTTTTCAATCCATCAAAGAGTGTATTTTTATCCGACTTTTCTATGATGTTTTCTTTAATAGATATCACTTCGGCTTGATTGTTTTTTTCATAATCTTTCATATACAATAATCTCCTCATCCACCTCCAATACATTTCTAATCAATTGGGTTATTACTTTACAATTATTTATATGCTTGTCCTCATTTATTAGAACACTATTTGGTAGAAAAATTGTGATTTGTCTAATATTTAAAGCCTCACCCCACATATTCCCATCTATTTCGACAAAACACTCATAGCCTTTATCTACAAGTAATCGCTGGATTTCAGACTCTAAAGTAATTATATTACTTTTTGCAACACTATCAAGATAATCCTCTTGTAATTCTATTTCCTTGTATGTAAAAACATAATTTTTATTAAACATAGTCACAACAGGAGAAACGATAATATATACGACAAATACAGCGAAGATACTTTTTATAAAAGCATTTGTTCTACCCTCAGGAGTGATGATATCAATCATAACACCTAAAAAAACAACACCCACAATACTCATTAACCACGCACTCATGCAACACCAGCCATTGTGCACATAATAAGACCTATTGTAAGCACATACATAAAAGAAATTGCAAGTATAACTACCAAAGGATAAACCAAAACTTTACTACACCCTTCACAGAAATTGGATATTTTACCACCCGAAACCGGCTCAAGTATTCCTGCAGTGAATTGAAATGCTAGCTTTACAAAAAGTATCTTAATAATAGGACTCAAAATCATCGCAAACAAAATAATAAGTCCACCCATACCAACAGCATTTTTAATCAAAACAGATGACAGCAAAACATAATCCAATCCATCACTCAAGTATCCACCAATGATAGGTATAGAGTTTTTCATAGCAAAACGCGTCGCTTTAAGGCTAACAGAATCATATTTACCAGCAGAAATACCTTGGATAGTAAGAAAGGCTGCAAATACAGTAAATACAAAACCCACACTCCACTTAAAAAAAGAGGACAAAAATTTACTCATTTTATCCAATTTTATGTTGTCAGAAAGATTACTCACAACAACAAGAATAAATGCGACCATACAAATCGGATAAAGAACTTTCGAGAATATTGCGCCTACACCAGTCGTCAGAGTAGACACCAAAGGCGTATAAATCCCGACACTAACAATACCCCCAGTGGCAGTAAGCAATGTAAGTAGCAATGGAAACATTATCTCCATCTGTGACGTCATGGACGACAATGTGTCTCCCGTAACATCAAAAAGATTTTTCATTAGAGCAACTACCAATATCACAACAAGACAATAGCATATAAGGCTGATAAGTTCGGATATGCTTTTGCTACTGAGGCTAGGACGAAAGGATTTCATTAGACTTGCCAGAATTGAAAGCAAAACAATCGAGGATATCAATGGCAAAACTGCAGTAAATTGCAAACCAATACTTTTCAATATAAAATTGATCGCGCTGCCATACTCTATTTCATAACTACCATTTATGAGACTCTTGACCACTTCACCAAAAGTGGTTTTTTTAGTTAGTTCTTCAAATTCACCGACAAGCCCGTCAATCTCGCTCAAATCCAAATCACCAAGCTGTTTGTCAATCTCTTCCAGTAAAGGCTTGTCCGAAGCCTCCGCATAACATATATCATTTTTAGGCATAGATATAGAATTACAACCAAAAGCAAAAAATATAATGATGGCAAAAAATAAAAACAATTGTTTTTTTCTCATGTCAGTAATCCTAAAAGTAAATCAAACAAATTAGTTATAATAGGAAGAGCCATTGCAAAAATAATAATTTTGCCACCTAAAATTATTTTATCCCCAATAGCAGAATTGCCACTATCATTACAAATTGATGCACCAAATTCAACAAGGTAACCGACACCTATTATTTTTATAATAATTGAAAAAAGTTGGGAATTGATACCAGCCTTATTGATGATATTTGTAAAAACAGAAAAAATACTTGTGAAGTAATTGAGCACATACACCAACATCAATACACTTCCAGCAATTACAGCGAAAAGTGAAAACTCCGGTTTTACCTGTTTTAACAAAACAACAATAATGGAAATTACAACCCCTACACCTACCAATTTTAAAACTTCCATATCCACCTAATACAGAGAGAAAAGATTTTTGACCGTCGTGAAAAGTTCGCTTATCATATTGACAATCATAAACAAGACTATAATCACACCTGCAAGCGTCGTCAAAGTGGCTATTTCGTCCTTACCAGAGTGTTTTAGGACTTGATTTGCCACTGCAGTAAGTATACCAATCGCTACAATTTTAAAGATAATATCAATTGTCATAAAACCCCCATTTAAAGTCGTTTCTTTGATTTTTGCATAATACCTAGAATAATACTATGCAAAGAAGCAGCCCCAACAACCATCCCATTTTAAAACACAACACCCCTTTGGTCTTTTCTTCTTTTTCACAAAGGTCGTGTTTTAATGAAAAATTTTCTTTGAAATATTCAATATTTTTAAGTTCTCCTTCCACCGCGAAATTTCCAATCGCATTTAAAAAACTATCAATTTCTTGTATTTCAACACAATTAAGATAACCCACTTTTTTACCTAATACAGAGTTTTTAATCAAAGTCTCTTTCTTAGATAAAAAAGCATTAAAGATACTTTTTTTATCCACATTTAGAAAAGATATTTGATTTTTACAATACGCACAAAATTCTAATAGTTCGGCATAATGACGAGTGCGCAACTGATATTGTTTTTGAAATTGACGACCCAAAAATCCGCAAATACATAAAATAACCAACAGTAATATTATTTTCACTACACATAAATACAACGCAGATGTTGGTTGTATACTCCTTCTATAGTCCCATAACCATTTGAAGTCCCCAGAACGATTATCCGCTCCCACATTTCTTCATCCAACATTTCTTTAAAAGATTTTTTATTACGCAAATCATTTATGTCCTTTGCATGTAAAGTTGCAATAACCTTAACCCCTGAAGTGATAGCATTTTCAATAGAATATATATCACGGCATACATCTATCTCATCTGTTATTATTACACTAGGATTCATGCTTCTTATCCCATTCCCAAAAGCAAACTCTTTACTGCAATTTTTATATACATCAATACCTTTTAAGTATTCTTTATCAAATATACTTGATATTTCATTTCTTTCATCAACAATCAATATATTTTGATTGCTTTCATGTGTATTTATTTGATAAGCAAGATCCCGAATAAATGTAGTTTTTCCAGCGCCAGGAGGAGATATAATTAAAGTGTTTTTAATCCCACCCTCCACAATAAAATTGTATACAGGCAAACAACAATTTTTTACCACATGCGGTAGTCTAATATTTATCGACGTAATATTTTTTATTGTTTTGATTTTGCCGTCGACAACTACTAATTCGCCACTCACACCAAGTCTAAAACCATTGAAAGTTATGTACCCATTTATCAATTGGTCATTTATTGTATAAAGAGAGTTGTTGGAAACTTTTTGCAAAATATAGTCAATATTTGCACTTCTGACAATCAAACCCTCACTAGCCTTTTTACTAAGTCCGCTATAAGTAAGAAAATTGTTTACTCCGCCTACATTTACCACTACAAGACTCCCCACTCTAAGACGTATCTCATTTATAGAGTCAAGTGGTAAAAGGCTCAAATTTTCATATATTACACTTGGCAAAATCTCTCTCAACATAACTCACCTTTTCCATAAGTTATGAATGAAAAATAATCAAAATGACAATAAAAAAAAGCATGCACACTGCATACTTTAATTTTTCAATTTATATCTACATTAAATGACACTATTGTACATTTCTTTCATTAAAATTGCGTCTCGAGTCTGAGTTCCTTTTGACTCACATATAATCATAGGCTCAAGTTTGTATTTTTTGATAACTTTAGCAAGTGGTAAAAATTCTGGTCCATATACTGTATCATCAAAAGTAAGATGTTTTACTTCACCTTTTGAGGTGTACTCTATCTTACTAAAGTGAATGTGAACATTTTTCATTCTCTCATAACCCAGTTTGTCAATAGAAAGTTTTATAATTTTTTCGTAATCGTCCTCACCTTTGAGCATTCCATTTGTAAGTGCATTTATGTGTCCAAAATCAAAAGTCGGTATATACTTATCATAAATAGTACAAAAATCAATTATTTCCTCATACGTGCCTATTTGGGCAGATTTTCCCATTGTTTCAAGACAAACATACATATCATCAAAACCGTTTTCAATTAAAATATCTTTCAAGTTTGTTAGACGCTTTTTTGTAAGATTTACAGCTTCGTCTCTTGTCATTTTACCACAAGAAGCTGGATGCACAACAAGATGGTTTCCTCCAAGCAAACGCAACTTTCTAAGGCTTTCGACTACATATGCAAAACTCTTCTCTGCCATTTCATCACTAGGATTAGCAAAATTGATAAAATATGGTGCATGGGCACTGATTGTTATACCATGCTCTTTCATTTCTTGAGCAATAAGCAAAGCGGTTTCATCACTAAGAAGTATGCCCTTACCAAATGAGTACTCATATGCATTAAGGCCTTTTTCTTTTAACCATTTTGCAGCCTGCATACTAGATTTATTTCCTTCACCATAAAACATTTCACAGTTTCCGGCTGGGCCAAATTTAATCATTTGTTTACTCCTTTAAATACGTAGTCATTTTCAAAATATTATTACTTACACTTCCAATAGCAACAAGCATACCACTGTCAAAAAGCAAATACTTACCATCTGTATTGTCAGTTTTGCACGCAAGTCCATTCAATACCTTAATGCTTTTGCTGTCCAACTGAATTTTTGGCAAATGTGCAAAAACCTCTTCAATAGGTATTATTAGATGATTAAGATTTTCACAATCAAGTAGAGAGTCCAACTTTATGGCGTTACTACTTAAGAATACTCCGCTTTCCGAACGCTCGAGATAAGTCATACACCCACAGACTCCCATAGCGTCAGCCATATCCCTCACTATACTCCTAATATATGTACCACTACTGCAAGTGATCAAAAACTCATATTCATTGTCCGATATCTTTCTAAGTAATTCAAGACGAGAAATTGTTATAATCTTAGGTTTTAATTCGACATATTCGCCACTTCGTGCATAATCATAAGCCCTTTTTCCATTGATGCTTTTAGCACTGTATTGAGGAGGTATTTGCGAAATTTCACCTACAAATTTAGGTAAAATTTTTTCAATATCTTTTTGCGAAACTGTACTTACGGACTTACCAGATATATTTCCAGTGGCATCAAGCGTATCAGTGGTGTATGAGAAATCAAATCGAGCAATATATGTTTTGTTTTTTTCAAGAAAGTAATCAAACATACGAGTCGCCTTCCCGATTGCTATCGGAAGTACTCCACAAGCCATTGGATCAAGGGTACCCATATGCCCAATCTTGTCAATATGGAATCTTTTTTTGATACTTGTTACGACTTTACTGCTTGTCATTCCTGATGGCTTATATACATTAAGAAATCCTTGCATAGTATTCATCAATCACCTTTTCGATTTTTGAGATAACTGTCTTATAAGTGCCGAATATATTACAACCGGCAGCCCTTACATGTCCGCCACCGCCAAATTCTTCACATATTTTAGAAACATCAACTTTACCTTTGCCTCTAAAACTACAAGCATAAAGACCCGGCTTATCCTCGCTAACAAGCACACCAATATCGACAATATCAATATCAACACAAGTATTAACTATACCAAACGTTTCGGTATTGGCACAGCCAAACTCTTGAAAATCCTTACGAGTAAGATATGTAATAGCGACCTTATTTCCACATAAAAATCTTATGTGAGACAATGCTCTGCTCAGAAGATTTACCTGCCCGATAGTTTTTCTTTTAAACAATAGATAATTGACTTTATCCAAGTCAAAATCATACTTTAAAAGTTCGCCTGCTACAAAGTGCGTATTGGCAGTGGTGGAATCATGCATAAAACAACCTGTATCTGAAGCCACACCAGCATAAAGAGATGCAGCAATATCCAAGTCAAACTCCACACCAAGTTCTTTAATCAAATCATACAAAATCTCGCAAGTACTACCGACTATCTCTACATGATTTAATTTTGCAAAATCTTCAGCAGTTTTGTGGTGGTCAATCTTCATAGTTTCGTCAATGGTAGAAAAAAGACTTGAGTATTTTCCAAGTCTATTAAGGTCGGAGCAATCAACAGCAACACCCAAATCATATGAATTGAGTGTGCTATTGTTTACTTCATCAATATGTTTCATAAAAAGATAATTGTCATTGATAATACCGTCACAAAAAATATCGCATTTCGCACCAAGTTTTGCAAGAACTTGTTTCAAAGCAGAAGCGCTGCCCAGACAGTCAGCATCTGGACGTTTGTGGGTAAATATAGCAACTTTCTTAGCATTTTTCAAATTACTAATAATTTTATTATCAAACCTCATTATTATCCCTTTCGTCATTTATTTTATCAATAACTTCGTCTATTCTTTGACCGTATTCAAGCGAATCGTCGAGTATAAACTCTAGATAAGGCACTTTTCTTAGATCTATGCGCTCGCAAAGTTCGCGTCGTAAAAATCCTGCAGAATGACAAATTTGATTAAAAACCTCTTTTTTATCACCATTAGGTGTGAAGATACTTACGTAGACTTTTGAAAGACTCAAGTCATTTGTAGTATCTACACGTGTCACACTAATAATACCTTTAATTAAAGGATTTTTCATTTCATAAGTAAGAAGTTCGCTAAGATATTTTTGAATTTCACCATTGATTTTCAAAATTCTGGTACTACTCATAAATTCTCCCTATATTTGTTTCATTTCATAAACTTCGATTATATCGCCCACTTTAATGTCATTGAAGTTTTTAAGTTTTATACCACATTCAAAACCAGCTCTCATAGTCTTTACATGGTCTTTTTGTTGTTGAAGTGTTTCGATTTCAGTATCCGCAACAACTACATTATCACGAAGAAGTCTTGCTTTTGCACCACGATTAACAACACCCTCCAAGATATATGATCCCGCGATATTACCTACGCTACTAATTTTGAATACTTGTCTAATCTCTACTCGGCCCAATCCAGACTCTTCATATTTTGGAGTAAGCATACCATTGATTGCATTTGTAACATCGTCTACGGCTTCATATATTACGCGATACATTTTAATATCAATTCCATTGTGCTCTGCCATTGCTTTTGCTTTAACCTCAGGTCGCACATTAAATCCGATAATGATTGCATTACTAGCCTGCGCAAGCAAAACATCACTCTCATTGATTCCACCGACAGAAGTATGGATACATTTTACTCTCACTTCTTCATTTTGGATTTTTTCCAATGTCTCCTTCAATGCCTCGCTAGAACCCTTAACATCGGCTTTAATAATCAAATTTAAGGTCTTAATTTCATGATCAGCAGATTGTTTTAAGAAATCCTCAAGAGTAATATTTGTACCCTGATTACTTTTTGCAATTTGCATTTTTGCAGTACGCTCCGCAACAATACTCTTTGCCATTTTTTCATCAACAACATATGCTTTATCGCCAGCTTCTGGAGCAATATTAAATCCAAGGACGGATACAGCTGTACTAGGACCGGCAACTTTGACATTATTGCCTCTATGGTCCATCATAGCCCTTACTCTTCCGCTAGCAACACCACTAAGAATGTAGTCTCCTACTTTAAGCGAGCCGTCTCTTACAAGAACAGTAGCCACAACACCACGGCCTTTATCAATTTTACTTTCAATTACAAAACCACTAGCATTTTGATTAGGGTCTGCAGTAAATCCCGAAACATCACTAACCAAAAGAATCATCTCAAGCAATTTATCAATTCCCATTCCAGTATGAGCAGAAATAGGAACACATATAGCATCTCCACCCCATTGCTCTGGCACAATATCATGCTCGGTCAACTGTTGGAGAATCTTATCAGGATTGGCTGTAGGTTTGTCCATTTTATTGATAGCTACTATCATCGGAACCCCAGCAGCCTTTATGTGATTGATTGCCTCTACTGTTTGTGGCATGATACCGTCGTCAGCCGCAACAACAAGTATAGCAATATCTGTTACCATTGCACCACGAGCACGCATTGCAGTAAATGCTTCGTGTCCAGGAGTGTCAATAAATGTGATTTTTCTATTATTAGCCTCAATTGAATATGCTCCAATATGTTGGGTAATACCACCAGCTTCGCCAGCAACTACATTTGTCTTTCTAATGGCATCAAGTAGTGATGTTTTACCATGGTCAACGTGTCCCATAATAGTAACAATAGGTGGACGTTTTTCAAGTACCTCTTCTGTATTTTCAAACATATCTTGAAGCTGTTCTTCCATGGTCTTTTCTACGTTTCTTTGTAAAGTCACACCAAATTCACTCGCAACAAGCTCAGCTGTAGAATAATCAATAACACTATTGATATTTGGCATCATTCCAAGCATCATAAATTTCTTTATAATCTCAGTTGCAGGTTTCCCGATTTTCTCAGACAAAATCTTAACAGTAAGATTGTCAGTTGTGATTATAGCCTCAGTGATTTCTTGTCTTTCTTGAGCGACATTTGCTTTTGCTTTTTTAGGTTTTAGAGTGCGGACACGTCCCATTCTCTCTTCTGACTCATAGTCGTCAAGCTCAATCATACCCATACGAATTTTTGCTTTTACATTAAGACCTTGTTTGTCATTATCAAATACCTTAGTCTTATTTTTATTGCCAAAACTTCTCTCAGGTTTTGCCACAATCATCTCTTTTTCAGGTTTTGCCAGAGCAGGACGAGCAGGTCTATTTTGCGGTCCTTGCGCACCTACTGGTCGTGGTCCTTGTGGACGTGGACCTTGAGGTCTAGCACCCGCTTGGTTTGGACGAGGACCTTGTACATTAGGACGAGGACCAAATGGCTTTTGCTCGCCTCTTTGTTCGTTTCTGTTTCTTTGTGGATTTGGTCTTTGTTCGCCAGCTGGGCGCTCAAAAGACTTAGGGGTGTATACCTCTTGTGTTTTTACAGGAGCCTCAACAACATTTGTTTTCTCGCTCTCCTTTTCTTTTAAGATTTTACAATAACTATCAAGAGCACGTTTTGCTTTTGAAATAGCTCCCACAAATGAATTTAGTTCGTTGCTAGAAAGAAGGCCTCCTAGTCTTTTCAAGTTTTCAAATGTAGAATTTGTATTTTGTGTTTTTGTGTTTTTATCCAAGATTATATTTCCCCTTTAAAAATAATTCCTTCATTTAATGCGACTATGCCCTTACTCAAGTTTAAATCAGTAAGTGCACAAAGTTTGCACGTAGGTCTATCAATCAAATCGCCAAAATTCTCATCCAGTTTAATTAAAGCACAATTAAGTCGACTTGCAAGCCTCATCATTTTATTTTCATTCTTTTCAGTTAGGTTGTTGCCTATGATAATAAGATAAATTTCTTTTCTATATCCCTCAATATTATCAAGTCCAAAAAGTATTTTTCTGCCCTTTATAGCAAAACCAAGATAACTCTTAATTTTCTCTCTTTGCAAGATTTTTCTCCTTAATCTCTTCATAAATCTCAGTTCCAACATTGTTTTTGAAAGCTCGATTTAGAAGTTTTGATCTGATAGCTTTTTCAATGCAATCATGGTCATTACAAATATATGCACCACGACCATTAAGTTTTCCACTTTCATCCAATTGGTATGTCGAGTGGTCAGGCATAAGCACAACCCTCAACATATCATTTTTAGATTTCATTTCCCTACAAGCAATACACATACGCACGGGTGTTTTTTTCATTAATTTAGATCTCCAAATGCATCTTCTTCATCAAATAGATTGTCATAACTAGTAGTTTCTTCATCATCAAATTCTTCATCATTAAGGTCGAATGAAGGCACAACACTCTTAGCCTTAACATCTATCTTCCAGCCTGTAAGACGAGCAGCAAGTCTTACATTTTGACCACTCTTACCAATAGCAAGTGACAATTTGTCATCAGGCACAACAGCCAAGCATGATTTTTCATTGTGATTAAGTTCTACATGAAGTACAGTCGCTGGACTAAGTGCTGCTGAAATAAACTCAGCTGGATTTTCACTATATAGTACGATATCAATTTTTTCGCCATTAAGTTCGTTTACTATCGCATTAACACGCATACCCTTATTACCTACACAAGCGCCTACACAGTCAAGATTAGGGTTTTTGGAGTATACTGCAATTTTTGTACGATAGCCTGCTTCTCTTACGATATTTTTGATAATAACATCTTCACTCACAACTTCTGGTACTTCAAGTTCGAACAATTTTCTTACGAAATTTGGGCTTGTACGAGAAAGTTGGACATAAGGCATATTGTAAGACTCTTTTACTGATCTTACAAGTACTTTAATACGTGTATTAGGTGCATAAGTCTCACCAGGAATACGGTCATTAGGACCAAGTACACCTTCGACTTGAGTCATGCCCATATCGCAATATACATTATCACCTTCCATACGACGTACTATTACAGTTACAAGTTCGTCTTGCTTGCTACTTACTTCACTCATGATTTGACCGCGCTCAGCCTCTCTCAATCTTTGCATAACAACTTGTTTTGCTGTTTGGGCTGCTATACGACCAAAATTCTTTGGAGTCTCTTCTTGTTGGATAGTATCGCCGATTTTATAACTCTTTTTAATAGTTTTTGCCTCGGCAAGACTAATCTCTTTATCTGGATCCTCCACCTCTTCAACAATAGTCTTGTAAGAATATACTCTGATTGAGTTTTTCTCAGGGTTTAGTTTCACAACAGCACTCTTAGCCTCACCAATGTGTTTTTTATATGCGCTTGTAAGTGCAGCTTCTAATGCCTCAATAAAGTAGTCTTTATCGATACCCTTTTGTTCTTGTAAATCGTTTAATGCTTGAAAAAAGTCCTTGTTTATCATTTATTTTCTCCTAAAATTTAATTACTGGCACTATTTGTGCAATTATTTTTCTTGGTAAATTTACATTCGTTTTGTCCTCAAGAGCAAGAGTAACCGACTCATCGTCCCATGCCTTAAGAAGACCTATAAGATTCTTCTTATTGTAAGGTTTTTGCGTTTCGTAAAATTTTACTTCAATTTCTTTATCACAATATTTTGCAAATTGATACTCAGTTACAATCGGTCTATCAAGTCCCATTGACGAAACATTTAGACTATAAGCCCCGCCATTAGTAGGGTCAATATCGTCAAGTGGTTTGTCAAGAGCACGAGAAACCTTCTCACAATCATTGATATTGACTCCGCCGTCCTTATCAATAACAATCTCCAATACCATACCTGAGTGTTGTTTTTTATACTCGACATCCACTAGTACGTATCCAAGATTTGATACAATGTCTTCCACAACCGAAAAACATTTATCTACTACTTTTCCTTTCATATAAAATCTCCTTAACAAATTGAAAAGTGGATTTATTAAAAATCCACTTTAGCATAATTTATTTTAGTTATAAATAATATATCATATATTATTTGTAAAATCAATACTTTTTAGCATTGATAAACCAAATATATAACAAAACTTTACTTCATAAAAACCAAAAATATATTAAAATATGGTTTAATTTGGCGAAACATTGTCGCTTATAAGCAACAAAACTTCAGCTGTAGCAATAGCGTCATTTATTGCTCTATGTGCATTGTCAAGACTTACACCAAGACGAGTAGCAATACTTTTAAGATTGAAAGTCTTGGCACCTTTTACATTAAGACGAGCAAGATACAGCGCATCTACTTGCCTATTTGTAAATTTATAACCCAATTTTGTGCCTGCAAAATTTAGGAATTTATAGTCAAAATCAATATTGTATGCAACAATAACACAATCATGACAAAATTTATAAAAATCAGGCAAAACCTCAGCAATAGATGGTGCATCTTTTACCATCTCATTAGTAATACTTGTGATGCTTGTTATTTCTTCACTGATGGTCGATTTTGGCTTAACAAAAGTGGAAAAAGTCTCGGCTAGTTTTCCATTTTTGATTTTCACCGCACCTATTTCGATAATCTCGCAAGTTTGGTGGTCAAGTCCTGTAGTCTCAAAGTCAAATACCACAACATCATTTTGTGCCAAGAATGCATTTACAGGCCTTTCCTCCAGTAAGAAATTGGCTTGTACGGGATTGACATAATCCTCTGGTTTTACAAAAACATATTCTTTAGGACATTCCTTTTGCCCCACTTCTTTCACTTCAATTTTTGGAAGTACACATTGGGATATACCCCTTACTCTAAGGCTTATATTACCATTGTATGACTCTACACTGCCCACAGCAATTATCTCGTCACCGTCTTGCACTTCATCTTCTATTTTGTCACCATCAATCTTTGTCGGAAAATATGTACAATTGATGGTAGCATCATCATATTTTAGCGCAAACTTATAAAATGGTTTTTCCTCTCCGACTTCATTATCTTTTGTCTTCTTCATGTATGTCTTTTTTAGCATATAATGCACTTTTCCGCCTACCTCTATATGCTCGACAGGTCCTTTTATCGCCTTAATTGGTGTAATATCATTTTTGCACTCAGGACCAAGTACATGTTTGTAATGCTCAACCGAATAATTTGAAGTCCCTTTTTCTTCCTCAAGGTACATATTATTTATCTCACGTTCTTTTTTGACAAGAATATCCTCAAATGTCTCGTTTTCAATTTCGCTAAACAAAACCTTAAACACACCAAAGAAATTTTTATCACACTCAGTCTGAATTTTTTTATCCATACCGATACTATTGAAATAATCATAAACTTCTTTGACCAATACGATAGTAATCAAAACGTTTTTTTCAGAGATTGATACATCAATGTCTTTTTTATTAAAATTGGTAAGAACAGCACAATTTTCTAGGAGATACTTGTACACCCACTCTCTAATAACATCATCATCAAGATATGATCTTTTTAATTTTACATCTACTTTTAATTCATTATTGTAAAACTTAGTAATAAGTGCGATAAGTTGGTCTTTATTGGCTTGTGTCATAAGACAATTTTCGTATATAAAACGAAATGTACTAACTCCACTATCCTTATCATAAACAACACTTACAAGTTTTAGATACCTGTAAGTGTTGTTGGTTTGTTTATTTATATAATCAAGAAGTTTTTCCATAGTACCTACCTAAATACAAACATCTGCAGTATGTCGACTATTATTACAAGTGTAAATAATACGATTATTCCCCCAAGATGTATTTTTGCTTCTAAGTCTCTATTTATAGGTTTTCGCCTAATAGCCTCAATAAGCACAAAAACTATTCGTGCACCATCGAGCGCTGGAATTGGCAGTAAATTAAACACCGCAAGATTGACGGCAATAAGCGGAATAAGTAAAAGTAGATTTATCATGCCCGCTTTTCCAGCATCTGCTATCATACTAACAGTTGTGACAGGTCCGCCCAATTCTTTTAGACCATATTGACCAATCAAAAGTTTTCCAATAATAACTATACATTCCCAAGCAAATTCAAATGCAAAAGGAATCGCTTTAAGTAAGGACATACCGAATGAATAATTGTAATAGTCGCTAGTGACTCCAATCTGATATGTCATTTTTGGAGTTCCGTCTTCATTAAACTCCAAGTCACCATTTTCATCTGTGGTTTGTAGAAGTGTCTTATATACAGGAATTTCAAGTTTTTGTTTTTCTCCGTCCACAACTCTTTCTACAGTAAGTACAATTTTGGTAGTGCCGTCATCAATATCTTTGGTCAAAATTCTAAAACCACCATTTATAAAGGTACATCTTTCTCCATCAACATGTGTGACTACGTCACCTACCATAAGTTGGTTGTTGGTATTTTCTGAAACGGAAGTTATTTGTGAATAACCTTTTCCTACGACTGCAAGCAGAATGACACAGAAGAAAATTGCGGATATAAAATTAAATAAAGCACCGCTTGCAAGCACTATTACTCTTTTCCACCATGCTTGATTATTGAAAGCATCAGGCTCATCACTCTCTTCGTCTTCACCAAATGCACAATAACCACCAAGAGGAATAAGACGAATGGCAAAAATCTCGCCATTCTTCTTTGTTTTTTTGTATAAGGCCTTACCGAAACCTATCGAAAACTCGTATATTTTAAATTTAAATAATTTGCCTGCTGTGTAGTGACCAAACTCGTGTATTGTAATCATAACCATCAAAATCACGATGGCAAGAAGCACAAAACCGATAGTCGACAAAACATCAACAAAACTACCAAGAAGTGATATCAAAACAATCTCCTAAATAATAATCAACATTACAATAAATATAAAGAAAGCATTAAAGATAAGCCCGTCCACTCTATCCATAACACCACCGTGTCCAGGGAAAATTGTGCCGTAATCCTTAATTCTTGCATGACGCTTAAGTGCACTCGCAATAAGGTCTCCCGCCTGAGTTATTACAGAACCCAAAACGCCTAGTAATACTATATGCCATACACTAGCTCCGATAGCACCAAAAGTAAGCATAAAACTCTCATTTGTTGTGAAAATCAAATACAATGAAAGAGCGCTCACTATACCACCAAACAAACCACCTACAGCACCGCTTATTGTTTTGTTGGGGCTGATGCGTGGGCAAAGTTTTGGTCCACGAAGAGACGAACCTACAAGATATGCCATTGTGTCTGTAGAAATTGTAACTACAAATGCAAGAAGCAAAGTAAATAGTACAAATGAGTCAGTGCCCACTTTTACTCCTGACATTATAGGTAATTCGCCCAAATGATTTAGAGCTACAAGGCCCATAAATAAAATACTTGGATAAAATACTAAAAACAATGAATTAAAGGCTTTTTCGAAAGCATATAAAGAAGGTTTTACATCTTTTAGACCGTACTTTTCCATCTCATTTTTTGTAGTATTTTTAAGTATAAGTGTAAGTAGGAAAATAACAAAGAAATACAACACTAAAATTCCAAGAAGTCCTACTATATAATATTGCCATGTAAAGCCTTTTTCTTTAAATATTACAAAGACAATATACATTACCGCAGGGATACTACCCGCAATTGCTATGTGAGTATATTTTTTACTTCTTTCAAGTGCTCTAGCAATCTCAACACATGCCATAACAGCAAGTCCAGCAATCGCTAGGTCAAATACATAAAGAGTAAGCAGTCTTGAGAAAAACAAAACTACCAATGCCAATACAAAGAATACACCTGTTATTAATCTCTTTTTCATTTTTTATCTTCCTTTATAGCGCCATAACGGCGATTTCTCTTTTGATAACTTTTCAAAGCCTTATACAAATCTTTTTTGTGAAAATCTGGCCACAATGTCTTTGGAAAATACAATTCGCTATAAGCCATTTGCCAAAGCATAAAATTACTTATACGAAGCTCACCACTTGTCCTAACCACAAAGTCAGGTGCTGGCAAGCCACTTGTATACAGATAGCTTTCCATTGTCGCTTTGTCGACATCTTTCACGCCATCTTTTATCATATTATTGACAGCATGTAAGATATCATCATGCCCGCCATAATTGATACCCATATTTAGCACCATTTTATCATTGTTTTTGGTGCGCTCAATCAGAGCTTTGGCATTATCCACAAGATGCTGAGGAAATTTGGTATAATCTCCCATTATCCTAACTTTAATTCCAAGACCCATAAAATCTATAGTTTCATTTTTAAAAAACTCTTCAAATAAATTAAATAGTCCATCAAGCTCAGGCTGAGGACGATTCCAGTTTTCAGTAGAAAATCCAAAAACACTCACAACATCGATACCAAGATTGCGACACTCAACAATATTTTCTTTCAATGTCTCAATACCAGCTCTATGCCCAAACATACGAGGAAGTCCACGCCTTTTTGCCCAACGTCCATTTCCATCAATAATAAATGCTATATGTTTTGGTAGTTTTGAAAAAACTTTAGTCATACCCTCTCCATTTCAAATAATTATAACCCTATATACTTTTATATAAACCCGAGTATAACTTTGTTACTACTAAACTTCCATTATATCTTTTTCTTTTGTAGCGCACATCTTATCGATTTTGGCAATTGTTTCGTCGATAGTTTTTTGTACGTCTTTCTCAAGTCTATCATAATCGTCTTCTGTTATTGTCGAATTTTTCTTCATTGTCTTAAATTCGTCCAATGTATCACGACGTGCATTTCTCACTACAATCTTAGTGTTCTCAGCAAGTTTGTTTACTTCCTTGCAAAGTTCTTTACGTCTCTCTTCAGTAAGTTGTGGAAAAACAAGTCGGATTACACGACCGTCGTCACTTGGATTTACGCCAAGATTTGCAGCCTCGATAGCCTTGCTCACATTTTTCAATTGACTCAAATCCCATACACTTACAAGCACCATACGCGCCTCTGGCACACTCACTGTCGCCATTTGGCTAATTGGAGTCATAATACCATAATAATCCACCATAACTCTTTCTACAATACGTGGATTGGCTCTACCAGCTCGGATTTGCAAAAGCTCGTCAGCATAATGGTCTACCGCTTTGTCAATCGAGCCCTTCATATCATCAAGATACATCTCAACTTCTTCGTTGTACATTTTATACCACCTTATCAATTTACTAATATTCATTTTACTAAAAATAAAAAGTTTAGGCAAACAATATAATTGATATAATATTATATTTATATATAAGTGACCAAAAAAATACAAAAAAATATCCCATAAATATGGGATATTTACTACTAATTATTGTTGGCCAGTTTGTTTCATAACTTCTTCTACGAAATTGTCGCTTCTTTTTACTAGACCTTCGCCCATCTCGTAACGAGTGAAACGACGGATAGTGATTTTCTCACCGATAGTAAGGATAGCTTCATTTAGAAGAGCTGTAATTGTTTGGTCTGGATTCTTAACATATTGTTGGTCCATTAGACACATATCTTCGTAGAATTTTTTGATACGGCCTTCTACCATTTTCTCGATAATCTTTTCAGGTTTTCCTTCATTAAGTGCTTGAGCTCTCAAAATTTCTTTTTCTTTCTCAAGTACATTTGCAGGAACTTCTTCACGAGTGATGTACTCAGGTTTTGCAGCAGCAATATGAAGAGCGATGTTTTTGCAGAACTCTAAGAATCTGTCACTCTTAGCTACGAAGTCTGTCTCACAGTTTACTTCAAGCAAAACACCAATTTTTCCGCCCATGTGGATGTATGAATAAACAACACCCTCAGCAGCGATACGGTCTGCCTTTTTAGCAGCGGCAGCGATACCTTTTTCTCTTAGCCATTCAGTAGCTTTGTCCAAGTCACCATTTGACTCCACAAGAGCTTTTTTACAGTCCATTACACCAGCATTTGTACGTTTTCTTAATTTTACGATATCTTCAGTTGTAAACATAATATCTCTCCTTAAAATTTAGATTATTCCTCAACAGCAGGTTGTGCTGCAGTTGCTTCTACTTCTTCTGTAGCAGTTTCTGTCTCTTCAGTGTTAAGAACTGGAGCAACGCCTTCTTTTGCTTCGATTACAGCATTTGCCATAGCAGCAGCGATAAGTTGGACAGCGCGGATAGCGTCGTCATTGCCAGGGATAACATAATCAATTGGCTCTGGATCACAGTTTGTATCAATAAGAGCTACGATAGGGATATTAAGAGCTTTTGCTTCTTTTACAGCGATATGTTCTTTCTTAGTGTCTACGATAAACATAACATCAGGAAGTTTTACCATATCCTTGATACCGCCAAGGTTTTTCTCAAGTTTGTCTCTCTCAGCCAAAAGCTTGATTACTTCTTTCTTTGGAAGTAGATTAAACTCTCCCACTTTTTCCATAGTGTTAAGTTTGTTTAGACGCTCAACACGACTACGGATAGTTTTGAAGTTGGTAAGAGTACCACCTAGCCAACGAGAATTGATGTAGTACATACCACAACGTTTTGCTTCGTCCTCGATTGCTTTTTGTGCTTGTTTTTTAGTACCAACAAACAAGATTGTTTTGCCTTGACTAGCCATCTCTTTAATATAGTCGTATGCTTTGTCAACCAAAACCACTGTGTCCTCTAGATTGATAATATGAATATCATTTCTAGCAGTGAAAATGTATGGAGCCATTTTAGGATTCCATTTGCGAGTTTGGTGTCCGAAATGTACACCAGCCTCAAGTAGTTGCTTCATTGAAATTACTGACATATTTTCCTCCTTGTTTTTATTCCTCCCACAGTTTTTAAACCTCTTCACGCCACCAAATCTCATTGGCAACAGCGCAAAAATATAACCATGGTGTGTAGTTGTTTCTTTGAAACCGAAGGTATTTTATCATATATATAATAATATTTCAAGGGATTTTTAATAAATTTATACTATAAAAAAGCCATATGTTTTTCCCATGACTTAAATACAAAATCAAAAAAAGTTTTATCGATTGGATAAAACTTTCTTTTTCCAAGAGATTTTTTTCAAAACTCTTATTTTACGTGTCCGTCCATTTCAATGGTATGAACATTTTTACTAGTATTGTTTGGATTATTGACAGATTTATTGTTCTCTTCTTGTTTTCTCAATTTTGCCTTACAAATTTCTGCACGTGATTTATGAGAATGAGTAATAAATTTATTGCATTTATCTTCAAATTTTCCAAGCATATCTAAAGGCAATGTATTTTGAATAAGAATTTTTAAATATTTGGTATAGCTAAAACTAGTCAATTCAAATATTTTTCTTCCCTCAATCGGCAATATATTTGGCAACAATATCTTGTATCTAGCAGTTCTTGGATCGCTTTTGCCACCTTCTTGACTCATTTTAAAACCAACATTTCTCAAAACACCTTTTGAATGCACATATGGAGTCTCTAGTTCATCTTGTGTATATATTTTTTTGCAAGTGGTTTTGTCAACAACAACATCAAGCTTTCTTGGGTTATTGCTAGGAAGAGACTTAAAAACAATTTCCTCTCCTGTTTTACAATCAAAATATTTATCATCTTCTTTGTATAAAAATTTTACTTTACTGCCTTCATTTCTATATGCCTCAATTTGAGTTTTATCATCTGTTGTAAATTGAAAACCATATGTAAGTAGGTATATTTCGCCTATTGGTATTCTTTTGTTTTGT